>JAEUJX010000622.1 GCA_016794545.1 Myxococcales bacterium
GCACCTCGGCGAGCAGCGACTCCTTGATCTTGACGAGCTCGGTGTCCGGGAACGTCGGCTGCGTCAGCATCTCGGGCAGGAGCTCGAGGCACGTGCCGGTCGACTTCGCGAGCACCGAGCACGAGAGCAGCGTCGCCTCGAACGTCGCGTCCGCGGCGATCGTGCCGCCGACGAAGTCGATCGCCTTCGCGATCGCCAGCGCGTCGCGCTTCTTCGTGCCCTTCACCAGCATGTCGGCCGTCGCCTCGGCGACGCCGAGCCGCGCCCGCGGCTCGTGCATGCGGCCCGCGCGCACCGCGAGCTGGAAGCTCACGACCGGCAGGCGGTCGCTCTTCACCACGTACACCTGGAGGCCGTTCGCGAGCTTGTACTCGTCGATCTGCGGCAGCTCGACGGCGGCCGGGGGCTTCGGCGCCGGGGCCTTGATGAGGTCGGTGCGACCGGACCACGCGTCGGGCGCGACCGGGGCCTTCCCGGCGGGTGGCTTCGCGACGTTCGCGTCGCCGTCACCGGGGAGCACGGGCACGGGCGCGGGCGCCGGCTTGGGGCCGCACGCCGCGAGAACACAGGACAGAGCGATCAGGCGCTTCATGGTCAGCGGCCCTTCGGGGGAATGACCACGACGGTCGCGCGGTCGGGGGTCATGTACTGCTTCACGACACGCTGGACGTCGGCCGCCGTGACCTTCTCGATCAGGTCGACGTCCTTGATGAACGAGGTCGGGCTGCCGGTCAGGATCCACGAGCGGCCGATCGCCTCGGCGAGGCCCTGGACGTTCTCGAGCGAGAACACGAAGCCCGACTGCACCTGGTTCTTCGCCTTGCGCAGCTCGTCGGCCTTCGGGCCCGCCGCGCCGAGCTTGCCGATCTCGTCGAGGATCGCGGCCTCGACAGCGTCGGCCGCCGCGGGATCGAGGTACGCGCCGAGCGCGATCGTCATGCCCGGGTGCTCCCGGATGATCGCCTCCATGCCGCCGTCGAGCGCGAGCGGGCGCTTGGTCTTGGGGTCGATCGCCTTCAGGCGCTGCTTCAGGCGCGACGACTCGCCAGCGCCGAGGATGATCGAGGCGACCTGCACCGCGTAGACGTCCTTGTCCTTCGCGGGAGGGACGTGGAAGCCGACCAGCGTCAGGCCGATCTGGCCGGCCTCGACGGTCTCCTTGCGCTTGGCCTTCTGCTCGGGCTCCTGGGCGGCGGTCGCCGGGCGCGGCGGCTCGGCGGCCTTCGCGATCGCGCCGAAGTGCTTCTCGGCCGAGGCCTTCACGTCCGCGGCCGTGACCTTGCCGACGACGACCAGCATCGCGTTGTTCGGCTGGTAGTACGCGTTGTAGAACTTCTGCAGATCGTCGGGCGTCGTCGCGTCGAGGTCCTTGATCGTGCCGCCCGCGGTCCACGCGTAGGGGTGCTTCGTGAACGCGACCTCGAGGAAGCGGAGGAAGCCCTTCGCGATCGGCGAGTTCTCCTGCTGCCGGATCTCCTCCTTCACGACCTCGCGCTCGACGTCGATCATCTCCTTGCGGAACAGCAGATTTCGCATCCGCTCGGCCTCGAGCTGGATCGCGAAGTCCAGGTAGTCCGACGGCAGGTTGTTGATGTAGTGCGTCGCATCCTCGTCGGTCTGCGCGTTCACGTAGCCGCCGATGCCGTTGATGAACTGGGCGTGCTCCTCGCCGCGGAGGCGCTTCGTGCCCTTGAACATCATGTGCTCGAACATGTGCGCGGACCCGCGGCGGTCGCGCGGCTCGTCCTTGCTGCCGACGCGGTACCAGACCTGGACCGCGACGACCGGCGCGGCGTCGGTGTGAAGCACGGCGACGGACAGCCCGTTGCCGAGGGTGAAGGTCTCGACGTTCGGCAGCTTGGCGACGGCGGACTGGGCGGCGGCCGGAGCGACCGGCCCGAGGGCGGTCGCCGCGAGCGCGAGGGAGAGCAATAGACGGAACATGGGGGCTCCTACAGACCGCGGACACTACCAGCGTGGTTGCCTTCGCGCACTTAGCCGCGTAACCGACGTACGTTAGCTAACTCCGCCAACTCCCTCACCGGATGTTCACCGTAATCGCAATTCTACCGGTTGACTGGAATCGAATGTCCGGTCACAGTGCAGGGCAAATGGCACGTCTGGCACAAGCAACGGTTCCACAGGAGGACGGGCGGATGATCGATGTCACCGGCGTCAAGGTGTTTTCGGCGACGAAGGCGAAGGAGCGCGAGCTCCTCGGCGAGCTCATCACCGACTGGATTCGCAGCCACCCGGATCACGAGATCGTCGACAAGATCGTCACGCAGAGCTCGGACTCCGAGTTCCACTGCCTGACCATCACGCTGTTCTACAAGCACAACAAGGCCTAGGGTTTGACCGGGACTCGACGGGGGCCTTGACCGGGCTCCGTCGATCGAGTACCCACTTGCCTCCCCTATGGAGAACTCGTTCGGAAAGCCCGTCGAAGTCGAGGTTCGCGACAGCCTCGAGAAGGCGATGAAGATCCTCAAGCAGAAGATGTCCAAGGAGGGCATCCTGCAGGAGCTGAAGCGTCGCCGCTTCTACGAGAAGCCCAGCGTCAAGAAGAAGCGGAAGACCCGCGAGGCGCGCAAGCGTCTCCGCCGCGAGATGAAGCGCCGCGTTTCGCCGGCGCCGACTCGCTGATCTCCTTGTCCGTGTAGAGCTTCGTGGGGGACTGGGTCGAGGTCGTTGTCCATGTCGGGGCCGCGGATGTCGATGACATCGCGGCCCTGATCGCTTCCGAGATCTCGTATGCGAGCGCGGGCACCGAGCAACGCGGCGACGAGGTCGTGTTCTGGGTCGATCGCGCCGACAGCGCGGCCGCGCTGATCGCCACGTCCGAGGCGGTCGCGCGCTGGCAGGCCAACGGCGCGAGCGTCTCTCCACAGCGCGTGAAGCTGTCCGAGGCGCTGCCCGAGGAGCAGTGGCGCGACGCCTGGAAGAAGTACTTCAAGGTCACGCGCATCACGCGGCAGTTCGTGGTGGTCCCGTCCTGGGAGCGCCACGTCGCGCACGACAGCGAGGTCGTGATCGATCTCGATCCGGGCATGGCCTTCGGCACCGGCACGCACGCCTCGACGCGCCTCGTGATGGAGGAGCTCCAGGAGCTCGCCGACGCGGAGGTCTCGCCCTCGCGCGTGCTCGACGTCGGCTGCGGCTCCGGCATCCTCGCGATCGCCGCGGTCAAGCGCTGGCCCGAGGCGACGTGCCTCGCGCTCGACAACGATCCGCTGTGCATCGACGCGACCCTCGACAACGCGTCGACCAACCGCGTCGCCGATCGGATCGCCGCGGAGCTCACGCCCGTCGGGGAGCTCACCGAGGAGTTCCCGCTCGTCCTCGCGAACATCCAGGCCCACGTCCTGCGCGCGCTGATGCCCGCGCTCGTCGCGCGCCTCGCGCCCGGCGGCACGCTGATCCTCTCCGGCCTGCTCACGCCCCAGGCCCAGCCGCTCGCCGACGAGTTCGTCGCCGCGGGCCTGCGCCTCGTCCGCGTGCGCCCCTCGGCCGACGATCCGCAGTGGTCGTCGGTGACGCTCCGCCGCTGATGCGGATCTTCGTTCGTCCCGAGATGCTCGACGAGGGCCTCCTCGCGATCACCGGCGACGAGCACCACTACCTGTCGCGCGTACGCCGCGCGCGCCCGGGCGACACCGTCGAGCTGGTGGACGGCGCCGGCCGCCGCGCGACCGCCACGATCTCGACGATCACGGATGCCGCGACGGAGCTCGCGGTCGCCGCACCGGAGGCGGTCCCCGCGCCGGTCCCGCTGATCCGGGCGGCGATCCCGTGGATCAAGGGCGACCGCATGGAGTGGTGTATCGAGAAGCTCGTGGAGGCCGGCGCCGACGAGATCGTCGTGTGGCCCGCCGCGCGCGCGGTCGTCCAGCTCGACGGCGACCGGCTCGCCGCGCGGATCGCCAAGCTCGCCGCGGCCGCGCAGGCCGCCGCGCGCCAGTGCGGGTGCGCGCACGTGCCGGGCGTCGCCTCGGCCGCATCCCTCGCCGCGGCGCTGCCGCCCGACAGCCTGACGCTCGTCCTCGACCCGTCGAGCGACAGCCCGCTCGACGTCGGCGCGGCCACCCACGTCACGCTCGTGAGCGGCCCCGAGGGGGGGCTCGCGCCCGCGGAGCTCGAGGCCCTCGCCCGGTGCACCTCCGTCGGCCTCGGACCGAGGATCCTCCGCGCCGAGACGGCGCCGGTCATCGCCACGGCGCTCGTGCGTGCGTCCACACGCACCTGACTGTTGCGGTTTGTTGAGCGCCGCAACGAACGCTCTCGCCCCGGCGCGCGTCGGCGGTATGCTCCTTCCCATGCGCACGCTGCTGTTCGCGTCCGTCCTCGCTCTCGGTTCGCTCACCGCCGTCGGCTGCTCGAAGTCCGAGAAGTCCGGCGGCGACGAGATCGATCACTCGATCCCGGAGATCTCGATCGACGACGTCCAGGCCGGCCTCGCCGCCAAGACGCTGACCGTGTTCGACTGCAACAGCGACAAGACGCGCAAGCGCGTCGGCGTCCTCGAGGGCGCCGTCCTCGTCGAGGACGAGGAGACGTTCGACCAGAGCATCCTGCCCTCCGACAAGACCGCGAAGCTCGTGTTCTATTGCGGAGGCCCTGGTTGAATGGCCTCACATCGTGGCGCCGGGCGCGCCAAGAAGATGGGCTACACGAACGTCGCGGTGATGAGCGCGGGCACCGAGGGCTGGGAGAAGGCGGGTAAGCCGCTGAAGAAGCTCTGACCTCCCCGATCAGGGCAGGTACTTGATCACGAGGCGGGCGATCCGCGCCTCGGCCGCCGCGCTGAACCGGACGTAGCCGGGCGTCGCGTCGAGGTGCGCGCCGACGATGAAGTCGCTGCCGAGCTTCGCCTTGACGTCGGTGTTGGCCTGCATGTCGAGCGTGAACGACACGAGGTTCGCCGGGCCGACGGTCGCGCTCGACACGGTCGCCATGCCGTACTTGTGGCCGGTGCCGAGGTCGTTGTGGATCGCGATGTTCACGCCGGCGGTCTGCTCGACGGTGGCGGCGGGCGTGGTGACGTCCCAGAGCGAGATGACCTCGGTCGCGTCGGAGGACACGTACGACTCCATCTCGAGCTCGAGCTTGACCTCGCTGATCGTCGTGGCGGTGAAGCCCGCGAGCGAGAACACGTAGTACGTGTTGTAGATCGTGCCGCCGGTGGTGCCGGTGATCGTGTTGTCGTTCTCGGTGCTGTGGCTCGCGGACGTGTTCGCGTGCCAGCCGCGCCAGAAGTTGGTGCCGACCTTCTTGAGGTCGATCGTGCGCGTCATGAGCTCGGCGCAGTCCGGCGTCATGTTCATGTTCGCGTCGATCCGGTCGTCCATGCCCGGGCAGCGCTCGCAGCCGTCGGGGATGGTGTCGGAGTCGGCGTCCATCCGATCGTCCTTGCCGGCGCACTTGTCGACGGCGTTGCACGCGCCGTCGTTGTCGGTGTCGGGGCAGGCGTCGGGCGTGGTGTCCGCGTCGGTGAGAGGCTTCGCGTCGGGGTTCTGCTGGTTCGGATCGGGCTTGTCCGCAGAGGCGCATCCGCCCAGGATCAGCGCGAGGGACAGCCAGCTCCTCATCACCGTCGAGCCTATCAGATCGACTAGAGTGCCGGGATGCCTCGTTTCGACGCCGACGGAGTCCGCGAAGAGTGGGACTACGCCGCGGATGCCTATGCCAAGGGGCAGGCCGAGGGGCGTGACTATTATCGCCTCCGGTTCTTCGGGCCGTATCAGATCGCGATGATGGGCGACGTCGCGGGCAAGGACCTGCTCGACGTCGGCTGTGGCTCCGGCTACTTCTCGCGTGCGATGCACGAGAGGGGCGCCAAGGTCACCGGCATCGACATCTCGCCGCGGATGATCCAGCACGCACGGGAGACCGGGCCCGCGGCGATCGTGTACGACGTGCTCGACGCGGCCCTGATCGACAGGAAGTTCCCCGCCGCGTCGTTCGACGTCGCGACCGCGTGCCTGACGTTGCAGGACTGCCCCGAGCCCGCGCGCGTGCTGAAGGCGGTCGCGAAGGTGCTGAAGCCCGGCGGGCGGTTCGTCTCCGCGATCGAGCACCCGTTCTCGTCGATGCCGTTCCGCCAGTGGCAGCGCGGCGACGACAAGAAGAGCAAGAGGTGGCTGTGCGTCGACAGGTACTTCGAGCGCGGCGCGATCCCGTACACCTGGAAGCGCTGGAGCTACGAGTTCACCACGCGCGCGCTGCACGTCACGCTCGAGCAGTGGATCGACTGGACGATCGACGCGGGCTTCACGATCCGCGCGCTGCGCGAGCCGAAGCCCACCGACGAGGCGATCCGCGCCGAGCCCGACCTCGCCGATGCGACGCGCGTCCCCTACTTCCTGATCTTCGACCTCACCCGCTGAACGTCACGCGCGCGCCGCCGCGAGATCGTCGTGCTCGAACGCCGATGCCATTCGATCGAGCTGCCGATTCGAGATGCCCCGAGCCCTGGCGAACTTCCGCCACGCGGTCACCGGCCTGGCGACCTCGCGAATGATCACGCCTGCCGCCCGTGACGTCAGTCCGAACGACGCGATCACCGAGCGCGCGAGCTCGAGCGACGCGGTCTGATCGGTCTCGTCGATGGCCAGCGCATGAACGCGCGGCCGCACATCCGTCGGCATGGGGTTGAGGTCGAAGGCAGGCGCCAGGCTCCAGCCGCCTTCGCGGTGCAGGAAGCCGTGATTGCGAAGGTGGTCGTCCGTGTTGGACACGAGGATGTTGAACACGAGCCGACGCCACAGCTGTGCGAGATCGGCTCGCGGGGCCGCGCTCAGGCGACGGATCGCCTCGGCGAGCTCGACGTAGCTGCGCATGTCGCCATCGCGCGCCGCCAGCGCCGTCAGCGCCGAGATGTAGGGAACGCGTCGTGTCTGGCGTCGATCGAAGCGCTGGACGATGAGAACGGGCCTGGTCGTCACGACCTCCATGCGCTGCGGCGGAACCTCGATCCCCGCGGCGTCGGCCATCGCGAGTGTCGCGGCCTCCCAGCGCGTGATCGGCCAGTCATCATCGCGTGAGGGAAACTTGGCGATCGCCAGCCGTCCATCCACGTCGCGGACGGAGGCCTTGGGGCGAGCACCGCCCAGCGAGGTACCGGGCGCGAGGAGCAGCGCGAGGTCATCGGCGGTGTCGCGATCCTCGAGCACGGCCGTGGTCGCGCGCAGCAGGCGCGGCAGCAGGATCAGGGGGGGCACCGGGCTGTTCGCGGTGAGAAACGTCGCACCGCCGCGGTCGCGGAAGCGCACCGCGCCGAGCCGGGTCTCGTCGGAGACGAGGGTCAGGAAGTCGATCGTGCGGAGCGTGCGCGGCGACCGTCCCTCCGCTCTCGCGCGAGCTCGCTCGTGTCGCCGGAGCAGGGTCTGTCCCCATCGATCCGGTGCACAGTCGGTGAACCCGTTGAACAGCGCACGCTCGGTGTGAAACTGACCGCGGCCGAGAGGAAGCTCGGGATCGAGCTCGAAGCGCTGCGGATCGCGCAGCCACTCCGGCGCGTACTCGAAGGACGCAGTCTCGCTGCCGCCGCGTGCGCGCGCCCAGAGGCGACCGACAGGCACGTCAGCGGTCCCGCGAGACAAGATGACCTCGAGCTCTCGCTCCATCACTGCCTCGCACGCGAACGAATGCGCCGCGGCAGCCGCTCGTCTTCGAGCTGGATGCCGAGCTGGTCCGTGGTGGAGTCGACCAACCCGCCGAGGCGATCGGCCATCCCGAGCACGAACAGCACGGTCGCGTAGATGCCGGCCGAGACCGCGGGGTCGCCCCGCTCGACCCGGCCGAGCGTCTTGCGTGTGATGAACGCGCGCTCCGCCATCACGGCCATCGGGATGCGCCGCCGCTTGCGCGCGGCGGAGAGATCTTCACCGAGCTTCGCGAGCGCGCGCTTGACCGGTGCGGGGAGCGCGTGCAGCGCAGCCGAACGTCTCATAACGGGTCATATGATACCCACTAACGTGGATTTAGCCACTTGTAAGACCCGTTATGCGGGATCACCGCACCAGCGGCCGCGTCTGGACGATGAACAGCTGGTCGCCGACGAACACCCACTCGATGTCGAGGTGGTCGTTCTTGAACACCTTGGTGATCTTGCGCGCGGAGTCGGCGAGCAGGATCGCGCGCTGATTGGTCAGCACCGGCTTGCCCGCGTCGGGGTTCGGCACCTCGCGGATGCCGCCCTTCTCGTCGAACACGAGCTTGGTCTCCTCGGCGGAGCGCGACAGCACGCGGATGCCGTGGTTGTACCAGGACACGATCAGGCTCTCCGGCACCTTCTTGCCGTCGACGACGGCCATGCCGAGGCCGCTCTTCGCGTTGATCGTGTAGTTCTTCTCGTCGGTCGGATCCGTCGGGTGCTCGGTGACGAGCACGCCCGCGGCGGTCGCCGGCACGCCGACCTGCACGAGCACGGCGCTGTAGGTCTTCAGCGGATCGATGCCGGCGCGCGCGCGGTCCTCGAACGCGGCGAAGTTCCACGTCGAGCCCCACACCTGCTTCACCGCCGTCATCACCTGCGCGGTGCCCTTCTGGTTCGGCACGGTGTCGTAGAGGCCGGCGCCGTTGAACTGGTCGAGATCCTCCGCGTTGCCGGAGCTGCGCACGAACACGCCGCCCTCGCTGCCGGGCAGCGTCTTCAGCGCGGCCTCGACCTTGTCGGTGATCTCCTGGTCGACGGGCGCGGCCATGATCGCGGCCTTCAGCTCGGCGAGCCGCTGCTTGCGCGTCGCCGCGTCCTTCTGGAACACGGGATCGGCGAGCATCGCGGCGAGCTTCTTGTCGAGCCCGTGCTTGGTCATGTGCTGCGCGTAGTAG
>JAEUJX010000613.1 GCA_016794545.1 Myxococcales bacterium
GAGACCAGACGACGGTGACACGTCGGGCAGCGGGCCACGGGATGACTGTACCGTGATACATTTTTTGTTGGCCGTGATCGAACACGTCATCGAGGCGATGGTGGACGCGGTGTTGGTGGTCGACGTCGAAGGACGAATCACGATCGCGAACACCGCCGCAATGCGTCTGACGGGCTACACGCCCGACCAGATCCGGATGATGCCGGTCGCCCAGTTGCTCCACGACGACAGCTCCGGCCTGCGCACCGTGGTCCGTCGCCGGATCGAGGACGGCGACGTGTTGCGTCGCGAGGAGAGCTGGCTGATCCCGCGCGACGGCACCCGCATCCCGGTCTCCGTCACCGGCTCCCCGGTCCTCACTCCCGACGGCACGCTCCAGGGCATCGTCCTCGTCGCGCGCGACGTCCGCGAGATCCGGCAGCTCCTCACGGAGAAGGAGGAGGAGATCCGTCGCCGCCGACAGGCCGAGGACGAGCTGCGCTCGCTGAACGCCACCATCGAGTCCCAGCTCGAGCAGGCCCGTGCGTCACTGTTGATCGCCGAGCGCCGCGCCACGCTCGGCACGCTCGCCGGCGGTGTCGGTCACGAGCTGCGCAACATCGCCCAGATCCAGGTCGCCGCCGTCGACGAGCTCGGCGAGGCGCTGAGTGCCGGCGAGGACGTGACCCCGCTCGCGCGGCAGCTGCTCGGCGACCTCGAGCGCGTCGGCGACCACATCGCCGCGCACGGCCAGCGGCTCATGCAGCTCGCACGGCCGGGCCCCGACCGCGTCGCGCCGATCGACGTGCGCAAGATCGTCGACGAGGCGATCGCGATGCTGCGCGGCGCGGGCAAGCTCCGCCGCGTCGAGGTCGCCGTCGAGATCGCCGCCCCCCTCGAGGTCACGGTCAATCGCACGCGCATCGAGCAGATCCTCGTGAACCTGATCGTCAACGCGGTCGACGCGATCGGCGAGAACGGCGGGCGAATCACGATCGACATCCGGCCGTCCGCGGATGAGGGGCGCGTCGTGTTCCGCGTCACCGATACCGGCTCGGGCATCCCGCCCGAGCAGCTCGACCAGGTGTTCGAGCCGTTCTTCACGACCAAGCCCGAGGACCGGGGCACCGGGCTCGGCCTGCCCGTGGCCCGCGGCATCGTCGAGAGCTACGGCGGCACGCTGACCGCGACCTCCAAGGTGGGCAGCGGGACCACGTTCACGTTCGATCTCCCGCGGTAACATGCGGCCATGAGGTCGCTGCTGTTGCTCGCGCTCGTCGCCTGTAGCAAGTCGTCGTCGGACAAGCCGGCGCAGGAGGCGCCGGGCCCCGCGCCCGGCGAGGTGATCGACGAGGGCACGATCGTGACGACCACCGACGGCAAGGTCACCGCGAAGGAGACCTTCCGGATCACGAAGACCGCCGACCGCCTCTACATCACCGCGTCGAGCGCCACCACCCCCGAGGCGAAGGTCGCCAACCAGCAGGAGGGCCGGCTCGAGACCGATCACGCGTACAGGCCGATCGCGATGACCTACACGTACAAGGCCGACCGGAACGGCTTCTCCTACAAGCTGGGCGGCTCGCCCCTCGTCCTCGATCGCACGCGCGCCGACGGCGAGCGTCCCGAGCATGTCGAGGCCAAGGGGCCGGTCGACGTGTTCGTCGAGGGGCCGGGCCTCATCGCGATGCAGGCGCTCTGCCGCGTCGAGCAGCCGGCGACACTCGCCACGCTCTCGGACTTCGAGTCCGGCTACAAGGGCAAGGTCGTCGTGAAGACCGTCGGGAAGGCGGCGACGCTCACCAGGCTGACCGTCGCCTTCCTCGACACGTTCGAGATCGAGGTCTACTGCGACGGGGCGAAGCTGATCGCGAGCGGGCTGCGCGGGAACAAGCTGTGGAACGTGCGCGCCGGCAGCGAGGCGGTGTTCGAGGCCGCGCGCGACGCGCCGTGATCAGGAGCCCGGGATGAGCTCGAGCGTGCCCTCGCCGATCTTCTTGCCGCGCAGCACGCGGTAGTCCGCGCCCCACTGCTCCACGATCAGCGTGTCCTCGCCGGGCGCGTTGTACAGCCACCAGCGGCAGCGCTCGACGTGGCCGCTCGGGCGGTCCTTCTTGAGGTCGCCGAGCGGGCCGACGTCGCCGTCGAGGCGGCAGGTCGCGGTGCCCCGCTTGTCGAGCGCGTAGCGGACCTCGCCGATCACGAGCGCCTCGGGCGGGTAGCCCGCGATCTGCTGGGTCTCGTCCTGGGACATGAGGCGCAGCGCGCTCGAGCCGACGCGCTCGAGGCCCACGACGAGCCAGCGCACGTCCTGGTTGTCGACGATCCGTGTGGCGCTCCAGCGGTGGCCGTCCTCGTCGTAGCCGATCACCCCCTCGCACAGGAAGTCGCGGCCGTCCATGACGAGCACGTCGTTGACCCGGAGGTCGCGCACCGTGCGCTCGAGCAGGCGGTCGCCGCTGGCGGGCGGAAGGGCCTTCGGGGTCTTGCCCGCGCCGACCTGCTTCCGGCGCTCGTTGACCGCGATGCCGACGGCGGCAGCTGCGCCGACGACCGTGAGCAGCACCAGCAGGATCCAGATCACGATTCGTGATAAACGAAAACGCCCCCCGACGCCATGCCGGTCATGAACATCATCGAGGCCGTTCGTAGCGCGCTCCAGACCCAGATGCGCGCGGACCCGCGCGTGGTCGTCCTCGGCGAGGACATCGGCAAGTTCGGCGGCGTGTTCCGCGCGACCAGCGGCCTGTACGAGGAGTTCGGCGCGGATCGCGTGATCGACACGCCGCTCGCCGAGGCCGGGATCATCGGCACCGCGATCGGCATGGCCCTCTACGGCTTGCGGCCCGTGCCCGAGATCCAGTTCGGCGACTTCATCTTCCCGGCCTTCGATCAGATCGTGAACGAGCTGGCGAAGTTCCGGTACCGCTCCGGTGGTCAGTACACCTGCCCCGTCGTGATCCGCACGCCGGTCGGCGGCGGCATCCGCGGCGGCCACTATCACTCGCAGTCCCCCGAGGCGCTGTTCATCCACACGCCCGGCCTGAAGGTCGTCGCGCCCTCGAACCCGTACGATGCGAAGGGCCTCCTGCTCGCGTCGATGCGCCAGAACGACCCGGTGCTGTTCATGGAGCCCAAGCGGATCTACCGCGCGAGCCGCGGCGAGGTCCCCGACGGCGACTACGCGATCGAGCTCGGTGTCGCCAGCGTCCCGCGCGAGGGCACGCAGGTCACGGTGCTCGCGTGGAGCGGCATGGTGTCGATCGCCGAGGAAGCGGCGAAGAAGGCCGACACGGCCGGCATCTCCGTCGAGGTCGTGGACCTGCGGACGCTGATGCCGTTCGACCTCGAGACCATCCTCGCCTCGGTCAAGAAGACCGGCCGCTGCGTCGTCGTCCACGAGGCGCCGCGCACCTGCGGCTTCGGCGCCGAGCTGATCGCGTCGATCCAGGAGCGCGCCATCGAGTACCTCGAGGCGCCGATCCTCCGCGTCACCGGCCTCGACACCCCGTTCCCGTACAGCCTCGAGCACGAGTACATGCCCAACGCCGACCGCGTGCTTCACGCGATCCGCCAGACCCTGGAGTGGTAGCCATGGCCTTTGAGTTCTACATGCCGGATATCGGCGAAGGCGTCGTCGAGGGCGAGATCGTGGGCTGGAAGGTGAAGGTCGGAGACACCGTCAAGCTCGACCAGCCGCTCGTCGAGGTGATGACCGACAAGGCGACGGTCGAGCTGCCCTCGCCGCGCGCGGGCGTGATCAAGCAGATCAACTTCAAGGACGGCGACATCTGCCCCGTCGGCAAGGTCCTCGTCGTGATCGACGATGGCAACGCCGCGTCGACCGGCACGCCGCCGCCTGGCCACGGCCATGGCCACGGGGCTCCGGCGCCGCGCGCGAACGCGCCGGTCGCCGCGGTCGGCACGCAGCAGATCCAGGTGATCGACGTGACGCAGACGCGCGACCGCGTGCTCGCCACCCCGGCGACGCGCAAGCTCGCGCGCCAGATGGGCGTCGAGATCGGCCGCGTCCCGGCGACCGGCAAGCACGGCCGCGTCACCACCGACGACGTGAAGCGGTTCGGCAACGGCGGCAACGCGATGGTCAAAGCGCCGGTGCCGTCCAGCGTGCCCGCGACCCTGCCGTCGAAGAACCCGCTCGGCTACGCCGAGGAGCGCGTCCCGCTCCGCGGCATCCGCAAGCGCATCTTCGACGCGATGGCGCGCTCCGCTCACACCGCCGCCCACTTCACGTACGTCGAGGAGATCGACATGACCGAGCTGGTCATGGTCCGCGACCGCGCGAAGGCGAAGGCGGCGGAGCGCGGCGTGCGGCTCAACTACCTGCCGTTCATCGTGAAGGCGATCGTCTCCGGCCTGAAGAAGTGGCCGCAGCTCAACGCATCGCTCGACGAGGCGACGCAGGAGATCGTGCTGAAGAAGTACTACCACATCGGGATCGCGGCCCAGGGGCCGCAGGGCCTGGTGGTCTCGGTGGTGCGCGACGCGGACATGCGCTCGATCTTCGACCTCGCGCGCGAGATCGACCGGCTCGGCGACGCCGTCCGCGCGAACACGGCCACCCGCGACGACCTGACGGGGTCGACGTTCACCGTGTCGTCCCTCGGCAAGCTCGGCGGCGTGCTCGCCACCCCGATCATCAACTTCCCCGAGGTCGCCATCCTCGGCGTCCACAAGATCGAGGAGAAGCCGGCCGTGCGGAACGGCCAGATCGTCATCCGCCACCTCATGAACCTGTCGATCAGCGTCGATCACCGCCTCGCGGACGGCTGGGACGGGGCGATGTTCCTCCAGGACGTGAAGTCGCTCCTCGAGGACCCGACGACGATGTTCATGGAGATGATCTGATCTAGTTAGACGTCGCTCGAGTCGTCGTCGTCGCCGCCGTGACGCTCGTCGCAGTCGCGGTCGTCGTCGATCCCGTCGTTGTCATCATCGTCGTCGTCGGCATCGCCGACGCCGTCGTCGTCATCATCCAGGTCGCCACCCCCGAACGCGGAGTCGTCGCCGTCATCGTCGTCGGCGTCGTGCGCCGTACCGTCGTCGTCCTCGTCGAGGTCGACGCACGTGCCGGCCGCGCCCGTGTCGGACGACACCGGGTGGCAGTTCGTGGTGCCCGACCCGGTATCGGTGCACTCGATCATCTGCGCGGTGCTCGACGTGTTGTCGCTCACGCAGGCGGGCGCGAGCGCGAAGGCGAAGGCGGAGGCGAGGAGAAGGGCGACATTGCGAAATGACTGCATGGCACCGGTGGACTGCGAGCGCCGTACCAGCGTCCGGCCGAGTGGAACCAAGGGGTTCCGGGCCCGGACGAGCACCGCGCGCGTACACCTGCGCAGCGTTCGAACCGCGCAAGATCTGTAGATGGTTTACCCTCAGCGCTGGTGAGCCGCGTCCACGACCGACCGAGCACGAGTGCGCTGCCGTACGACCAGCGGCCGACCAGCGCGAGCTGGTACCTGATCGTCTCGGGGGACGGCGGCAGCCTGACCTCGCGCGTGGTGCAGGTGCCGGAGTCGGCGGAGCTGACGCTGGGCCGCGAGCACGACGTCGAGGTGCCGATCGATCACGAGAGCGTGTCGCGGCGGCACGCGCGGATCGTGCGGCGCGGCGACCAGATCACCGTCGAGGACCTCGGCAGCCGCAACGGCACGCTGGTCAACGGCGCCCCGATCACGCAGGGCCCGCGGCGGCTCACCGCCGGTGACGTGATCCGGGTCGGCCCGGCCCAGGCGATCGTGGCGACGACCAGCGCGGTCCGCCACGGCCGCCAGGTCGCGACGGTCACCGAGCTCGAGGACCGGCTCGCCGCCGAGGTCGATCGCGCGGTCCGCTACCACCGTCCACTCGGCCTCGTGATGCTCCGGCTCGACGGCCCCGTCGACATCATGACCGAGCACGTCGAGCAGCTCCTGCGCTCGCTGCGGCGGATGGACCTGCTCGCCGAGTACGGCGCCGACGAGCTCGCGATCGTGCTTCCGGAGACCGACCGCGAGGCCACCGCCGCGGTCGCGCGCCGCGCGAACCAGGTGCCGGTCGGGCTGACCGCGACCACCGGCAGCGCGACGTTCCCCGAGGACGGCTCGCACGTCGGCGAGCTGATCGGCGTCGCGCGCGATCGCCTGCGCGGCATCGGCCGCCCGCCCCAGGGACCGCAGCCGATCGTCGCCGACGCGATGATGAAGCAGGTGATGGCGCTCGCGAAGCAGGTCGCGCCATCGGTGATCCCGGTGCTCGTGATCGGCGAGGCGGGCGTCGGCAAGGAGGTCGTCGCAGAGACCATCCACC
>JAEUJX010000698.1 GCA_016794545.1 Myxococcales bacterium
GCGATGGCGAAGATCGCGGTCGGCAAGGCCGCCTCGTCCGCGAAGCCGCGCCGGCTCGAGGCCGGGAGGTACACGGTGGTGCTCGAGCCCGCGGCGGTGGCCGGCCTGCTCGGCTCGCTGATCGGCAGCCTCGGCGCGCGGCGCGCTGACGAGGGGCGGTCGTTCTTCTCGAAGGGCGGCGGCAAGACGAAGGTCGGCGACAGGCTGTTCCCCGCGCACGTCACGCTGCGGAGCGACCCCGCCGATGCCGCGCTCGCGGCGGCGCCGTTCGACGTCGAGGGCTTCCCGCAGAAGCGGGTCACCTGGATCGACCAGGGCACGGTCGCGGGGCTGACGTACTCGCGGTACTGGGCGCAGCGGGAGGGCAAGCAGCCGACCGGCAACCCGGACGGCTGGATCCTCGACGGCGGCACGCAGACGCGCGAGCAGCTGATCGCGGGCGTCAAGCGCGGCGTCCTGATCACGCGGTTCTGGTACATCCGCATGCTCGATCCGCAGACGATCTTGCTCACGGGCCTGACCCGCGACGGGACGTTCCTGATCGAGAACGGCCAGATCGCCGGCCCCGTGAACAACTTCCGGTTCAACGAGTCGCCCGTGCAGATGCTGGCGAACAGCGACGCGCTGTCCGCCGGCGCGCTCGTCGAGGGGATGCGCGTGCCTGCCCTGCGCACCCACGAGTTCAACCTCGCCTCGATCTCCGAGGCCGTATGAGCGCGCCGAGCGCGGTCATCGTCACCGCCGACCGCGCGCTCGCGACGACCGGCTCGCCCGGGCCGCGCGACACGGCCGACGGCGGTGCGCGGCGGGCCGACGGCGTGCGGGGCGCGACGGCGGTGCTCGCGATCGACGGTGCGATCGTGGCGGTCGGCGATCCACCGGCCGTGCTCGCGGATCCGCGCGCCGCGGGCGCGAAGCGGATCGACTGGTCGCGGCGCGCGATGGTGCCGGGCACCGTCAACACGCACAACCACAGCTTCCAGTCGCTGCTCCGCGGGATCGGCGATGACCTGCCGTTCCTCGAGTGGCGCGACCAGGCGCTCTACCGCTACTCGCCGCGGCTCTCGGCCGAGGACATGGGCACCGCGGCGCTGTTCGCGTTCGGCGAGATGCTGCTGCACGGCGTGACGACGGTCTGCGACTTCTACTACCTGAACGCGCAGGGCAACGAGCACGCGTCGGCGACGATCGAGGCGGCGAAGCGGCTCGGCATCCGTATCGTGCTCGCGCGCTGCTTCTACGACTGGGACGGCGCGCCCGCCGCGTATCGCGAGACCATCCCGCAGGCCGTCTCGAACTTCGAGGCGCTCGCGAAGCGCTACCAGGATCGCGAGCGGTTCCTGACGACCGTGCAGCCCGCGCCGCACAGCCAGCACGGCGCGACGCCCCGGATGATCGAGGCCGGCGCCGGGTGCGCGAAGGACGCCGGCGTGCCGTGGCACATCCACCTCGCCGAGGAGCAGTACCAGGTCGATCAGTCCCTCCAGCGGTTCGGAGCGCGGCCGCTGCACGCGGTCGCGACGCTGCCGGTCGACTTCTCCACGATGATCGCGGTGCACGGCTGCTGGTTCGATGCCAGCGAGCGAGCGCTGCTCGCGGAGCGCGGCGGCTCCCTCGCGTACTGCCCGGGCTCGAACATGTTCCTCGGCGACGGCGTGACCGACCTCGTCGACCTCGTCGCCAGGGGCGTCAAGGTCGGGCTCGGCACCGATGGCGGCTGCTCCAACAACCGCGTCAGCGTGTTCGACGAGATGCGGATGGCCGCCCTGCTCCAGAAGGTCCACCGGACGGACGGCCAGGCGATCGACGCCGAGACCTGCTTCCGGCTCGGCACGTCGGCCGCCGGCGAGACGCTGCGCCTACCGATCGGGCGGATCGCGCCGGGCTACCGCTGCGACCTGGTGGCGCTCGATCTCGACGATCCGTCGCTGTGGCCGGTCCAGGCCCTCGAAAAGAACGTGGTGTACGCGCTGTCGCCTCGCGCCATCACCGACGTCGTGGTAGATGGTCAAGAAGTCGTCGCATCCCGCCGACTTGGCCATGTCCCCCTCGACGAAATCCAAGCCCGAGTCGCCGAGCTCACCCGCGACTGGCGCCGGGGCTAGCGCCGAGAAGGATGCCAAGGGGGAGACGTTCGAGCCGCGGTCCGGCCCCCTCGCGATCGAGCTCGAGCTGTCGCGCCAGCGCGCCGCGACGATGACCGTGTTCGGGCTGGTCGTGGGCTCGCTGCTGATCTGGAAGCTCGGCACGGTCGGGGTCTGGGTCGGCGTCGTGTTGATCGTGGTCGGCCTGTTCCGCGCGTGGGAGCTCGCCCAGACATTCCTCTATCCGCCCGGCACGATCGAGGTCACCGACTCGCACGTCGTGCTGCCGCGCGGCCTGTGCATGCCGCGCCCCGTGAAGGTCGCCCCGCGCGACGTCACCGCCGTGTACTTCCTGCGCCGCTCGGTGCCGTGGAACAAGTCGGCGCCGGTGCTCGTCGTCGAGCTCGGCGATCGCGCGATGGCCTATCCGCGCGACTGGTTCGCCTCCGAGGCGGATCAGCGCCACGTGATCCACGCGCTGCTCCGCGCGCTGCCCGGCGGCGACAGCGCCGCGGCCGCCGACTCCGCCGAGGCGAGCCCGCCGCGGGAGAAGGTCCAGCTCGGCGAGGCGCGCTCCGCGTGGGCGCTGATGGGCGCGGGCGCGGCGCTGCTCGCGATCGGCATCGTCGGCAGCATCCTCAGCCGCTCGCAGTCCGGCACCGGCGGCCAGTACGCGATCTACATCGGCCCGATGGTGGCCGGCCTGATCCTGCTGCTCCGGGGCTTCGCGCGGTGGTAGCGGCGCTGCTCTCCCCGCTCTTCGCGCTCCTCCTCGCGCTCCCGAACACCAAGGCCACCGTCGAGCTCCCGTCGACGGGTCCCGGCGGCTGGATCAAGCTCGACAGGCCGGCGCTCGTCGCGGCGTACCAGGGGCCCGGCGGTGCGCTGCTCGCGATCACGCGCGCGCAGGTGCCGAACACCGCGGCCTGGCGCTCCAGGACCCGCGACGCGTACGTCGCCGAGATCGCGAAGGGCGCGCTCGCGAAGCTGCCCGGCGCCAAGGAGCTCTCGCGCAAGCTCGGCGACGCGAACGGCGTCCCCGCGCTCGACCTCGAGGCGCGCACCAGAAACGGTGCGACGGTGGTACTCCGCTACCTCCTGTTCCGCACCTACGCGCTCGCGCTCGCGATCGAGGTCGGCACGGGCGGCGACGTCGCCGCCGCGCGCGCGATCGCGAAGAGCTTCGCGCCGCCGAAGAAGGCCGACCCGTGATCCCCGCACCTCCTTGGTCGCTCAGCTACGCCGACGGCTCGGCCAACGTTTTCCGCTTCACCGCCACCGCCTCCGGCGTGCACGTCGTCTACGACCCGGTCACGCCCGCGACGAGCTCGACCGGCATGTACTCCGGCGGCGCTCCCCTCGACGCGCAGCTCGCGCCCGACGATCCGCGTATCGCCATGCTGTGGCAACACGTGCGCGGGCTCGAGGCCGACACCGCCCACCACGTGGCCGATCGCTGCAAGGGCGACGGCGCGCTGACCATCGACGGCCGGACCGTCCTGATCGCCCGGGCCGCGACCCGAACGTTCGAGGCGTGGTTGACGAGCGCGATATTAGGTCCGACCTAATTTCTGCGCAATTCGCGCAACACCACACGGGTTGTCCGACTACCGGACGAGACGGAGCACGACCTCGACGTGCGCGGTCTGCGGCATGAGGTCGACCGGCCACGCGTCGGTCGCGCGGTAGCCGGCCGCGGCGAGGCGCTGCGCGTCGCGCGCGAGCGTGGCTGGATCGCACGAGACGTAGACGATCGTCGCCGGGGCATGGCGCACGATGCCGTCGATCGCATCGGCCGCGCCGGTGCGCGGCGGATCGACGACGATCGCGTCGAATGGCCCCTGCGCCTGCACGAGCGCGTCGGCGGCGGGGAGCGCGAGGTACTCGGCGCCCGCCGGTGCGCGCGCGGGCGCGACCGCGTCGCTCGCGGTGACGCGCCAGCCGTCCGCGACGAGCGCGCGGGTCAGGTTGCCGGCGCCGGCGTAGAGCTCGAGCAGCGCGCCGCGCTGGGCCGACGCCCCGCCGGGCTGCACGGGCAGCGCGCCGCGCGCGAGGCGAACCAGCTCGGCATTGCCGGCGGCGCTCGCCTGCGCGAAGTCGTTCGGGCCGCCCCACAGGCCGGGCTCGACCTCGATCATCGGCTCGCCGAGCACGGCCCCGCCGCACTGGAGGCCGACGATGCCCGCGACGCCGAGCAGGCGCGCCGCGCTCTTCCACGGCTTCGTCGTGCCGACCGCGACGTGGCCCTGATGGCCGAGCAGCAGCGACAGCTCGCCGGCGGGCGGCGACGCAGCGACGACCGCGGCGTAGGCGGCGTCGAGCGCGGGCTCGAGCTGCGGGCAGCGATCGATCGGCACGACGTCGTGCGAGCCCTCGCGATAGAGGCCGGCGGCCCCGGCGAATACGTGGAACCGCGCGCGACGCCGCCAGCCGAGATCCGGCGCCGGGTTCGCGATCGAGTGGATCGCCAGCCCCTCGAGCTTGCGCAGCGCACCCGCGACCAGCGCCTGCTTCGCCGCGAGCTGCTCGGCGCGCGCGACGTGCTGCCACTGACAACCGCCGCAGCCGGCGACGAAGTGGGGGCACGGGGGCGCGACGCGCGATGGCGACGGCGTCACGACCTCGACCAGCGCGCCCCGCGCGAACGACGACGTGTGTTTCACGAGGCGCACGCGCACGCGGTCACCCGGCGCGGTCCTCGGTACGAACGTGACGCGGCCGCTTGCATCGCGCGCCACACCGTCACCGCCCGCGGCGAGCGCGGTGATGTCGAGCTCGAGGTCCGGCGGCATCCGTCCGACGGTAGCTCGCAACACTCGACGAGAGAACCTCCACGCAGGGTCAGATCGGCTTGCTATCCTCGGTGCGTGGATCCGGCCCCGAAGAAGCCGCGCGCGACGTACCAGGACGTCCTCGATGCGCCCGAGCACGAGGTCGCCGAGATCGTCGCCGGTCAGCTGCATCTGTCCCCCAGGCCTGCGGCCCCCCACGCGAGTGTGATGAGCTTGCTCGGTGCTGACTTGATCGCGGCGTTCGGCCGTGGTCGCGGAGGGCCGGGTGGGTGGACCATCCTCATCGAGCCCGAGCTCCACCTCGGCGAGGACATCGTCGTCCCCGACATCGCGGGCTGGCGTCACGACCGCCTTCCCGTCGTCCCGGATGCCGCGTACGTCACCCTGGCGCCCGACTGGATCTGCGAGGTGCTGTCGCGCTCGACGGAGAAGCTCGACCGGGCGGAGAAGCCGGCCGTCTACGCGGCTGCGGGCGTGCGCTGGGCGTGGCTCGTCCACCCGATCCGGCGCACCCTCGAGGCGTTCCGGCTCGAGGCCGGGAAGTGGGTCGTGCTCGCGATCCTGAAGGACGACGAGCGCGGCCGCATCGAGCCGTTCGACGCGATCGAGCTGGAGCTCTCGACGCTGTGGACGCTGCTGCCGCTGCCGACGCCAGCCTCGGAGGCCGGCGTCGCGTCCTGGGCCGAGTAGCCTCAGCGATAGGGCCCGGCCACTCCGGCGGGCCGGACGATCGTCCCGCGCGGGGCGTCGAGCGCGCGGTCGGCGCGGCCGTCGCGCACGGCGATCTCGACCGTCTTCGCGGACCCGATGTACGCGAGCAGCTCTCCCGGCGCGACGTCCTCGTAGGTGCCGACGAGCGCGAGCGTGCGGCCGCCGATCGTCACGGCGGTCGTCGCCTCGCTGCGCGGCAGGTCGGTCACGAGGTTGCCGAACCGATCGACGTGGACCACCCTCCCCTCGCGCTCGGGGCGCGGGCCCCAGGGCAGCTCACCGGTGAGCGTGGTGGCAGGTCCCCAGCTCGCCGGATCCTCGCCGCGCGACAGCGAGGCCGCGACCGGGGCGAACACGTCGCGGCCGTGGAACGTGCGGCTGGCCGACTGGAGGAGGTGCGGCGACTCGATCGCCCAGGCGCTCGCGCGCCGGTCGGCGACATAGGCGAACACGCCGTTGTCGGGCCCCACGTACCACTGGCCGCTGGTCGAGACGATCACGCCCCGGCGGGCGCCGCCCACTCCCGGATCGACGACGACGATGTGGATGGTGCCGAACGGGAACTCGTTGGCGGAGGTCGCCACGACCCAGGCCGCGTGGGAGATGTCGCCCGCCGGGATGTCGTGGGCGATGTCGACGAGGACCGGATCGTGGGCGCGCCGCGCGAGCACACCCTTGACCGCGCCGACGTATCCGTCGCGCGTGCCGAAATCCGTGGTCAACGTGATGATCGCCATCGGAGACGGCGGTAAGCATACATCGATGAACAAGGTCTACCCCGACGCGCGTGCCGCCCTGCACGACGTCGGCGATGGCATCACGCTCCTGGCGGGAGGTTTCGGCCTCTCGGGCAACCCGGAGAACTGCATCGCCGAGCTCGCCCGCAAGCAGGTCAAGAACCTGACGATCGTCTCGAACAACTGCGGAACGACCGACAAGGGCCTCGGCATCCTGCTCGCGCAGGGCCAGGTCAAGAAGATGGTCAGCTCCTACGTCGGCGAGAACAAGGTGTTCGAGAAGCTGTTCCTGTCGGGCGAGCTCGAGGTCGAGCTCTGCCCGCAGGGCACGCTCGCCGAGCGCCTCCGCGCCGGCGGCGCCGGGATCGAGGCCTTCTACACGCCGACCGGCTTCGGCACGAAGGTGGCCGAGGGCAAGGAGACGCGCGAGATCGGCGGCCGGAGCTGCGTGCTCGAGCACGCGATCCGCGGCGATGTCGCGATCGTGAAGGCGTGGAAGGGCGATCGCTGGGGCAACCTGCTGTTCCGCAAGACCTCGCGCAACTTCAACCCGCTGTGCGCCCAGGCCGGAAAGGTGACCATCGCCGAGGTCGAGCAGCTCGTCGAGGTCGGCGAGATCGATCCCGATCAGGTCCACCTGCCCTCGATCTACGTCCACCGGATCTTCCAGGGCACCGGCTACGAGAAGCCGATCGAGCAGCGCACCGTCAGGAAGAGGAGCTAGTCATGGCACTCGATCGCGATCAGATGGCCCGCCGCGTCGCCGCCGAGCTCTCCGACGGCTACTACGTGAACCTCGGCATCGGCATGCCGACGCTCGTGGCGAACTTCATCCCCGCCGGCATGGACGTCGTCCTCCAGAGCGAGAACGGCCTGCTCGGTATCGGCCCGTTCCCCTACGAGGGCGACGAGGATCCGGATCTCATCAACGCCGGCAAGCAGACCGTGACCACGATCGCCGGCTCCGCGTTCTTCGACTCCGCGCAGAGCTTCGCGATGATCCGCGGCGGCAAGGTCGACGTCAGCGTGCTCGGCGCGATGGAGGTCTCGCAGCACGGCGACCTCGCGAACTGGATGATCCCCGGCAAGATGATCAAGGGCATGGGCGGCGCGATGGACCTCGTCGCCGGAAGCCGGCGCGTCATCGTGATGATGGAGCACCGCTCCAAGGACGGCGCGTCGAAGATCCTGCCGGCGTGCACGCTGCCGCTCACGGGCGTCCGCTGCGTCCACATGATCATCACCGACCTCGCCGTCATCGACGTCACCGCGGCCGGCCTCGTGCTGCGCGAGCGCGCGCCGGGGATGTCGACCGAGGAGATCGTGAAGGCCACGGCGGCGCCGCTGTCGGTGCCCGCCGAGGTCCCCGAGATCCGCGTCTAACGAGCTGCCCCACTCGTCAGCGTGGAAGCCGAACCCAGAGGACCAGCCGGTTCGCCTGCGGGTTGGTTCTGACGTGGTCCGGCCGACGCCAACCTGCTGCGCGAGCTCCATGACAACCCTCGGGAGCCGACCGCTGGTCGTGCAATGCCCAGCTCCTGATCCGTCGCCGTGACCCGGCCATCGTGGCGGCAGTGGCAGGCGGGCCAGGCAACCGCAACGATCCAGTTCACTACCGAGGCTCGCCGATCGAGGCCCTCTGCCGGGCGCATCGACGTGTGCTCGCCGATGGCGGCTACCGCGGCATCCAGGAGCTATGCATCCCGCGCTTTCGTGGCCATCGCATCGTGCGC
>JAEUJX010000706.1 GCA_016794545.1 Myxococcales bacterium
GGCGGTGATCGAGCGCGCGGCCATTCTTGCCCGCGGTCAGCCGATCCGCCCGCGCCACCTCGCGTTCACGCCGCAGGCGCAGCCCTCGCTGGGT
This sequence comes from Myxococcales bacterium, assembly GCA_016794545.1. GTDB lineage: Bacteria > Myxococcota_A > Polyangia > Haliangiales > Haliangiaceae > JABFXX01. The sequence goes on from JAEUJX010000706.1 coordinate 95, forward strand.
CCGCCGCCCGCAGCGGCGATCGCGGCGGCGCCGGCGATCGCGTCACCCGCGGCCCCCGTCGCTCCGGCGTTCGAGGGGCTCGACGCCGAGCAGCTCGCCGATCGCGAGCGCATCATCGCCGCGCTCGAGGCGTGCTCGCACAACCAGACGCGCGCCGCCGCCAAGCTCGGCATGTCGCGCACCGCGCTGGTGACCAAGCTCCGCGTCTACCGCATCCCGCGGCCCCGCTCCTGAGCGCTCGGATCGCGCGCACAGTTCGAGCGCGCGATCTGCCGACCCGAGGTAACTCCGCGGCAGCTCTCGCGAACCGCCGTGGCCCGCCAGTTGCGTGAGCACCCGGCGATGACGCACCAAGTTCGCTCGTGGGCAGTTGCCCTCGTCACGCTCGCGACCGGCCTCGCGAACGCAGACGACGCTCGCATGACGGCCAAGGATGTCGTGAAGGTCGCCCCCGAGAACGGGATGCCCGCGGTCGGGCCGATCAGGCCGAGCTGGTGCGACACCACCGGCGAGGAGAACACGACCGCCAAGTGGCAGGCGCTGATCAACTACGGAGAGAACTCGTCGCTCTGGGAGCGGCGAGAGCTCGCACTGCGCGCGGCGTGCAGCGATCCCGACAACAAGGCGTTCCAGGCGCAGGTCGGGATGTACGTGCAGCGCTGGGTCAACGAGACCGGGGCGACGCCGCAGCAGCTCGCGAGCTACTTCAAGCTCGTCGTCGAGGGCAAGGAGGAGGCGCAGGCGAAGGCGACGTGCGCCAAGCTCCCCCCGGTCGAGGAGGGCTCGAAGCGCGACAAGGAGCTGCGCCGGATGGAGCTCAACGTGCTCGGGTGCTCGAACGCCGGCGATCCGTCGATCCCGCTCCACGCGAGCCTCAACCGGAGGGACTCGTTCGACAACTGGAACTTCGATCGGACCGAGCAGCCACCGTCGCAGCTGATCGGCCTGGGTCACGTGCTGCACTGCTTGCCGTCCGGTCCTCCCGCGCCGTCGCAGCTCGCCGGTTGGGCGGTGTGCCGGATGGAGCTCGCGCAGCTCGACAGCGCCAAGCTCGACGCCGAGCTCAAGGCGGCCGGCCACAACGAGATCGCGCGCATCTACGCGCAGCAGGCGCTCGCGACGGCGAAGATGTTCGGGCGCGTGCTCGAAGGCCAGCTCCAGGCGGCCATGGCGAAGGATCCCGACGTGAAGACCGTCGTCGACGCGGCGGCCGCGGGCTGGAAGCAGTGGGTCGTGGACTACACCGCGAACCAGGCGCTCGTCGACGCGGCGAACGCGTACGAGGACAAGTACGAGGGCATCCGCAAGAGCGCCGCGAAGGGCTGCCTCCCCGGGCTCACCGGCGTGCTGGCGCAGATCAACGCGCGCACCAAGGGAGCGACCACCGAGGACGTGATGAGCTCCGCGCTCTCGGGCGTGAACCCGATCGTGATCGCGCACCTCCAGCGGTGCGTCGAGGCCGACGTCACGCCGAAGTACGGCAGGAACCTCGCCGCGCTGATGCTGCAGCTGGCGCTCGAGTGGGGGCCGCCCACGCGCGGTCCGCGCACCGCGGCCGCCGTCGCGATGTCGAAGGCGGCCGCGACGATCGCCGCCGATCGGCCGACGTTCCCCTGGGGGCCGCGCGAGGTCGGCGTGTCGGCGCCGTGGCCGACGAACAAGCACGAGCTCGGCCATGTCGACCGCGAAGGCGAGGTCGCGTCGATCAAGGCCGACGGGGACCGGCTGATCGTCACGTTCAAGAAGGTCACGTTCAAGGAGCGGGAGATGCTGTGCAAGGAGACCAGCAAGATCGTGATGTGGGCGGCGGACGGCACGCCGATCTACGCGCGCGACTGCAAGTACACCGGCCGCGTCGTCACGCGCGACGTCACCGCGGAACCGTTCTGGACGTGGAAGCACCTCGCGGGTGGCATCACCAAGGGGACCGTGGTCCGCGTGACGGGCGGCGGTCTGATCGCCGGCGTGCCCGACGAGGGCTACCCGGTGGAGGTGTGGTCGAAGGACGGCAAGAAGCTGCTCGCGGTGATGGGGATGGAGGTCAAGTGATGCGCGCGACCGTGATCCTCGCGCTCGCCGCCTGCACGCCGGGCGGATCGCTCGGCCTGTTCGGTGGCGGCGGCACCACCTCCGCGAGCGCGGCCCCCGCAGCCGGCCGCGCCCCCGCAGCCGCGCCGAAGCCCACGAGCTCCGGTGCGCGCGTGTCGAGCGAGCGCCCGGCGGTCCGACCCGACGGTGGCTACGCGATGACCGACGCGCAGCGCGACGCGGATCCGACCGGTGACCTCATCTACCCGATCGTCCCGCTCGGGACGTGCGCGGATCCCGGGCCGGTGGAGGATCAGTCCCGGCGCCCGGGCTCCCTGCCCTACCCGACCCGCCCCGCCGATCCGTGGCACGCGCTCGCATCCTCGCGCGTCCCGGCGGCGCTCCCGATCCCCGAGAAGCGGCTCGCCCACACGAGCGTCTACGCGCGCACCGAGCCCGCGACCTGCGACGCCGCGCACGATCACTGCTTCCGCGACTGCACGTGGCTCGTCCGCGACTCGCAGATCGCCGGGGTCCGCACGTTCTCGGCCTTCCCGGCGCACCTGCGCCCGGACGGGTTCTGGTCGCGCCCGTCGTCGACGAATCGCTACTACAGCGTCGACGGCTACCTCGAGTACAACTTCCGCGCGGACGCCGACGCGTATCGCACGATCCCCGCGACGCTGCGCCTGCTCGCGCCCGGCGTGACGATCGCCGTCCACGACACGGTGCCCGCGTCGGAGCGCGAGGCGATGGAGCCGTGGCGGATCGGCAAGCTGCGCGAGATCGATCGCGAGCACCAGACCGTGTCGCTGATGGGCGCGCCCGACGTCTATCCACTGTCCGCGACGCGGATCGTCGTGTTCGTGTCGCACCAGAACGGAGCGATCGAGATGCTCGGCGACTGGAAGCCCGCGGACCTGACGGTCACGGCGGCGGAGACCGTCGCCGTGAGCAAGGAGAGCCCGTGAAACGCGTCGTGATGTTCGCGCTGGTTGCCGCGTGCGGCGGCACGAAGTCGGAACAACCCGTGCCGTCGGGCTCGGGATCCGGCAGCGGGGCGGAGACGCACCGCACGCTGCCTCCGCCGCCCGACGCGGCTCCCGCCGTCAACGCGGCGGTCGCGATCGACGCGGGGCCCGCGCCCGACGCCGCGTTCGCCGTGCTGGCGCTCCCCGCACCGGACTGCGCGGCGCTGCTGACGCCAAAGGTGCTCGCCAACGCGCGCGCGACGAGCGCGGCGTCGATCGAGGGCGGCTGCGCGATCGCGCGCGCGGGCAAGCCGCTCGTCACGATCGATCTGCGGTGTGCTCCCCTCGGACCTGACTGGTGGGACCGCGCCAAGGCGTTGCTGCCGGCGATGCCCGCGAGCGGTCCCTCCAACGCGCGCGACACGCGGGCGTTCGGGTTCGACAACGAGGGCATCCCGTGCCTCTCGGCGGCGACCGGTCCGCTCCCGTTCGACCAGGTGCAAGCGATCCACGAGCCGATCCGCGCCGCGCTCAAGCCGTACGTCGTCGCGACGTACGGCGCGACTCCTGCGCCGTAGGGAACCGGCATGACGAACGGCCTCCACGCGCCGGGGCCCCGCGTCACACGACCAGCCCGGTTCTGCAGCGGCTGGTTCGTCGCGATCGCCGGCATCGCATCGGCATGCTCGGACACGCGGCCGACCTGCGACGAGCTCGAGCGTCACGTCGCCGGGATCGCCGCGACCGAGGATCGCCGCACGCGGGAGGCCAGCGACGCACTCCGCGCCACGCTGGGCCAGCGACACGGCGAATCGGGGTTCCTGCCGCGAGTTGGCGAGCTCGGCCGCGAGATCGGAGCGCAGTGCCGCGACGGCGCGCTCTCCGCGGAGACGATCACGTGCCTCCACCAGGCGAAGCGCGGGATCGACCTGGATCGCTGCTGCGGAACCGATCCGGCGCACTGCGACGCGATGTAGCGCCATGCACGAGTGTTCGCCCCGATCTCCTGCTTTAGACGCGGCGGGCCGGGGCGACGCCGACGATCGCGTCCGCGACGCGCGCGACGATCGCCTCCATCCGGGCGCGCTCGACGCGCCGCGAGACGAGGAACGCGACATTCAGTGATTGGAGCTCCGGCATGTGCCGGATCCCCGACAGTCGCACGATCAGCGGGCCACCGCGGTGGTAGCGCGCGAACGCCTTCGCCTCGCCGTCCTCGACGAACGTCCCCCAGATCTCCTCGAAGCTCTGCGCGAACCTCACGATCGGCTCGCCTTCGGCCACCAGCCGCTCGAACAGCGCGTCGAGCGCCGGCTTCGCGCGCTCCAGCCATGCGCGAAACGGCGCCGACTCGCGAGCGAAGTAGTCGCCCGGATCTCCGGCAAGACCGATCGACACGCCGCTGCCGATCGCGATCCTGTACAGCTCGCCCTCGATCGACGCGCCGGCTTCTCCGCTCATCGACGGAGAGTACTACCGCTGCGGCGTCGCCACATCCCGGGCATCCACAGCGACATGTTCTCGCTCCCCGACCACGGCCTCGGCGCCGTGCTCCTCACCAACGGTGATCCATGGAATCTGCTCTGTGCCGGGCTCCGTCGCAGGCTGCTCGAGTTGCTGTTCGTTGGCAACCGGAGGCCGATGCCACCGTCGCGGCCGCGGGGACCGTGTTCGCGGATCGGCTCGCGGCTGCTCGCGAGCGGCTGACCGTGCCCGCGGCTCCCACCGACGGTGTTCGACGTCGGCGAGTAGCGCACCGAGGTCGCCTCGAGCAAGAGCGACGATGGTGCGGTCTCGTTCACGGCGATCGCGCCAGGCTTCGCCACGGACGCGGTCGACTTCGTGGTCGGCCCGGGATCGGCGCCGACGAGGATCGTCTGCGAGATGTGTTCGCACCGAAGGGATCCTCTGCCCGCGTGCTCGTCTGGCGCGCCGGGCAGGCCATGTTCCGAGGCATCACGCTTCGATCGTCGCGGCCGTGACGGTCTGCGGCCCGATCCGGCCATCCGGGGGCAGCCCGTGATCGGCCTGCCATCGTGCAACCTTCTTGGGATCGGCTTCGCCGGTGGCCTCGTCGACGCACGCGGAGCCGGTCATCGACAGAAACGCCGCCGCATCGTCCGCATGCTTCCGGTTGTATTGCCGGGCTCTGGTCACCCATGTCCCGTGCGACTTCGGCGCTCTTGTGCCGTCGTGCGCGGCTTCGTCGGCCGCCCAGATCTCCTGTTGCAACTGTTCGAACGCCTCGGGGGAACCGGCCTTCGAGGCGGTCGAATGCGCGGCTTCGTCAGCGGCCCAGATCTCCTCCTGCAACTGTTCGAACGCCTCGGGGGAACCGGCCTTCGATGCCGGCGAGCTCGAGCTCTTCCCGACGAGACGCGAGACCTCCATCGCGGCCTGGTTTCCGATCATCTGGTGGAGGAAGGCCAGGATGTCGGGTGCAGCGGCGGGGTGCATGTCGATGATCGCTGCGATCTCCGCCGGCTCCACCTGCCCCCGGGCCAGCCTCTCTCGAACCATCGCGACGGCCGGTTGGTCTGTCGGCCGCTGGTCCCCGTGCGCATCCCGGTCCGCATGCGAGGCGGTGGGAACGTGGTCGTGCTGTCTGGTCATGCTGCGAGCCACAGCAGGATTCACGCCATCCGTAGACCCGCGGTCGTCCTCGGCGCGGCCTGTCGCCCGCTCGAACTGCGCGCGCAACTCGCGCGTTCGCTCGGCCGCGCGTGACACCTTGGATCGGCTGGGGTTGGCCTGCTGTTTGACCCGCACGGAGAGAGCGCCAGCCGGCAGCGCGGAGCGTCCTCTGGTGCAGCTCGAGGTGCCTGCCAGGTTGTTGCAGTACTCGAAGCAGCCGAGGCGGCGATACTCGCCGTTGCCGCTGATGAAGCCCATCGAGAGCAGCTCGCCATCGCGCGCGGCAACGGAGAAGTCCGGCTCGAACCTCTGTTCACCGTACGCCCCGCGGTATCCTCGGGGCACGATGAGCTCACAGGCAATCGAGCACGTGGTCGAGATCGGGCCGTTGCCAGCGACGATCGACGAGTACCTGGTGATGCGCGACCGCGTGGCACGCACACCCGAGGGTGGCGCGGCCGCGTTCGCGATCGCGCTGGTGTGCTACGCGCGGGATCCGGCGCACGGCCTGCCGTACGTGACGGTGGCGATCGCGATGGACCTCCTCGACGACGATCCGACGGGCTACAAGGGCCGCCGTCCGCGCCGCGCGATCGTGCAGAACCTCACGGATCGCCTGAACGGGCCCAAGGCCCACATCCCGCGTTCGTACGTGCAGGGCACCCGATGGGAGGACGGCTACGCGCTGCCGGCCGGTGCCTTGACCGTGCGGGTCAAGCAGCAGGCGAATAGCGTGCAGGGCGAACGCGCGAAGGTGTTCGTGTTCTCGAGCGGCGCCGACACGCCACGCCCGGTGTCACTCGCGAGGAACGACAAGGGCCTGTGGAAGGCCACGGAGTGGAGCTCGCTCGAGGTCGGGGTCCGCGCGCCCGGCCCCAGGCCCACCGACGATCTGTAGACCAGCGTCAGCCTCTCGATGGAGAACACGATGCCATCTGGTGGCGCCGGTTCACTTGAACGCGATCGCGTTGAGCGCGACATCCTTCCAGGTTGCGGTCGTCGTGTAGTACTGGACCTTCGGTGGCGCCGCTGCACAGTCGAGGGACGTGGTGGTGGTCAGCGTGGCGGGGGCGCCGCTGCTGACGGTCGCGGTCAGCTTCGCGCCGAGGACTGAGACGGTGACGGGCAGCTTGGTGGCCGCCGGTGCGCCAGACAGCGATGCCTTGAACGACATCGGGGCGCCGCAGTTGGCGGTCACGCTGAGCGAGAACGTCCCGCCCGCCTCTGCCACCTGGGGAGTGGCGTAGGAGAGGGCGCTCGCGGAGAATGACTTCTGGTAGAGCGGCCCGGTCCCGGCGGGCGATGGGACCTTGAACGTGATCGCCGGCACCTTGGTGCAGTCGAGCGCCGGCCCCGTCCCACTCACGACCTTGGTGGTGTCCTTCGGGAGCGTGAACTCGGTCTTGGCGCCGTTGATCACGACGTTGGAGTTGAACGTCGCACCGAGGTTCTTGAGCCCGATCGCGCCGGCCAGTTCCTTGTCACACACACTGCTGGTGAACGAGGGGGCCATCGTGATCTCCACCTTCGGCGTGGCGGTCATGTCGATGGTGGGAGCGGGTCCCTTGAGGTCCGCGGACGCCGCGGAGACGGTCAACGTGAGGAATCCGAGCGAGACAGGGAACGACCGTACGAGATGCATGATGAGCTTGGCTCCTTGGAGTGAGTGGCTGCGGACGCTACGCGAGCGGCCATATTCACGACCTGGACGAGCTGACACCATCTGTTCAGCCGCCCCGACCCAGATTTCAGGCGTGGTTTCAGGCGCGACAGGTATCCCGGTCCGGACTCCAAGGCAGCCCGGCCAACGTGGCGGCCTCGATGTTCGAGAACGTGACGACCGCGCGGTCGAGCTAGTGGTCGAGGCACCCGAGCCGCCACCGCAGCCAGCCTTGGTGCGGCATCGATGTCGGCCGGGACGAGCGCGCGCAGCTTTGCGCGGTGCTTGCTCGCGGGCCCGAACACACCGCTGTACCTGACGAGATTTGTGCGGCCGGGATCGAAGTAAAGTTGGCGCTGACTGAGCGAGATCGAGAAGTTCATCTCCGCGCGAATGCCCGCCTTCTGCACACACCTGCTCGGGGCCTGGCCGCAGCGCATTCCCGCGAACCGGACGACCAGCTAGGATGCTCCGGTGATTCCGACCGAGACGCTGTCGCCTTCCGAGGCACTCTCGGGCGACTTCAAGCGCGGCGGCACGATCGGCCGGTTCGAGGTCACCGATCTGCTGGGGCGCGGCGGAATGGGCGTGGTCCTCGCCGCGCGCGACCCGGCACTCGACCGGACGGTCGCGATCAAGCTCGTGCCCGCGCTGTGGGGCCACAACCGAGAGGAAGACCGCGCGCGCTTCGTACGGGAAGCGCAAACGATGGCGCAGCTGAGCCATCCGAACGTCGTCACCGTGTACGAGGTCGGCGAGCAGGACGGCAAGCCGTTCATCGCGATGGAGTTCGTCGAGGGATCGACGCTGCGCGCCTGGCAGCAGCTCCGGCCCCGCACGTGGCGCGAGGTGCTCGCGATCTATCGCGACGCCGGTCGCGGGCTCGCGGCGCTCCACGCTGCGGACCTGATCCACCGCGACTTCAAGCCCGACAACGTGCTCCTCGGCGCGGACCTGAGACCGCGCGTGTCGGACTTCGGGCTCGCCACCGAGCTCGGCGAAGCGCTCACCGAGAGCACGGCGGAGGTGGTGGACACCGGGCGCGGCTTGACCGTGCACGGCAAGATCGTCGGCACGCCTCCGTACATGGCGAGCGAGCAGTGGCTCGGCGAGCCCGCGACGCCCCTGACGGACCAGTTCGCGTTCTGCGTCTCGCTGTGGGAGGCGTTGTTCGGCGAGCGACCCTTCGCCGGCCAGACGCCCACGGAGCTGCAGGCGCAGATCTGCGCGGGGCGTCGGACCGCGCCGCGCGACACGCGCGGGACACCCCGCTGGCTGTTGCAGGCGCTCGAGCGCGGGATGGCGCCGACGCCCGCGATGCGCTGGCCCGCGATGGACGAGCTGCTCGCCCACCTCGCACGGGGCGCGCGGCGCCGGTGGTGGCCGGTCGTGGCGCTCGCCGGCGGCGTGCTCGCGGCGGGCGGAACGACGCTCGCGTTTGCGATGTCGGGCGGCCAAGCGGACGACTGTGGCCCGCGCGCGGCCGCGGCACTCGACGCCTGGGGCCCCGGCGGCCGGGAGGGCTTCGCAGAGCGGCTGCGCGCGATCGATGCCGCCAACGCGCCGGCGCGACTCGTGACGGTCGATCGGTTCGTCGGTCCGCTCGTCGCCGACTGGCAACGGTTGTTCGCCGATGCCTGCCACTCCGAGCCGCGGGCCAACGACGCGCTCGCCGAGCAGCGGTCGGCGTGCCTCGAAGCACGGCTCGCGGATCTGCGCGGGCTCCTCGCCCAGATCCGCGACGCCAAGGACGGCGCGGCGCTCGATCGCTCGATCCCGGCGCTGTCGGCCCTGGACGTGCGCGGCTGTGCAGACGCGAAGGTGCTCGCCTCGTTCACGATGCCACCGTCTCCCGGCGACCGCAGCGAGGCCGCCGCGATCGCCGAGGCCACGCGCGCGATCGAGCTCGACCGGATCGCCGGCCGGCTGGAGAACATCCACGAGCGCGGGCAAGCGCTGCTGGCGCGAGCCCGGAAGCTCGACCACGCCCCGACCACGGCTCGAGCGCTCCAGGTCGTCGCGCGCGCGGAGGCGGACCGCAACGACGTCGAGACGAGCAGCCAGCTGCTGCGCGAGCTCGTCACCGTCGCGGCGCGCGCGCCCGACGACTTCGCGGCGGCCGTCGCGTGGCTGAACCAGCTGCGGATCACCTCGTTCGATCGCCACAAGCCAGCAGAGGCGCTCGCGATGATTCCCGCAGCCGAGGCCGCCGTGGTGCGCGCCGGCGAGCCCCTCGAGCTCCGCGTGCTGTTGCTCCAGCAGAGCGCGAACGTCTACATGGAGGGCGAGCGCGTGCCAGACGCACTCGCCGCGCTCGCCCAGGCGCAGAAGCTGTTGACCGCGGCCGGCGCGGACGCGGCCACGTCGCCGCTCCACGATCGCGTGTCGGAGAACTGGGCGACGCTCGGGACGGCGTACATCCGTGCCCGCGAGTGGGACAAGGCGCTCGACGCGTTCGAGCACACCCTGCGCGTGCAGCGGGAGGTCTACGGCCCGGATCACCCGCTGACCGCGTTCACGTACCTCAACATCGGGCACTGCTACCGGCAGAAGCAGGAGCTCGAGAAGGCGCTCGCTGCCAACGCCGAGGCCGTCCGGATCCGACGCGCGCGGCTCGGCCCCAGCCCGGGCCTCGCGTGGGCGCTCAACGGGCACGCGAACGCACTGCGCGAGCTCGACCGGGCGAAGGAGGCGCTACCCGAGCTCGAGGAGGCGTTCACGATGGCCGAGGCCACGATGGCCGCGGACGATCCGAACCGGATCTACATCGCGGTCGGCGCCGCCAGGCTGTACACCGATGTCGGCCAGCGCGCGCGCGCCCGCGAGATCTACAGCGCGGCGATCGCGCTCGGCGAGCGGGTCGGGGCGAAGACCACGAACCTCGGCATCTCGTACCTGAACCGAGGCGATCTCGCGCGCGAGGACCACGATTGCGTCGCCGCGGTGCCCGACTACCGGCGCGCCATCGAGCTGTTCGCCAGCTACGGCGGTGTGTACATCCACTACCAGACCTTCCCGCTGCTCGGAGAGGGCCTCTGTCACATGTCGCTCGGCCGCCTCGCGGAAGCGCGAGCTCCGCTCGAACGCGCGGCCGGGTTGCCGATCGAGCCGATCTCGCGCGACGCCGTGATCGGAGCCCGCTACTTGCTCGGCCGCGTGCTGATCCGGACCGGGGACACCACGCGCGGCCAGGCGATGGTTGCCCAGGCAAGAACCGACGCGGCGGCGGTGTCGAAGCAGCTCCGTGCGGACCTCGATACGCTCGAACCGGCGAACTGAGTTGGCGCGCCGCTTGCCTGCGCACTCGGATCGTCGTGACGCGGACCAACTTGATTGTTCACCTACCCCGGTCGCTTTCCCGAGGGGACGCTGGCAGGCTCGAAGGGCATGCCCTGGAGGCAGGCACGATGTCGATAACGCGCGACGATAGGGTCACTTGCCCGCCCGACACGCTTCTCGTCGCAGGTAAGGGCCAGCTCCGAACCTTCCTCCTCGACAAGCCCGAGATCGTGATCGGCCGCGATCACGAATGCGATGTCGCGATCGACGATCCGTCGCTGTCGCGCCGCCACTTCGTGCTGCGACTGGGGCCGCCGATGACCGTGCAGGATCTCGGCTCCAAGAACGGCATCCACGTGCGGGGCACGCACTGCAAGGGGGGCGACCCGATCGAGCTCGCCCCCGGCGAGAGCGTCCAGGTCGGCGGCCTGTCGTGCCTGGTGATGGCGAGCGCGAGCGTCGTCCCGTCGTCGAACCGCGCGCACCACGAGCTGCTCCTGGTCCCGGATCCCACGCCCGCGGCGGCGTCGCAGACGATCACCGATGTCGCGACGAGCGGGATCAACGTGCTGATCCTCGGCGAGTCGGGCGTCGGCAAGGACGTGCTCGCGGAGACCCTCCACGAGCTGTCGCGGCGGACCGGCCCGCTCCAGCGGATCAACTGCGCCGCACTCTCCGAGCAGCTCCTCGAGAGCGAGCTGTTCGGTCACGAGAAGGGCGCGTTCACCGGCGCGACGCACGCGCGACCGGGGCTGCTCGAAGCGGCGCACGGCGGCACCGTGTTTCTCGACGAGATCGGCGAGATCTCGCTCGCCACGCAGGCGCGCCTGCTGCGCGCGATCGAGACGCGCGAGATCATCCGCCTCGGCGCGACGCGCTCGATCGAGATCGACGTTCGCTTCATCTGCGCGACGAACCGCGAGCTGGCTCGCGAGGTTGCCGACCGGCGATTCCGTCACGACCTCTACTTCCGGATCGACGGCATCACGCTGCGCGTCCCGCCGCTGCGCGATCGCCGCGGCATGATCGCGCGGCTCGCGACGACGTTCGCCGAGCGCGCGGGCGCCACCAGCGTCACGACCGAGGCGATCGCACAGCTCGAGGCGCACGACTGGCCGGGCAACGTGCGCGAGCTCAAGGCGGTGATCGAGCGCGCGGCCATTCTTGCC
>JAEUJX010000714.1 GCA_016794545.1 Myxococcales bacterium
CGAGCTGGGCGACGCCGACCGTCGGCGCGTTAACGACGAGCGTGCCGGTGATCACGGGTGCGGGGGGCACCATGAGGGGCGTCGGCACGACGACCTTCAGATCTGCACCGGCGACGACGACGGCGCCGGCCCGCGCGATCAACGACGGCACGGTGATGAGGTTGTCGTCGACCTGGACGACCGTATCGAGCGCGATCCCCACGGCGCGCTCGCGCCACGCGCCGCGCACGCTGAGGTTCGCGCGCAGAGGCATGCCGAACAGCATGTGCACGCCGCCGAACACCTCGAGGTCGTCGACGTTGTGCCAGTCACCGCCGCCCGCGTCGTAGGCGACGTGCATCCGGTGCACGACGAGCTCGGGGATGGACACGCTCCAGCCCGAGGCCGGCGCCGGCTTCAGCAGGTGAGTGATGTCGAGCGACCCGTCGGCGCCGCGGCCGAGCCGGACGTCGACATCCTCGATCGTCAGTGACTCGAGGATCGCCTGCTTCGAGATCAGCGGCAGGATGCCGACGCCGACCTCGACCTTCTTCACCGAGATCGTGGGCACCCCGTTGGGGTCGTTGATCACGACGTCGTTGATCACGAGCGTCGTGAACGGGCTGCCTTCGATCGCGCCGATGCCGCCGCCGCCGATGAAGATCTCGTCGAGCTGGGCGTCGACCTGCTTGCGAATCAGGTCGCGACCGAACGAGGTGTGGATGACGATCAAGAGCGTCGCCACGGCCAGCACGACGAACGCGAGCAGGCCGAGCAGGACGCGCTTGATCCAGCGACGGGCACGCATCAGAAGGCCTCCCCGAGGCTGATGTGGAACGCGAACTTCGAGTCGGGGTCCGGCTCGCCAGGACCGGTGCGGTTCAGGCGATAGCCGAGGTCGGCGCGGATCGGACCGACGATCGTGTGCAGGCGAAGGCCGATCCCAGCGGCCCAGTGGAGCTTGCTCGGCCGCAGCTTCTGGTCGTCGTCGACGACGTCGGCGCCGTCGAGGAACAGCACGCCGCCGAGCGGCATGCCCTTGATCGTGGTGATCGGGAACCGCGACTCGAGGCCCGTCTCGAGCAGCTCGTCGCCGCCGTACGGCACGTCCTCCGTCGTCCCCATCACGTCGCCGCGGACCTGCGGCGAGAGGTGGCGCTCCGAGAAGCCGCGCTGCCTGACCGAGCCACCGGAGTAGAACCGCTCGGTCGCCGGCACGGAGCCCTTCACGAAGAACCGGCCCCACCGCGCCCGCGCCGCGAACACCACGCGGCCGAGCGGCGCATAGCCGCGCAGCTCGGGGATCAGCTGCACGTAGTCGTAGTTGCCGCCCGCGGCCCTCGTACCCTCGACCACTCGCAGCTCGCCGTACAGGCCGAACGTGGTCTCGGTCGGATGGTCGCGGAGGTCGAGGATCGCCGACTGCTCGTACGCCCCGACCAGCTGCGTCTGGTTCAGGCCGAGCCGCATCTGCAGCGCCTGGTCGACCAGCGGGTTGATGGTCCGGAAGTCGAGGCGCTCGATGCGCCAGCCGACGCGCGCCTTCACCTTGTCGGTGAACACCGGCGTCTCGAACGCGAGCCGCGCCAGCGGTCCGTAGCTCGTGTACGCCTCGACGGCGAGGTAGTTGTAGCCGCCCTGGACGATGCCCTTGCCGTGCGTCCAGAACAGGTCCTGCCGCTCGTCCGTCGCGATCGCACGGATCCGCGGCTCCCACGCGCCGGTCTGCCGGAGCCGCGCGTACGCCGGCCGCAGATCGAGCGAGAACGTGTGCATCGTGAACGGCCAGCCGGTGATCGTGTAACCGACGCGGCCGCGGACCTCGTACGTCGCCGGATCCATCCCGACGCCGCCGCCGAGCTTGACCTCGCGCTTCGCGCCCTCCGCGACGTCGACCGTCACGGCGACCTCGGCTGTGTCGTTGCGGTCGGGCTGGATGTGCACGGTCGAGAACCGGCCGAGCGCGTAGAGCTGGCGCTGCGTCGCCGCGATCGCGGCCGTGGAATAGGTCTGGCCGGTCTGGAACTGCAGGCGCTCCTCGACAGCGCTGCGGAGCCTGCCGTCGACGCCGTTGATCTCGATCGTGCCGAAGTGCGCCTTCGGCCCCGGGTCGTACGCGAGGTCGACGAGAGCCGTGTGATTCGCCCGGTCGGCGATCACCTGCGCGTCGAGCTTCACGTTGGCGTAGCCGGCGTCCTCGACGATCGCCTCGAGCGACTCCTTCGCCTTCTCGTACGCCTCGTACGAGAACGGCGCGCCGTCCTCGAGCGGCAGCGCGGCGCGCACCTTCTCGAGCAGGCCGGGGTCGTCGGGCAAGCCGCGGATGGCGACGCGCGTGGTGGCGCGGACGCCCTCCTCCACCGTGTAGATGACGGTGGTCTCGTCGCCCTTGCGCTCCGTGCGATAGCGAACGTCGACATCGAAGTAGCCGCGCCGCAGGTACTCGCCGCGGATGCGCTCCGCATCCACGCCGATCAGGTACGGGTCGGGCGCACGGCCGCGCTTCTGCGTGCGGTGGAGTGCGAGGCCCGTCCGCAGCGTCGTCGTCGAGAGCCTGGCGTTGCCCTCGAAGTCGATCTGCTTCAGGTACTCCTCGCCGGGTCTGTGCGCCACCGCCGCGGTCCCACCGCAGGCAGCTGCGAGGAGAGCGAGGGCGGCGAGGGGACGCGCGAACATCGGTCGGAGTCCTCCGCAAGACGAATGCCTACGCCAAGTCGGCGAAAGGCCGAGGCGCGAGCGTGCGCGGGCGCATCAGCGCGCCCGGCGCCGCTCAACGCGAGGGGTGCAAGTGGTCACGGTCGCGCGCCGCCTTCTTGCGGAGCGAACCGACCAGCACCGGGATGGTCATCAGTGCGATCACGACGGCGGCAGCCTTCACGACCGTCCCGCCCATCACGAACATGAATCCGACGAGCATCGCCAGCATCACCGAGAACAGCGCGGTGAGGCCGACGACGGTGTGCGGGACGCCGTCGGGTTCGCGGTCGAGATCCTCGGTCGGGGCGAGCTTGCGATCGTCGCGGACCGGGTTGTGGGGCTCGTGCCCCACGTCAGGTGGTGTGGCGAGCGTTGCCATGGTTCACCTCACGCGAGCCGGCGGCCGCGGCCGATCACCGCGCGGTACACCGCGAGCAGGATCACGGCGCCGATCACGCTGGCGATGATGCCCGGGCCGTCGCCGACCTCGTACCAGCCGAGCGCGTGACCGAGCATGCCGGCGATGAACGAGCCCGCGACACCGAGCAGGATGGTGACGATCGCGCCACCCGGGTCCTTGCCCGGCATGATCAGCTTCGCGAGCGCACCGACGATGAGACCGACGATCAGAGTCATGAGAATGGACATGTTCGTTCTTCCTCTTTGCTGGTTGGGTTACCTGGAAAGCCTGGCCTTCACGCGTTCGACGACACGCTCGACGATCGACCGCACCCGATCGATCACCGTGCGCCCCCTGGCGACGAGCTCGTCCACCGAGACCTTGCTGGCGTGCGGGCCGCGCTTCGCGCGCTGCTCCGCCGCCTTCGCTTCCTCGGGCTCGGCCTCGACGAACCGCGCGGCCTCGCGCGCGGCCGGCTCGACCTTGCCCTCGGCGACGAAGCCGCTGGCGTCCTCGTTGTAGCGACGAGCGGAGATACGATCGCCCTCGCCCTGGTTCGGGTCTTTGCTCTCGTCTTGGGGCTTCATGCCCGCATACACGAGCACCTCGCGTGCCACCTCGCGGCAGGCCCAGCCTCAGCCGCCGGCGCGGCGCCCCCCGTGCCATCGCGCACGGTGTGCGCGGGCGCCTATCGCTTGTTCGGGTTTCCGCCGGTCTCGAGGGTCTCGACCATCCGGGCGAGCACGATCTCGTCGCGCCAGATCTCGAACGCCGCGGGATCCGCGAGCGCGAGTGCGAGAGTCACTGACGTCGGCGGGCTGACGGCGGCGAGACGTTCGAGCACGGCGGTACGATCCGGCACGAGCACCGCGAGGTTCACGAGCGTGATCGCGTCCTGCGGACCGGAGGCGCGCAACACCTGGTCGATCCCATCGGGCGCCCCGTCCTCGTAGGCGCGCACCGCGGCGACCAGCGGCGCCCTCGCGCCCGTCACCACCGGCACGCTGGGCTGGCGACCCGCGCGCATCCGGGCGGTGGTCCCGGCGGGAGCGATGATCAACGCCTTCGCCGACGTCTCGAGCTCGACCTTGCCCGACTGCACCTCGATCCAGCCCACGCCGCGCGCGTCGATCTCGATCGTGTACTCGCAGCCGAGGTCCACGACGCCGGTGCTCGGGGTGGTGACCGCGAACATCCGCGGCGGCGCGGTCACGCGCGCGTGCATGCGGCCGCGCTCGAGGTGCAGCTGCTCGCGCTCGCCCTCCACGCTGCGATCGAGGCGAATGCGGGTGCCCGGCCCGAGCTCGGCGCTGCCGATCTTCGCGATCGCGAGGCGCGCGGTCCCGGGGCCCGTATCGAGCGTCCCGCC
>JAEUJX010000716.1 GCA_016794545.1 Myxococcales bacterium
ACCGAGACGTTCGACGCGTGGCGCGCGGGTACAATGCAGCAGCAGCTCGCCACCGCCGGCGTCGGCTACGACACGACCATCAAGATCGATCCGTACTCGTTCCTGCCGAACTGGCTGCACCCGCGCAACTGACCATGGGAAACCTCAGGATCGTCATCATCATCGCCGCTGCGATCGGGCTGGCCGCCTCGCTCGTGTGGTCGTTTCTCACGCGCATGCCGGGCGCGGCCCGCGGCCGGGCGCGCAAGCTGCTGTCCTCGGCGAGCTGGCTCGGCGCCGACTCCAAGGACGGCGATCTCGTGAAGCTCACGGGCGTCGTGCGCGCGCGCGAGGCGGGCGAGCGCCTGATGTCACCGATCTCGAACATCCGCTGCGTCGCGCTGCGCATCCGCGCCCAGCCCCGCCGCGGCCTCGACCCGCGCGCCAAGCTGGTCGAGAAGATCGACTTCAAGCCGTTCGACCTCGAGGACCCCGACGGCCGGGTCCCGATCGAGCCCACGTCCGTGCTGTTCGACATCTCCCCGCTGGCCCAGAGCAAGCCCGACGCGAGCGGGCGAGCGAATGTCCTCACCGAGCTCGGACACCCGAGCGCGAACAGCGCGAAGTCGAACATCGAGGAGACCGTCGTCGAGATCGGCGCCACCGTCACGATCGCGGGAACGCTCGCGACCGTCGATGGCACGCAGCGGCTCGTCGGCGACATCGCGTGCGCGGTGGATCGCAGGCTCGATCGGGCGCACGCGCCGTAGCTGTCACTTCGCGAAGAACTGCCCGCGTACGCGCTGATTCGGATCCGTGCCTTGCACCCAGACGCCCCAGTACACGCCCGGCGTTGCGGTCGCGTGCACGCGCGGCGTATAGCCGGCCAGGTTCGCGCGGACGACGCGGTCTGCGGGGTACGTCCCCTGGAACGGCAGCTCGACGACCTGCCCGCTCGCGGCACCATCCGTCGTCACCCACGTCACCGACAGCGCGGCGCCCGCGTGATCGTGGTGCAGCGACGGGAACACGTTGACCGCAGGACCCGAGATCTTGCGCGCACTGCTCCACGTGAGTCCGTCGGGCGAGGTCGCGACCCACGTCTCGCTGGCCGGCTGGGTCAACACGGCCGACCAGCTGCCATCCGTCCCCGAGAACCGCGTCCACGTCATCGCGAACGTCCCATCGGCCCGCCGCAGCACGAACGGATAGCTCTGGTGCGTGACGGCATCGTTCACAGCGGCGAGCGGCGTCACCGGCCCCCAACCAGCCGCGGTCTTCACGACCACGAACAACCGCGACCGCGACTCGCTCGTGTCGATCGACCCGTCGGCGCGCCGCGCGACCGCTGCGAAGTAGACGAGGACGCGGCTCGTCGTGGGATCGTCGACGACCGCGGGCAGCCAGTCGCCGAGCCCCGACGTGACCGCCTCGATCGGCGCGGACCACGTGAGTCCATCGGCCGACGTCCGCGCCACGATCCAGTTCGTCGTACCGCCACCGGTCGCGTTGTTGTGCCAGTTCCACCACGTCGCGACGAGGCCGGTCGCCGTCACCGCGACGCTCGGTGCGAACGCCCAGTCGGCGCCACTCGAGATCGCGACGGGCGCGGACCAGGCGACGCCGTCGGTCGACTTGATCGCGTAGACCTGCTTGTCGGCCGGGCCGCCCGCCGCCATGCCGCGATTCGAGTACCAGAGCGCGTACAGCGAGCCGCGCGCATCCACGGTGATCGCGGGGTCCTCGTCCTGGCGGGCGATATCGTCCGGTCCGATCGAGAACGCCGCGCCGGGGACGATCGTCGTGCGCGGATCGGCATCGATCGCCGGCGCGGTGTCGATGCTCGCATCGACGCTGGTCGCGCCGTCGTCGCCGCAACCACACGCGGCGAGCAGGAGAAGTACGGTGACGCGCGTCCACGTAAGGTGAGCGTCGACGCTCATTGTCAGGGGTTTTCCGGCGTGCCGTCGCGCGTCAGGCAGACGCGCACGTCGATGCACTGCTCCTTGTCCTTCATGCAAGCGATCTTGCGGTCGACGTCACCGTAGTAGCGAAGCGCTGCCTCGTCATCGGTGGTACGCATGCAGACGGCGAATGCGATGTCCTGCACGTCCGACGATTCCCTCGGCGTGAGTTTCGGCCGCACGGACTCGTCGAATGCGCACTCGGCGACGCGGTGGGCGAATGCCGTGCACATCGGCGCTCGGTCCTCCGGCGGCGGCGCGGGCGGCTTGGCCGGTTCCGCAGGCGCGGCGCGTGGCACTTCCGTGCGCGCCGCGGGCTTGTCTCCGCCGCACGCTCCGAGCGTGATGAAGAGAACCAGACACCGCATCACGGCAGCTTCGGCTCCTCGAGCTTGCCGCCGCACTCGAGCGCGCCGAGGAACGCGACGAGGTCCGCGCGCTCGGCGTCGGTGAGCTTGGCGTCCTGGAGGAGCGGCGACTTGTGCTTGTTCGCGATGCCGCCGCTCGACATGATCTTCACGGCGTCGTCGAGCTTCGCGACCGAGCCGTCGTGGAAGTACGGCGGCGACTTCGTCACGTTGCGGAGGCTCGGCGGCTTGAACGCGGCCCAGTCGTCGGGCTTGTTCGACACCTTCATGCGGCCGATGTCGACCTTGTCCTCGGGTGCATTGGTGCCGACGCCGGTGTTGAAGTACGCGCCGCCCTCGACGCCCATCGCCGTCGAGAAGAACGGCGGCGCGTGGCAGGTCGCGCAGCGGCCCTTGCCGGAGAACACGTCGAGGCCCCTCTGCTGCTGCTCGGTGAGCGCGTCCTTCTTGCCGTCGGCGTACTTGTCGTAGGCCGTGTCGTTGCAGACGAGCGTGCGCATGTACGCGGCGAGCGCGCCGGTGACGTGCTCGGTCTTCCACTCCTTGACGCCCGGAAACGCCGCCTCGAACAGCGGCTTGTAGCCCGCGATCGCGGCGAGGTCGGCCGCGCGCTTGTCGAGCGCGGCGGTGACCTCCTCGGGCTTCGCGCCGGCGGGCGCGCCGCCCATGTTGCCGAGCCCCCACGCGCCCTTCGCGTTGTCCTCGAGCGTCTTCGCGCGCCCGTCCCAGTAGAACGCGTTGTTCCAGTAGCCGACGTTCCAGATCACCGGCGAGTGGCGCGTCAGCACCTTGTCGCCCGAGCCGATCGCGATCGGATCGTGACCGCCGTTGCCGTCCTCGTTCTGGTGGCACGAGTAACACGAGCGATCGTTGGCGCCCGACAGGCGCTTGTCGAAGAACAGCACGTGCCCGAGCGCGACCTTCTTCGGATCGCCCGCGTCGGGCGGCGGCGGCAGCTTCGGTTGCGGGGCCTGCGACGGCCGCGGTGCGGCCCGCGGCGTCTCGGCGGTGGCGGTGCCCGAGCCGCTGCCCCCGGTGGGCTTGGGCTCGTCCTTGGACTTGCAGCCGAACGCGGTGGCTGCGAGCGACAGCACGAGAGCGCGCGTGGTCATCGCGCGCGAGTGTACACCCGGCGGGCTACTTGGCGCCGTCGTTGAGGTGGCCCAGGCAATCGACCAGCGGACCGCACTGGGTCTCTTCCTTCAGGCACACCTCGAGCACGCGCACCTGGCGCGAGGACATCTGCACCTTGCAGGCCTTCTTGCCTTCCTCGGTGTTCTTCGCGAGCACGCCCGCCGCGGTGTCGCGATCGAAGTCCGCCTTGCTGACCTTGCCGGCCGCGAGCGCGGCCTTCGCATCCTCGAGCGCGCACTGGGTCATGCGCGGCGCGAGCTCGTCGCACGCGGTGTCACGCCGCTTCTCGATCTCGGTCCGCGTGTCCTGCACGACGCCGGGCGGATCGCCGTTGCCGCTCCCGGAGCCGGTGCCGGTGTCTGTCTTTTGCTTGCCGCCGCAGGCCGCGGCGAGCATCACCAGTCCGAACGCAACGCTCCTCATCACCATGGGGACAGTCCTTTGGTGGCCCGGTTGCTCACTTCTTCAGCGTGTCGCCTTCGCTGCCCTCGTCGTCGAGCTGCGGCATGCAGCTCGCCTCGAGGTCCTTCGCGGTCCAGGGCTGAGCCTCGGCCGCGCCCGGCGCCCGGCCCTGGGCGATACACGCGGAGATGCGGTCGGGCGCCTTCGCGCACTCCGCCATGACCATCGCGACGTTGTCGGCCACCGCCTCTTCAACGCGCGTGGGTTCCTTCGCTTTCGCCTCCGCGCGATACAGCGCTTCGACCTGCGCGCGCACGGCCTCGCAGCCCTGGGCCGGCGGCAACGCGGTGGATCCACTGCCCTGTCCGCTGCCATTCGCCGTGCCCCCGCCGCCCTTCTTGGGACATGCACACGCGACGATCGTCACGAGCACGAGCGCGATCACCCGCTTCATCTCGCGGAGCCTACCACCACGCGAAACCCTTCGAGCGTCCACGGCGGCGCTGCGAGCCGGCCGCGATCCGTCAGGTCGAGGTGCATCGGCGTGATGCTGTTCCAGCCGCGCGCGACCGCGACACAGTCCGTGCCCTCGACGTCATCGTGACCCGCGGGCCCGCCCCCGACCCAGTAGTACGGGCGGCCGCGCGGGTCGGAGCGCTCGGCGACATCGTCCTCGTAGAGCCGGCGCCCGAGCATCGTCCACTGGTACTCGTCGCTGCCCTGGCCCGGCATGTTGACGTTCAGCACCGTGCCGCGCGGGATCGGCTCGCCGACGGCTGCCTTGACGACCGCTGCCGCGAACCGGATCGCGTGTTCGACCTGCGGTGCGCGCGGCGCGACCGAGAACGCGATGCCCGCCGCGCCACGCAGCGCTCCCTCGACCGCCGCGGCGACCGTGCCCGAGTAGAAGACATCCGAGCCCAGGTTGAACCCGTCGTTGACGCCGCTGACGACCACGTCGGGCGTGCGATCGCACAGCTTCAGGATCGCGAGGTACACGCAGTCGACCGGCGTGCCCGACAGCGAGTACCGGCGCGGCCGGACCTCCGTCAGGCGCAGCGGCTTGTGCAGCGTGATCGCGTGCGAGGCCGCGGAGCGCTGGCGCTCGGGCGCGACGACCAGGACATCGGCGAACTCCTCGAGGAGCACGGCGAGCGCCTCGAGGTGCGGCGCCTCGATGCCGTCATCGTTCGAGCACAGGACGAGTGGGCGGGCCATCAGGAAAAAAAATGGCCGATCGCTGGGGGCGATCGGCCGAGAACTGGTCGAGGCGACAGGATTCGAACCTGCGACCCCCAGACCCCCAGTCTGGTGCGCTACCAGGCTGCGCTACGCCTCGATTTCAGTGGGGGCTTGGTACTTCATCCGAGCGCCAACCGCAACCGTTCAGACGGGGGGAAGGCCGTTGAGGATGTTCTTCAGGACCTGGCTCGGCTTGAACGTGAGGACGCGCCGCGCCGGGATCAGGATCGGCACCGCGCGCTGCGGATCGCGGCCCATGCGGTCCTTCTTGTCGCGGACGACGAAGTTGCCGAACCCGCTGATCTTGATCTTCTCGCCGCGCTCCAGCGTCTCCTTCACGACGTTGAACACGGTCTCCACGATCTCGGCGGCCTCCTTCTTCGAGAACCCACCGACCTTCTCGTAGACCGCCTCGATGATGTCCGCCTTGGTCATGCGTGCCATGGTGAGGAAACTGTACGCGACTCCCGCCCCGGCAGGCAACCAACTAGCTGGAACTGTTATCGATCCCTGCCATGCGGCCAGCGTGAGGCCGTTAGCCCAATGGACGACTGGGCTAACGGGAGGTGGGGGCGGTTCAGCGCCGATGCGCGGGCAGGTTCTCGACCAGGCGGGCGACGATGCCCTCGTGGGCCTTGTCGACCTCGGCATCGGTCAGGGTGCGCTCCGGCGAGCGGTAGAGGATCGACCACAGCATGCTCTTCATGCCGTCGCCGAGCTTGGCGTCGCGGTAGTCCTCGAGCAGGCGCACGGCGGTGACGAGCTTCTCGCCGACCGCGGCGATCACCTCCTCGACGCGCCCCGCGGGGATGCTCTCCGCGAGCAGCAGCGAGACGTCGCGCGCCGAGCCGGGGAACCGCGGGATCGCGCGCATCTGCGCCGGCTCCGCGAGCGGCAGCTTCGTCAGATCGAGATCGAACGCGAACACGCGCGCCTCGACGCCGAGCCGCTTGCGCACCGCCGGGTGAACCTCGCCGAACCAGCCGACGACGTTGCCGCCGACGGAGAGCTCGCCGGCGACGCCGGGATGGAGGTACGGCACGCTCTGGGTCGCGCGCGTCTTGATCTCGACGTCGCCCGCGACCGCCCGGATCGCGACCTGAGCGAAGCTCTTCGCGTCGAACACGTCCCACGCGCCGCTCGGCCCGAGCTGCGCCGGCCGGTCGCCCGCGAGCACGCACGCGGCCCAGATCGGCTCGTCGGCGAGCTGGTGGATCTCGCGCTCGGCGACGCCCTCGCCGCGGCGCAGGAACACGTTGCCGACCTCGGCGATCGAGACGTCGTGGCGACCGTGGCTCGCGTTGCGGGCGACCGCCGCGAGCAGGTTCGGGAGCAGCGACGTGCGCATCACCGCCTGGTCCTGGCTCATCGGGTTCTTGACCGTGATCGGCTGGCTGCGGCGATCCGAGCCGGCGAGCCCGAGTGCCGCGCCGCGCTCGGCCGACTGGAAGCCGTACGTGATCGCCTCCGACAGCCCCGCGGCCGCGAGGGCGATGCGCGCGGCATCGCCGCGGTCGCGCGGACGCACGCCCGGCGGCTGGCGGAGCACCGGCACCGTCGACGGTACGTGCTCGTAGCCCACGATGCGCAGCACCTCCTCGATCACGTCGACCTCGCGCGACACGTCGGCGCGCGCGCTCGGCGGCGTCACGTCGAGCACGTCGCCCGTGCCGGTCACCGTGAACTGCAGCCGCGAGAGGGCATCGCTGCACGTCGCCGCATCGAGCGGCACGCCGGCGACCATCCGCACGCGCGGCATCCGCACGCTGATCGAGACCGGCGACTGCTTCCCGGGGTAGGCATCGAACAGCTCGCCCTGGACGCGCGCGCCGCCGAGCTGGCACATCAGGCGCGCCGCGCGCGCCGACGCCATCGCGGCGAGCTCCGGATCGACGCCGCGCCCGAAGCGCAGCGACGCCTCGGAGTGCAGCGCGAGCCGGCGCGCCGTGCGGCGGATCAGCACCGGCGCGAAGCTCGCGCTCTCGAGCAGCACGCGGGTGGTCTTGTCGGTGACCTCGGTGTCGCGGCCGCCCATCACGCCCGCGAGCGCGATGCCGGTCTGGCCGTCGCGGATCATCAGGTCGCCCTTCACCAGCGACCGCTCGACGCCGTCGAGCGTGACGAACCGCTCGCCGTCGGACGCGTGGCTGATCCGGACCACGCCGGTGGTCAGCGTGTCGGCATCGAACGCGTGGAGCGGCTGGCCCAGCTCGAACATCACGTAGTTCGTGACGTCGACGATGTTCGAGATCGGCCGCACGCCGACGCCCTTGAGGCGCTGCGCGATCCGCGCCGGCGACGGGCCGATGCGGATGCCGGTCAGGAACCGCGCCGAGTAGCGCGGGCACGACTCGCTGTTCGCGATCGCGATCTCGACCGCAGGCCCGCCCCGGTCGACGTACTCCGCGAGGTCGAGATCCGGCGGCACGAGCTTGCCGCGCAGCACCGCGCACAGCTCGCGCGCGACGCCGAGGTGGCCGAGCACGTCGCCGCGGTTCGCGGGCGCGTTGATCTCGAGCATCCAGTCGTCGAGCCCGAGCGCCTGCTGCGCCGGTGCACCGAGCGCGGTCCGATCGTCTTCGGGCAGCACGATGATGCCGGCGTGGTCGGTGCCGAGCCCGAGCTCGTCCTCCGCGCACAGCATGCCCGGAGACACGATGCCCTTCACGGGCTTCGCCGCGAGCGTGAGCCCGCCGGGTAGCGTCGCACCGATCTGCGCCCACAGCACCTTGCGGCCGGGCTCCGGAACGTTCGGCGCGCCGCACACGACCTGCGTGGCCGCTCCGCCCTTCTCCGTGATCACGTCGACCAGCGTGAGCTTGTCGGCCTGCGGGTGCGGCTGCTTGCCCACCACCTCGGCCACCACGACGCCGGAGAACCCGCCGCCGAGGTTCGTCATGCCCTCGATCTCGAGACCGCCGCGGGTCAGCGCCTTCGCGCCCTCCTCGACCGTCGGCTGCCGGTCGAGGTCACACAGCTCGAGGAGCCAGCTCCACAGGACCTTCATGACTAGAACTGCTCCAGGAAGCGAACGTCGCCTTCGTAGTAGAACTTGATGTCGTTGACCCCGTGGCGAAGCATCGCCATGCGCTCGAGGCCCATACCGAACGCGAAGCCGGTGTACTTCTCGCTGTCGATCTTGCAGTGCGCGAACACGTCCGGATCG
Source organism: Myxococcales bacterium (assembly GCA_016794545.1). Classification (GTDB taxonomy): domain Bacteria; phylum Myxococcota_A; class Polyangia; order Haliangiales; family Haliangiaceae; genus JABFXX01. Next base: position 8,256 of record JAEUJX010000716.1, read on the forward strand.
ACGACACCCGCGCCCCCGATCTCGACCCAGCCGGTGCCCTTGCACAGCCGGCAGCCCGAGCCACCGCAGAAGCTGCACTGCATGTCGACCTCGGCGCCCGGCTCGACGAACGGGAAGTAGCTCGGCCGGAGCCGCACCGTCAGGTCCTTCTGGAAGAACCGCGACACGAAGTGGATGAGCACGCCCTTGAGATCCGCGAACGAGATGCCCTCGTCGACGGCGAGCCCCTCGATCTGCGTGAACATCGGCGAGTGCGTCGGGTCGTCATCACGGCGGTAGACGTGGCCGGGCGCGACGATCCGGATCGGCGGCGCCTGCGTCAGCATCGTGCGCACCTGCACCGGCGACGTGTGCGTGCGCAGCACGATCTCGTCGGACAGGTAGAACGTGTCCTGCATGTCGCGCGCGGGGTGGTCGCGCGGGATCGCGAGCGCCTCGAACGTGTGCCAGTCGGTCTCGATCTGCGGACCGTCCGCGACGACGAACCCGAGCTCGGAGAAGATCTGCACGGCCTCGAGCCGCACCTGCGTGAGCAGATGGAGGTGGCCGCGCGGCGCCGGGCGCGCCGGCAGCGTCACGTCGACGACGCGCGCGAGGTCCGCGGCCTCGGCCGCCTCGCGCAGCCCGCCGAGGTAGCCTTCGAATGCCTTCTCGAGCGCGTCCTTCGCCTTGTTCGCGCGCTGGCCCATCGCCGGGCGCTCGCCGGGCGGGAGCTTGCCCATCGCCTTCATCGCGGTCGCGAGCTCGGACTTGTACTTCGCGTGGAGCGCACGCGCGTCCTGCTCGCTGGCCGCCGCGGCGATCGCCGCCGTGGCTTCGGTCTCGATCGCATCGAGCTGTGCTGATAGGTCCATCGAAGGCTCCAAACGCAAAAACGGCGGCCCTTTCGAGCCGCCGCAGATGGAATCACGAGAAGGCGGTTCGCTAGGCGCTGGCGATGGCCTTAAACGCGACCGGGTCGCTGATCGCGATCTCGGCGAGCATCTTGCGGTTGAGCTCGACGCCGGCGGCGCTGAGCTTGCCGATCAGCTTCGAGTAGCTGACACCGACGCCGCGCGCGGCGGCGTTGATGCGCTGGATCCACAGCGAGCGGAAGTCCCGCTTGCGGACCTTGCGAGAGCGGTACATGTGCATCCACGCGTGCTGGACCGCCTCGTTGGCGATCGCGTGGCAGCTGGAGCGCTTGCCGCGGAAGCCGCTGGCGGCCTTCAGAATGCGGTTGCGGCGGCGGCGAGCCTTGAATCCTCGTTTGGCGCGGGGCATGGCAGCTTTCCTTAGTCCTTGTACGGCAGGAGGACGTCGATCTGGTGGTGGTGCGCGGCCGGCACGTACGTCGAGTTACGGGCCTGGCGCTTGCGCTTCTTCGAGCGACCCGTGAGCAGGTGGCGCTTGAAGACGTGCGCGAACTTGAACTTGCCGGTGGCGGTGCGCTTGAACCGCTTCTTCGCGCCGGAGTGGGTCTTGACCTTGGGCATAGCTACTTCCGCGTGAACGGGGTGGTTCTTATGCACCATCACCCGGTCGGGGACAAGACCTTTTCGCGCACTAAATACCCGTAGTCACTTGCCGAGCGCGCGGCCCGTGGCGTCCAGAAGTGGGCGTGCCGTCACGGGTTTTCCGGTCGCCTGGGTCATCCAGAGATCCGGCAGGACGTTGCCGATCCGGCTCACCCGCTCGAACTCCTTGGCGAACGTCGCCTTGTCCTTGCCGGCGACAAGCTCCTCGACCTGAAACGCGATGACGTGCCCGACCACGTAGTTGAACAGATACAGCGGGCTCGTGATCGTGTGGCTGTAGATGCCGAGCAGCGCGGTCTGCCCCTTCCCGCCCAGGAGCGGCGCGTAGTAGCGGTCCCAGGTCTCGCGCGCGATCCGGTTGGTCGCGTCGCGGAGCTCGGCGGCCGTCGCGTTCGGGTGGTCGTAGAGCCAGTGCCACACGTCGATCTCGACGAGTGACGAGCCCGCGATCTCGCGCGTGTTCCAGAACTCGGCGAGCACGCGCTTCGTCTCGGCCTCGCCCTTCGGCCGCGGCTTTCCGAGCAGCTCGAGCGCGCGCGCCTGGAACAGGAATGCGAGCGCCTCCGTGAACGCGGTGTTCGGCACACCGGCGAGCAGCGTGTGGTCGATGTCGTAGAGCGAGAACGTCTGCTCGACGTTGTGGCCGAGCTCGTGGATCGCGATGTTGTAGCCCTTGTAGAGCATCCCGCCCTGCTCGACGCGCGTGCGCAGGTGCGCCTTGTCGGTGCGCCGCTCGGCGCCCATCGCGTGACCCGCGCCGCGCGACGGATCCACGGTGATGCGCTCCGCGAGGTACTTCGCGCGCGCCGGCGTGAACCCGAGCCCCACGAGGATCCGCGGCAGGTCCTTCTCGAACGCCCGCGCCGTCGGATACTTCTTCCTGGTCAGCGCGTCGAGCTCGGTCTCGGCGGTGCCGCCGGCGTTGAAGTCGAACCAGATGTCGTGCGGCTCGAGCGGGCGCTTGAGCTGCGCGGCGATCCGCGCCGCGGCGGCCTGCGCGTGCGGCGACTCGAGGATGTCGACCAGCATCTGGCGCACGCGCGGCTCGGGCATCTCGGCGTTGGTGAACGCGCGATCGAGCCGCGTCGGCGCGATCGGGTTGACCTTGTCGATCGCCTGCGCCGCCTTGAAGTGCGCGAGCACCCGCTCGAACCGCGCCGTGCTCTCGGGCGCGTCGCTCGGCGCGGCCGGCTTGTCCTTCGGCGCGTCGGCCTCGATCTCCTCCGGCGGCGACGCGGTGACCGCGTTCGTGAACGGGTTCCAGTCGAGCCTGGGGTTCTCGATCACGGCCTTCGGGATGGTCTGGGTGACGATCCGCTCCATCACCTTCGCGATCGTCTGCTGCTTCGCGAGCCCGTCGGGGTCGGCGTAGTTCGCCTTCAGCTCGTCGCGCAGGTTCCAGTGCGTGATCAGGTGCTTCTTCGCCGGGAACCGGCGCACGCCGTCCGGGCCTAGTACGTGGTGCATCCACAGGTAGTAGCCGGCGATGTACTGGTCGGCGGCGACCTCGGCCGCGATCGCCTGCGCCGTCAGCTCTCCGGGAATGCGCGACTCGAACATCCGCGTCAACCGCAGCTCGGCCCACTCGCGCCGCGTGTACTTCGCCGCGTCGCGGATCCGCTCGTCGAGCGTGGTCAGCGGGAAGTTGAGGAGCACCGCGAACGCGACCTTGCTCTTGAACAGATCGTCGATCAGGTGCGCGCTCGCGTCGTAGCCGGCGAGCAGCTGGTCGACCGGCAGCATCGGCCCGATGTCGACCTCGGTCGCCCACCGCACCGTGCGCCCGAGCTCCAGGAAGTGCCCGCGCACCTGCTCGAGCGTCGACTGCATCCGCTCGAACAGCGCGTCGAGCTGCTTCGGATCCGCGACGAACTGTGCGAGGCACAGCTCGACGAGATCGCCGTCCTCCGCGCGCCAGCGCGCCGCGACCTGATCGACCCCGCGATCGATCCGCGCGGCGTGGTCCTTGCCGAACTTCTCGACCAGCTTTCGCTTCGCGTCCGCGATCGTCTCGGGCGTGACCGCGATCGAGTGCTCGCCCTTCACCGGCAGCACCGCCTCCGGGTCCGGCGGCGGTGCCGCGCGCTGGCCGCCATCGTCGGCGCTCTGATCGACGAGCTCGCCCTCGACCTGGCCGTGATCCACGGGCGCGGGCTTGGCCGCCCGCTTCTCGGGGCAACCGGTGATGGACGCGACGAGGAGCGCGGCGACGACGAGGCGTGACCTGTTCACGCGAGCGTCATATCACCGCG
>JAEUJX010000717.1 GCA_016794545.1 Myxococcales bacterium
CCCGAGGCCGCGGCGGGCGATGAGGCGCCGCCGCCGGAGGAAGCCCGGCCGCTCCGCGTCGCGTTCGTCGGCCGCCCGAACGCGGGCAAGTCGTCGCTGACGAACCGGCTCCTCGGCGAGGAGCGCTCGCTCGTCCACGACGTCGCCGGCACCACCACCGATCCGGTCGACACGCCGTTCTCGATCGGCGGCCGCGACTACTCGCTGATCGACACCGCAGGCATCCGTCGCAAGGCGAGGATCGAGGAGGAGATCGAGAAGATCGCGGTCTCGATGGCGATCGGTCAGGTCGATCGCGCCGACGTGGTCGTGCTCGTGATCGACGCCGAGCTCGGACCGTCGGAGCAGGACGCGCGGATCGCCGGGATGATCGAGGAGGCCGGCCGCGCGCTCGTGATCGCGCTCAACAAGATCGACCGGATCGTCGGTGACGCCGCGAAGGCCAAGCTCAAGGAGCAGACCGAGGACACGTTCCACTTCCTGTCGTGGCCCCTGATCACGAACCTGTCGGCCCAGCGCGGCGATGGAGTCGATCGCCTGCTCGACCTCGTCGACAAGGCGGCCGCCGAGCACCGAAAGCGCATCCCGACCGCCCAGCTGAACCGGTTCTTCAAGGAGGTCATCGAGGAGATGCCTCCGCCGCTGCACCACGGGCGATCGATCAAGATCAACTACCTGACCCAGCCGCGGGCCCGCCCGCCGACGTTCGTGCTGTGGGCGAACACGCCCGAGGGCCTCTCCCCGTCGTACAAGCGGTTCCTCGCGAACCGCCTGCGCGAGCGCTACGGCTTCAAGGGCACGCCGATCCGGATCGCCGTCAAGGCGAAGAAGGATCGGCACAAGCCCGACGAGTAGCTCGCCGGCCTCGCGAGGGGCAGCGCTGCTACGGCGCGACCGTGATCGCGCCCTGCGCGGGGTTGTACGCGTTGCCGAGCTCGCCGTTGACGGCGCGCATCGGATCGTAGCCGCTCTGCCATGGCAGGTTGACCACCATCGAGGTCAGGACCTGCTTCCACGACATCCCGCCCGACAGCGTCCCGACCACGTAGTTCGCGGTCGCCTGCCCCATGCCCTGCCAGTACGCGGGCAGCGCGTTGACGACGACGTCGAGCTTGTCCTTGCCGCGCGGGTGCATCGCGAGGAAGTCCTCGTCGTAGTAGTTGAACGAGAGGCAGCTGTTGAACAGCAGCGTCTGGTAGCGATCCGGGAAGTTCGCGCCCGAGTACTCCCACGGCTCGAGCGGGCCGTGACCGAAGTGGCTGTGGCCGGTGTACGCGAACACGTCGCCGTGCCAGAACGCCTCCAGGTAGCGCCAGCGCGCGAGGCGGCGGATGTCGGGCGAGCCGTCCTCCTCGCCGTGCCACGTCCGGATCTCGACGGTCATCTGGCGCTCGACGCCGTTGCGCGTCACGCGGACCGGCATCGACCACACGATCCACCGGTCGGAGAACAGCTGGTTGACCTGGCGCAGGAGCTCGGCGCGCCGGGTCGCGTTCGTGCCAACCGCCGCCGGGAAGCCGGTCTTGTCGACGACCCAGCGCTCGACGTCGGCCCACGTCACGTTCGGCAGCTTCTGGCCGTCGATGTAGAAGTCGAGCAGCCAGGCGTGCGGCGACGTCTCCGTCACGCGCAGCGCCGGCAGCTTGGTGCGCAGCTCGCGCTGGAACCGCAGGTACTCGATGAGGCCGAGGTCCGCCGGGTTGTTCTTGTCGGAGTCGACGCCGAAGAACGAGTACACGACGACCTTCGTGCGCGCCGGATCGCCGGCGAAGCCCCACAGCTGATCGTGCTCGGGCCATGCGGTCGGTGCGGCCGCGACCGGCGTGAGGATCGCGCGCGTCGGGAGGAAGTAGCGGTTCGCATCTGCCTGGCCGATCTGCGCGGCCGGATCGGAGAGCTGCGTCTTCTCCGCGTTGATCGCGCTGACCTCGGCAGAGATCCGCGTGCGGCACGCCGAGCGGCGCGGCGCGTAGTGGTACCAGAGCGAGTCGGCGTCGGTCGCCTCGTCCACGCACGACGGCTGGTAGCTCGCCGAGCGCGCCTTGTAGTCACCGAACATGAGCGTCAGGTCGACCGGGCCGCTCGGCAGCTGCGTGCGCTGGACCAGCGCCTGATCGCGGTAGTGGTAGCGGACGCGGTCGACCTCGCCGCCGCCGCGGATCTGCATGCGCGTGCGGGTCAGCTGCATCGAAGCGAGGTTCCGCACGGCGTCGCGATCCGCGATCCCGATCCCCTGCTCGCGGAGCGCCCCGAGCGCGCTCTTGATCTGGCGGTGGATCACCCCCTTGGCCACGTCGTCCGGCGCACCGGGGGCGACATCGACGAACGCATCCCAGTCGATGACGTGCTCGAGGCCGTCGACCGACGTCAGGTCGTCCGGCGAGCCCGACTCCTCGGGGGCACCGTCGAGGCAGGCGGTGAACAGCAGGGGCAGGGCGGAGAGGGCGAGCCAGGCGTGCTTCACGGCCCGCGCCACGAGCACGTCCCGCACCAGCGACCGCCTCAGACAAATCCCGGGCTTGGCCGGCCGGACCGGCGGGGGCGTTGCGAATGCGAACGCGCGGCTGGCGACTGGTGTTGTCGGCCCTTAGAAGTAGCCCCAGCGCGTCGTGCCCCGGACGCCCAGGGTGAACACCGTGACATCGCCGCCGAAGCTCGCGATCCGCAGCTCGAAGCCGTAGGAGTGCTGCCGGCTCGCGAGGATGTCGAGCCCGCCACCGACCGCGAGCACGGGCGCGAGGTCGCTGCCGATCGGGCCGCCCCACGTCTTCACGACCCCGAGGCCGCCGAACGCGTACGGGACGTACTTGAGCACGTCGAACCGGAACACGATCCCCGCGTCGGCGACGCCCGCGTACGACGTGGCCGCCTGATCCTCGGCCTGGCCGCCGTAGAACACGCCAAACGCGCCCTCGGCGCGGAGCCCGAGGTCGGAGCCGATCATGTGCTCGTACATCGCCGAGACCGTGCCTCCGACGTCGGGGCTCACCCCCGGCGTGGCCGTGCCCGACATCGAGGTCACGCCGGGCACCGAGAACGTCGCCCAGCCCACGCTGACCGAGGCGGCCTTCTCGCCGTCCGCCCGCGCCGATCCCGCGGTGGCGACGAGCAGGGGCAGGGCGAGAACAGACCGCATCCAGCTGCGATTGTAGGCAACTCCGGCCTCCGATCCGCGGTCCAAGGGTGCGAATTGACGACCTACCGATCGCGGTGCTACATCCGCCCCGGTTTTTATGGCCGACAAGAAGGACCCCCCGAAAGCTGCTCCCGCCGGTGTGAACCCGGCGCCCGTCAAGATCGGGGGCGAGTCGCTCGTCGACCGGATCGTCCCGCACATCAAGAAGATCCTGATCATGGTCGTCGTGGTGGCGGTCGTGATCTCGGTGATCCTGGTGATCCGCTGGCGTGGCGAGGTGGGTCGCGAGAAGGCGACCGCGAAGCTGATCGAGGTGATGGAGATCGCGAGAAAGCGCGTGGTGCCGGCGCCGACGCCGGTGCCGGGGCAGCCCGAGCCGAAGCCGGATCCGGACACGTTCACGGATGCGAAGACCCGCGCCGAGGCGGTGCTCGCGTCGCTGGACAGCACGGGAGCGACCTCGCTGTCGTCGTTCCGGGGTGGCCTGCTGTTCGATGCCGGCCGGATCGACGATGCGATCGCGGAGTACCGCAAGGGGATCGGGGAGAAGGGGCTCGAGGGCGTGCTGTGCCGCGAGGGCCTGGGGATCGCGCAGGAGACCAAGGCGCTGTCGGAGAAGGACAACGCGGCGAAGCAGCGCGGCCTCGAGGAAGCGCTCGCGACGTTCGCGACGATGCAGACCGACGAGGCGGGGCCGCGCTACGCGTACGCCCTCTACCACCAGGGCCGCCTGCAGCAGACGCTCGGCAAGACGGCCGAGGCGAAGGCGCTCTACGAGAAGGCGCGGCCGCTCGCGGACAAGGTCGAGTCGCCGACGCAGGATCCGTCGACGGATGCGCAGCTCCTGTCCGCGATGATCGACCGCCGTCTCACCGCGCTGTGATGCTCCCGCTCTCCAAAGCTCTCGCGGTCGCGGCCTCGGCGCTGGTGCTCGGGGCGAGCGCGTGCGTACGCGCGCCGACCAACCGCGCCGACGCGATGCGCGCCGAGCCGCGCGAGCCGCTCGGCGAGGACCGGCTGAGCCTGCACTGGAAGTTCATCACCGCGGATCGGCTCACCGAGGTCTCTCCGCAGGAGTTCGCGCAGTCGGCGGTGTACGCCGACACGGTGTACACCGGCTCCGCCGGCGGCTGGTTCTTCGCGCTCCGCGCCTCGAACGGCGCCGTGCGCTGGCGCAAGAAGCTCGGCGCGGTGGCGTGCGCGCCGCTCGTCGTCGGCACCACGCTGTACGTCGGCACCAGTGACGGCACGCTGATCGCCGCCGACGCGCAGACCGGTCAGGAGCGCTGGCGCTATCAGAGCCGCGGCCCGATCTCGCAGACGCCGGTGACCACGAGCGAGCTCGTGATCTTCTCGAACGAGGCCGATCAGGTCGTCGCGGTCGACGCGATCACCGGCAAGTTCAAGTGGCAGTACAAGACCGAGACGCCCGAGGAGTACACGCTGCGCGGCCACGCCGGCGTGTCGGTCGACGGCGACCTCGTGTTCACCGGGTTCTCGAACGGCACGCTCGCGGCGCTGCGCCGCGACACCGGCTCGGTCGCCTGGTCGACGTCGCTCAAGGCCGACGCGGATCGGTTCATGGACGTCGACGCGACCCCGCTCGTGATCGGCGATCGCGTGTACGCGTCGTCGTCGTCGGGCGGCGTGTACGCGCTCGACAAGACGACGGGCCTCGTGCGCTGGCGCCTGCCGTTCTGGGACGCGCGCCTGCCGAGCTCGACCGGCAACGTCGGCGGCCTCGCGAGCGACGGCAAGACACTCTATGTCTCGGTCGCCGACCTCGGCACCTACGCGATCGACCTCGGCGGCAACGTGATCTGGCGCGTCGGCGCGAAGGGCGGCGGCGAGCCCGCGGCGCCGGTCGTGTTCACCGAGCTGCTGGTCTACTCGCTCGCCAAGGACGGGATGTTCATCGCGAACCGCAAGACCGGCGAGACCCTCGAGTACTTCGACCCGGGCGACGGCATCTCCGCCGCGCCGACGATCACCGGCGATGGCCGGCTGTTCGTGATGTCGAACCGCGGCATCCTGTACGCGTTCGACCTGGACTGACGAACGTTACAGCGGGTCGACGAACGGCTGCGCCGGCTTCGCGATCAGGTAGCCCTGGAGTAGATCGCAGCCGAGGTCGACGAGCACCTGCGCTTCGGCGTCGGTCTCGACGCCCTCGCCGATGACCATGATGCCCTGCTCGCGGCACAGATCGGTGACCGAGCGGATCAGCCGCTGCTTCATCGGCTGCTTGTCGACGTCGCGCACGAGCGACATGTCGAGCTTCACGAGATCGCAATCGAGCAGCGTGAACGTCCCCATGCGCGCGTGGCCGCCGCCGAGGTCATCGATCGCGATCCGGTAGCCGAGCTCGCGGAGCTCGGCGACGCGGTAGCGCAGATCGATCTGGCCCTCGAGCGACGTGCGCTCCGTGATCTCGAGGATCACGCGCGACGCGATCTTCGAGAGCGGCGCGAACGCGCTGGTCAGCTGCTTGTCCATCAGGTCGAGCAGGTGCAGGTTCACGAACACGACGCCGCGCTGCGCGGGCGCCTGCGAGAACACCTTCGCGGTCTGCGCGCGCACCGCGCGGCCGAGCGTCGGGATGCGCTCGAGCCGCTCGGCGGCATCGAGGATCGCGCCCGGATGGGGCAGCGACTTGTCCGTCGAGCGGAGCAGCGCCTCGTAGCCGAAGCGCGCGCGCGTGCCCGCGTGAACGATCGGCTGGAAGTGCATCGTCATCCCCGCGAGGCAGCGCTCGAGCTTATCCTCGAGGTCGCGGAGCTGCGTCTCTTGCTCCTCGGGGCCGTACAGTCCGGTTGGATTTGTACCACTCGCGAAGTGAGGCTCGGATGGCGCTCGTGCCGACGGTCCGATCGGTGACTCGCTCGGGAGCCTCGCGTCCGGACGGCGATCGGAAGACACGAGGCCCATGGTACAGGCGTCGCGTGGGGCCGGCCAATCCGTTACCTCAGGCGTCACGCTGATTTGGAGCCGCACATCGCACGATGTGCGCGCTGTCAGCAGAGGCGGCGGAGGTGCTCCCGGAACTCGGCGACCACCAGCGACGCTGGGTGCTTGTCGAGCTCGCTGTTGATCAGGTCGTCCACGATCGGGAGATCCAGGACGAGCCGGTACAGCATCATGCAGGCACGCATCGAGAGCGGGATGAACCGGGCCTCGCCATGGAGCACCACATTCGACGACTGCGGGGTCGCCCACGCGATCGAGAGGTTGACGGGGTCGTACGTGTAGTCGAGCCGGTACCCGAGCGAGCCGCGCTCGAGCTTGCGGGTGAACGAGACCTGCTGGGGGCGTCCCTCGGCCGTACGCCGCACGATGCGGGCGGTCTGGACGATCGGCAGCCACCGCGGGATCTCCACGGCGTCCGCGAACACCTCGTAGGCGACACCGGCGCCGACGCTCAGCGTCGTCGAGACTTCACTGGCGACGGGGGCAATGGCGGGAACGGCGGCAAAGGCGAGGGCGGTGGCCATGGGGTACGTCCTTGTCGGGGGTGACAACCCTACGAGCAACCGCGATACCAGCCGCTCGGCCACGCCGATCCACCAGCTTACAGGCAGTTGAACGTCGTTCCACCAGGTCAGGCCGGCGGCTCGAGTTGCTGGCGGCAAGATCGGTGTCCGCTACCGAGAGGCCCCAGTTTCACTCCCAGGTCCGACCAGTGGCTGGCAGGTCGCGCAGCTCCAGGTCCAGCGCGGTGGGTCGCCGAGCGGGTAGCAGTCGATCGGCCGCGTGCAGGTGCGGCACGGGCGGTTGGTGCGCCCGTAGACGAAGTAGCGGTCGTCACCGGGAGCATCTCCCGCGAGGCGATCGCGCGTCGTGCGCGCTCCCGGCCCGAGGTTCTCGAGCATGATGCGTCGCGCCGTCGCGTACAGCGCGACGAGCGTCTCGCGCGCGAACTCGCCGACGTGTCGCCGCGGATCGACGGCCGCGAGGAACAGCGCCTCGGACTTGTAGATGTTCCCGATCCCGGCGGCGACGCGCTGATCGAGCAGCACGTCCCCGATCCGCCGGCCGCCGTGCGTCGCCGCGCGCTCGCCGGCGATCACCGGATCGAAGTCGTCGGCGAGCACGTCGGGGCCGAGCGCGGCCACCGCCATGCCGTGGCGCGGGGCGCGCCGGTCGGAGACCTCGATCGTCTTCGCGTTGATCCACAGCGCGACGAGCTCGGACGTGACGAGCGCCAGCGAGATCCGCCCGGGCGAGGAGCGCGCGAGCACCTGCTCGCCCTCGGCGCGCGCGTACGTCCGCTGGCGGCCGTTGATCCCGAGGTGCGCGCGCACGTGGGAGCCGTCGGCGAGCTCGATCACCAGGTGCTTGCCGTAGGGCTCGACCGCGACGACCTGCTTGCCGGCGAGGACCTCGCGCACGAGGCCCTGCGTCGTCGCGCGCTCGATCGTCTGCCCGACGAGTCGCGGACCCAGGTGGGTCGCGATGCGGCGGATCGAGTCGCCCTCGGGCATCCTGACGAACGGTCTAGCGCGATTCCTTCGCGGCGGTCGTGAACACGCCGCGCGCCATCAGCGAGCGCTCGTTCGAGGCTCGCCTCGTGTAGATCGCCGCGCGCACCGCGCGGATCGCGGGGTCGTCCGGCGCCGCCGTCACCGCCAGCTCGACCAGGTGCGACGCGAGCGCGAGGTCTCCGGAGGCCGCGACCTCCTCGGCGCGGGCCGCGAGCTTGCCCGCGCCGCCGGCGAGCTGCGCGAGCTCCGCCGCGACGGCCACCTCGCGCGCCGGCTTGAGGTGTGCCGGGTTGCCGTCCCACCAGCCGCCGTACAGGCGGTACAGGTTGCGCACGACGAACTCGGGCTCGTCGTAGACCGGCGACAGGTAGGGCCGCGCGAGCAGCGCCGCGGGCGCCTTCACCTCGGCGAGGATCCGATCGAGCCGCGCACCCGCGTTCATCAGGGCGATCACCTGATCGACCAGGGACTCGAGCAGGCTCGCGGTCTCGTCGAGCGCGCGGTGCACGTTCGCCGTGCCGTAGATCGGCACGCCGTGTCCCGGGCACAGCACCTCGGCGCCGAGCGCGTCCATCGCGCGCAGCGCGGCGGCCCACTCGCGCGGGAACCGCTGCACCTTCTGCGGATTGCCGCAGTTCGGCGACGCCCAGATGAACAGATCGCCGGTGCACACCACGCCGGCATCCGGCACCCAGACCCACAGGTGATCGTCGGTCTCGCCGAGCGCGTGCTGCAGCTCGAACCGCCGCCCGCCGACGTCGAGCGACCTGCGGTCGGAGACCAGCTCGTCGGGCGCGCGGAACTCGCCCGGGAACTGCGCGCCGGTCTGGAACTGTCGCGTGTTGACGGCCTGGTTCCAGCCCCGGGTCAGCCGGTAGCGCTCGAAGCGGCGCGGCACCGCGGTGTGCGCGATCACGTGGACGGGCCGGTTCGACTCGCGCTCGTAGAGCTCGACGCCGAAGCAGTGATCGACGTGCCCGTGCGTCCACACGGCGGTCGACACCGGCGTCGGATCGGCGGCGCGCAGGCAGGCGCGCGTCGGCTCGGCGAGCACGAAGCTCCCGGTGTCGATCAGCACGAGCCCGTCGTCGGTGCCGAACGCCGTGACGTTCGCGAAGCTCGACACGAACGTGGTCCGCGGCGCGACGGCCTCCGCGATCATCCGCGGTGCCATCGGCTGGGCCGCATCGACGGGGAGGGCGCCGCTCAGGAGGTCGGCGGATAGCTCGCGAAGGGTCGCCATCCCCCTAGGTTACTGCAGCGCCTGGATCCGGAGCGTCAGCGAGCCCGCGTTGTTCGAGTAGTCGGAGGAGTGGAACTTGAGCGCGATCGCGGAGCCGGCCCCCGGCCACATCACCTCGTACGTGTGCGCCGCCGAGTACGCGCCCCACTGCGGCTGCTTCGAGGCGCCCGGCGTCGGATCGTCGACCGCGATGCCGGAGTCGATGTTGTTGTAGGTGTCGTACGTCGGGCCGATGTTGTAGCCGAAGTACTCGGCGTCGCCGCGCGAGTTGTTCTGCGTGTTCGTGTTGCACTCGCCGGAGGCGAGCAGCTTGTACATGGTCCCCGTCCGCAGCACGACGCTCGACGTGACAGTCATGCCGACGCACGAGACGGTGAGCGTGTCGATCGTCGTCCAGACCGGCGGTGCGTCGGGCGGCGCGTCGATCATCGCGTCGATCGGCGCGTCGGGCGTCCCGCCGAGGGACCCGTCGGCGACGGTGCCGGGCGCGTCGGGGGCCCCGTCGGAGGTGCCGCCGCCCGAGCCGGGCTTCGCGGTGAAGCCACAGCCAGCGAGCGCGAACGCGACGAGTACAGCCGGCCGCATCGAGGACAGGATACCGCGCTTCACCCGCGGGGTTTCAAGAGAACGACGACGGTGTCCCCGTGGTCCTTGTCCCCGCGGATCCGCGCCGGCACCGGGAGCAGCGTGCCGTGCCTGCGATCGCGCCAGACGCTGGTGTCCCACGTGGCCCCGTCGACGGTCGCGGTGACCGGCGTGCGCCCCCACGGGTGCGTCGCCGGCGGCGCGTGCCGCGCCGGGACGCGCGCGAACGTCCAGCCGCCGGGCCCCGGATGGCGCCACAGCGTCGTGCGGAAGCCCTTCACTCGTCCTCCTCGCCGTCGTCGGGGTCGGGCGACGCGGGCTCCGGCTCGGGCGGGAGCGCGGCGGCGACCTGCCCGCGGATCACGAGGCCGCGGTAGTCGATGCGCGCTCCGGCGGCGAGCAGGCCGCGCGCGAACGGCGACTCGCCCGCGGCCAGGCCGTCGATCGTCTCGACGAGGAGCTCGCGGCGGCGGGCCTTCGCGGCGAGGCGCGGCAGGCCGACGGCGAGCGCGAGCTCGATCGTGTCCTCGGGGAGCGGCGCGGTGACGATGCGCCGGGCCTTCGGCTCGAGCCACACGGCGAGCGCACCGTCGACGAGGATGGCGGTCGCGCCGACCCGGCGCGCCGGGCGCGCGGCCGGATCGCGCAGCTCGGGCCAGGGCAGGGCAGAGCCCCACGCGTTCGCCGGATCGGTCGCGGCGAGCACGTCGACGCGCGCGGCCTGGCCGCGCGGCGCCTCGCGGAGCCGGTCGATCGCGCCGGGCCACGCGTACTGCTGCGACTCGAGGCTCTCCACGAAGTAGCCGCGCCGCACGGTGCCCGCATCCTCCATCGCCCGCAGCACGTCGGCGACCGCCGTGAAGCCCCCGGGCAGCTCGTCGGCCTTCGCGGTCGCGCGCCCGGCGAAGCCCCAGCGCTCGAGCAGCGCGGTGGCCTGGGCGAGTGCGCGCGCGGTCGGCGACGGGGCCGGGCCGAGCGAGCGCACGAGCGACCACCGGCCGCCGAATGCGGCGTGCGGGGAGATCCGCCGCGAGGCCGGCGCGCCGAGCGAGCGCAGCGGGGAGAACGTGTCGTTCGTGATCACGCCGGCCCAGATCAGGTCCCACAGCGCGTGCGTGACCTCGGCCCGCGGCGCGCCCGCGGCACTCTCGATCGCGACGAGGAACGACGCGCCGGCGCTCGCGAGGTGGGCCTCGATCGCGTCGTGGATCGCCGTGCGGTTCGGCACGGGCTGCGGATCGGGCGCGAGCGACAGCGCGCGATCGCGCGGCACCAGCACGACGCGGCCGTCCTTCGTGCCGAGCGCACCGGCGCCGATCCAGACGAGCTCGCCGGCGGCGCCGAGCTCGTCGAGCATGCGCGGGTGGTAGTCGAGCACGCGCGCCGGGAGGATCCGCTGCTCGAGCTCGGCGAACGACAGCGGAACGCCGGCGAGCCGGCCGAGCGCGTCGCGCAGCGCGGAGACGCCGCGGCGCGGCTGATCGAGGCCGTGCCAGCGCGGGACGAACGCCGCGAACGCCCGCGCATCGACCGGGGCGACCTGCGCGCGCAGCTTGAACAGCGTGCGGCGCCGGAGCTGGCGCAGGACCTCCGGATCGCAGCTGTCGGTGTGCGTGGAACCGGGCCGCAGCTGGCCGCGCACGAGCGTGCCGCGCGCCTCGAGCAGCACGAGCACGGGCTCGAGCTGGGCCGGTGGCAGACCCCAGCGCGCGGCCGGCGCCTCGGCGGTGAACGGCGCGTGCGTCCGCGCATAGCGGAGGACGAGCGACTCGAGCGGCGCGGCCGCCGGCTCGAGCAGCGCCGCGGGCAGGCCGGGCGGGAGCTGCACGCCGAGGCCGTCGCGGTAGCGCGCGGCGTCCTCGGCCGCGATGTACGTCTCGGCGCCGGCGATCCGCACGGCGGCGATCCGGCGCGCCCGCACGAGCTGCGCGAGCGCCGCGGGCAGGCCAGCGACCGCGCTGCGCGCGGCGATCTCGTCGCGCGCGAGATCGCCGAGGCGGCGCAGCAGATCGTGGATCTCGTCGGGGTCGCGCGCCTTGCGCTCCTCCACGAGCTGCTGCAGCTCGGCCTCGACCTCGTCGAGCACCTCGAGATCGAGCAGGTCCCGCAGCTCGCCGCCGCCGATCAGCTCGCGGAGCAGCCCGCGGTCGAGCGTGAGCGCCTGGGCCTTCCGCTCGGCGAGCGGCGCGTCGCCCTCGTAGAGGAACGCGGCGACGTAGTCGAACACCAGCGAGCGCGCGAACGGCGACGCCGCGTCGGTGGTCGCCGGCTCCACGCGGATCGCGCGCGAGCGCACGTCGCGCAGCACCCGCGTCAGCGCCGGCACGTCGAACACGTCGCGCAGCACCTCGCGGTAGGTCTCGAGCGTGATCGGGAACGCCGGGAACCGCAGCGCGACGCCCATCAGCTGCTGCGCGCGCAGGCGCTGCGCCCACAGCGGCGTCCGCTGGCCGGGCCGGCGCCTCGGCAACAGCAGGGCGCGGGCGGCGTTCTCGCGGAAGTGGGTCGCGAACACGCTCGACCGCGCGAGCTCGTCGACCAGCGCGTTCTCGACCTCATCGGGATCCGGGATCAGCTGGTCGTCGGTCGGCAGCGCGTCGCCATCGGCGAACCGCAGCGCGATGCCGTCGTCGGTCCACAGCGGGTGGATCGGATAGCCGAGCTCGCCCTCGAGTTGCTTCGCGAGCACGAGCGCCCACGGCGCGTGCACGCGGCTGCCGAACGGCGTCAGGATGCACACGCGCACGTCCCCGAGCTCGTCGCGGAACCGCTCGATCGTGATCGACCGATCGGTCGGCACGCTGCCGGTCTGCGCGCGCTGATCCGCGAGGTAGCTCGTCAGGTTCTCGGCCGCGAACGCATCGAGCTTGTAGGTGTCGTGCAGCCACGCGCGCGTCGCCGCGGGATCGCCGGCGAGCCTTGCATCGACCTCGCGACAGAACGCGCCGAGCGCGAAGCCGAGCTCGACGGGCCGGCCCGGACCTTCACCTCGCCAGAACGGCATCTTGCCGGGCTCGCCCGGCGCGGGCGTGACGATCACGCGATCGCGCGTGATGTCCTCGATCCGCCAGGTCGTCGCGCCGAGGATGAACGTCTCGCCCTTGCGGCTCTCCGCGACCATCTCCTCGTCGAGCTCGCCGACGCGCGGCCCACCGACGCCGGCGTGCACCGCATACGTGCCGCGGTCCGGGATGGTGCCGCCGGAGACCACGGAGAGCAGACGTGCGCCCTTGCGCCCGATCAGCACGTCGGTCTGGCGGTCCCACGTCAGGCGCGGGCGCAGCTCGGCGAACTCGTCGGAGGGATAGCGCCCGGCGAGCATGTCGAGCACGCCGACCAGCGCGGCGCGCGAGAGGTCGCGGTAGCTCGCGGCCCGACGGATCACGCGCTCGAGCTCGCCGACCGGCCATGGATCGGCCGCGACCATCGCCACGATCTGCTGCGCGAGCACGTCGAGCGCGCTGTCGGGCACGCGGGTCGACTCGACGTCACCGTCGAGGATCTTGCGCGCGACGACGGTGGCCTCGAGCAGGTCGCCGCGGAACTTCGGCACGATCCGGCCGATCGACGTGCCGCCGACGTGGTGCCCGGCGCGCCCGATGCGCTGGAGGCCGCGCGACGCGGCACCCGGTGACTCGACCTGCACGACGAGGTCGACCGTGCCCATGTCGATGCCGAGCTCGAGCGAGCTGGTCGCGGTGATCGCGCGCAGCCGGCCGCCCTTGAGCGCCTCCTCGATCTCGACGCGCTGGTGGCGGGCGACCGAGCCGTGGTGCGCCCGGACGAGCTCGGTGCCCTGGGGCGCGACGCCGGTCTCGACCGCGAGCTCGGTCAGCTGCTGGCTGACGCGTTCGGCGAGCCGGCGCGAGTTGACGAACACGATGGTCGTGCGGTGCGCGAGGATCATCTCGAGCAGCCGCGGATAGATGAGCGGCCACATCCCGCCGCCGTCGCGACCCTCGGTGCCCGGGTTGTCCATCTCCTGGGCCGGCACCACGATCTGGAGGTCGATCGCCGGCTTCGCGCTCGCGTCGACGATCTCGACGGGGCGGTCCCCGCCCAGATATCGAGCGACTTCTGTAAGTGGCTTCTGGGTCGCCGACAGGCCGATCCGCTGCGGCTCCGGGTTGCCGGCGGACGTCACGAGGTGGCTCAGCCGTTCGAGCGTCAGCGCGAGGTGGACGCCGCGCTTGGTCGGCGCGAGCGCGTGGATCTCGTCGACGATGATCGTGTCGACCCCGGTCAGCCGCTCGCGCTGGCGCCCGGCGAGCACGAGGTACAGCGACTCCGGCGTCGTGATCAGGATCTGGCCGGGCTCGCGGCGCTGGCGCTCGCGCTCCTTGGCCGGCGTGTCGCCCGTGCGGACATCCACCTTAATCAATCCGCCGGCGCCGAGCGCCTGGAGGCC
>JAEUJX010000749.1 GCA_016794545.1 Myxococcales bacterium
GGAGCTGCGGCGCGTCGAGGCGATCGAGGAGGAGCTCGCGCAGCTCGAGGCTCCGCGCATCGCGTCCACCGCGCAGCAGCTGCTCGCCGCCAGCGTGCGCCGCCACGAGGCGCAGCACGGCATCGACGACGACCGCGCCTCCCCCCTGCGGTACCCGAAACGTGCAACCCCGATCGGCGAATGATCCCGCTCGGCGAGGTCGAGGACGACGCGCACCTCGACGGTGGCCAGCGCGCCGAGGAGCGAGTCGGCTCGGTCAACTACGTGGTGCTGATCTGCCCCGGCTGTCAGGCGACGCGGACGTTGCGTCACGGCACGTGGTTCTCGGGCTACAGCACGTGCGGCAGCTGCTCCTACAAGACGCTGCGGTCGACCTCGGTGACGACCGTCCACGCGACCTATGACCACGGCGGCCAGGTGCAGACCACCGAGACCTGCGCGAACTGCGGCCATCACCACAGCTACACGACGTACACGTCGGCGCTGACCCGCCCATCCGAGTCGTCCTCGTCGTACTCGTCCTCGTCGTCGGACTACTCGTCGTCGTCGTCGTCCTACTCGTCGTCGTCCAGCGGCTACTCCGGCGGCAGCTCGAGCGGCGGTGGCGCCGGGTCGAGCTGGTAGCGCCCTGGCCCTCGCCACGGGCTATGGTCGCCCCGTGCGGCCCGAGCTCGATGACACCGCGACCGCCGCCCCGGCAGCGGGCGGCACGGCCGCGCGCGAGCCCGGTGCGATCGCGATCGGAATGCAGCTCGGCCACTTCCGGATCGAGCGCCGCCTCGGCGCGGGCGGCATGGGCGAGGTCTACCTCGCCACCGATCTCGCGCTCGATCGGCCGGTCGCGATCAAGGTGCTGCCCGCGCAGGTCGCCGGCGATCCGGGGCGGCGCGACCGGATGGTGCGCGAGGCGCGCGCGCAGGCGAAGATCTCGCACCCGAACGTCGGGCACATCTACTTCATCGGCGAGCACGAGCAGCTGCTGTACTTCGCGATGGAGTACGTCGCCGGCGAGACGCTCGCGGACCGCGTCGCGAAGGCGCCGCTGTCCGTGGATGCCGCGCTCGCGGTGACCCGCGCCGCGGCGCTCGGGCTGCGCGAAGCGCACCGCTCGGGCTTCACCCACCGCGACGTGAAGCCGTCGAACCTCATGATCGACGGGCATGGCGTCGTGAAGGTCCTCGACTTCGGGCTCGCCGCCGGCGATCCGCACGCCGCGACCGACGGCCCGGTGGCGCAGACGTCGATGGCCGGCACGCCGCTCTACATGGCGCCCGAGCAGGCGCGCGGCGAGCCGATCGACTTCCGCGCCGACATCTACGCGCTCGGCGCGACGCTCTACCACCTCGTCTCGGGCGCCCCGCCCTACCAGGCCGACAGCGTCGAGGGGCTGCTCTCGCTGCACGCGACCGCCGCACGCCCCGCACTGCCGACGAAGAAGGGCCGCACGCGCACCGAGTCCGCCGCGATCGATGCGCTGTGCGCGCGCATGATGGCGCCGGCGCCGGCGGACCGGTTCGCCTCCTACGACGAGCTGCTCCGCGCGCTCGAGCTCGCCTCCGCGACCCACACGCGCCCCGCCGGGTTCTGGGCGCGCGCGATCGCCGGTGGGGTCGATGTGCTCGTCGCAGGCACGGTCGTGAGCGCGGCGCTGCTGCTCGGCGAGGTGCTCACCGGCTACGAGCTCGACAGCAACTTCGTCCCGATCATCGCGCTGTTCGCCGTGTACGGGCTCGTGTGCACGGCGCGCTGGGGCACGACGCTCGGCAAGGCGCTGTTCGAGCTCGAGGTCGTCGAGGTCGCCACGGGCGTGCGTCCGAGCTGGCGCGTCGCCGTGAAGCGAACCGCGCTCGTGTTCACCGTGCCACTCGCGCTCGGGCTGTTCACCCTGATCGCCCGCCACGTCGACCTCGGGCCGAAGCTCGTGCGCGACCTCACGGGTGGGCTCACCGGGCTGTGGTTCCCGATCTGCGGCCTCGTGCTCGTCCACGCCGCCCTGCGCGTGCCCGGCAAGCGCGCGCCGTGGGACCGCCTCGCGGGGACGGTCGTGCGCTATCGCCGCGGCGATGCCACCGGCTTGTAGACGCACTCCGCGAACGCCTTGCAGGGCGTGACCTCCCAGCAGCGCAGGACGCCGCGCGGATAGCTGTCGTCGCGCGAGCCGAGGCACGAGCTCCGGTGCATCGCCTCGGCATCGTCGGAGTACGTCGGCGTCTCGCCGAGGTCCTCGCGCAATGCGTTCGTCAGCTCGCTGTTGCCCCCTGGGTCCAGCGACGCGACCTCGGCGAGGAGCAGCTCGTCGGTGCACCGCTTCGCGCGCGGCAGGGTCGCCTCGCACTTGCCCTCCGGCGACAGCGTCTCGAACGCCTGCGCATCGGGCGCCGCCGGCAGCTTGTCGCACGCCGCGAGCGCGACCACCGCGAGCAGGATCCTCACGACCGGAACCACGGCGTCTTGCACGCCTCGAGCATGAGCGGCCACAGCGTCTTCTCGTAGGTGAGCTTCATGCTGGTGCTCGCGATGATATAGAACGTGTCGCCCTTGCGATGGCGCACGCAGGTCGCCTCGACTCGTTCGAGGTAGTCGGGTGCGCCCGGCGACTTCGCGCCGCGCGTGACGCGGACCGCCTTGTACTTGCCGTCGGGGAACGTGCCCTCCTCGAGGACGGTCACGTCGAGGCGCAGCTTGTCGCTCTCGCCCATGCCGGAGCTCACGCGCGGGAAGCGCTCGTCGATGCTCTCCCACGCGCTCGCCATGCTCGTCTGCAGATCGCCATCGTCGCACTCGCCGGAGCACGAGACGCCGCCGAAGGTCCAGCCGATGCTTGGATCCATGATCCCGGGGTTGTCGCCATCGGGCACCTTGAAGTGCCCCGGGGTGCGAGAGATCCAGCCGACCGGCACGCGGCCCGTCAGGGTCGCGCGCATGTCGTGCCACGCGATGTCGAACGTGCGGTCCTCGAGCCTGGCGGGCCACACCGCGAAGCCGGCATCGCCCGGCGTCCGCGCCGGCTGCGTCGCCGGTGGCGCCCCGGGCGCCGGCGGCGCGTCGTCGGTTTGCCTGCTGCACGCCGACAGACCGATCGCCGCGAGGATCCACCA
>JAEUJX010000751.1 GCA_016794545.1 Myxococcales bacterium
CTCTCGGACGGGACCGCGGAGATCCGGCAGAAGGTCGCGAGGGTGCACACCGGCCGCCAGTCGGTGACCGAGCCCGGCGACCCCGACAACGCCCTGTTCGTGTACGCCCGCGCGTTCATGCCCGATCAGGAGCGGGTCCGCGAGCTCGCCGATCGCTACGCCCGCGGCGACCACCTCGGCGACGGCACGATCAAGGCGGAGGTCGCCGCCGCGATCGACGCGCTGGTCGCCCCGATGCGCGAGCGGCGCGCCCGCTACACCGATGCCGCCGTGCTCGAGATCCTGCGCGAGCACGCGCGGCGCGCCAACGCGGTCGCGAACGAGACCCTGGTGCGCGTCAAGGACGCGATGCGTCTCGCGCTCTGACCCCGCGCCGCCCGAGCCGCGGCGAGGCGCCCGCGGCCCGCCGCTGGGAGTCGGGGTCGCGTGGTGCGGGCCGGCCCCCCTGGGGGTCGGAGTGCAACCAGCCAGGTTCCGCGGCGTTGGCGTTGGCGAGCGGCTTGCTCCACTGCGCGGCGTGCATCGCCTCGCCCTCGTGACTCTCCTCGCCGCGGGCTGTGCGACCGACGCACAGGAGCCGGAGGGCTACGCGGCGGATCTCGGGACGCCGGAGAGCCCGGTGCCCAGCACCGGCACCTATCGGGTCACGACGCGGATCGCGATCCCGCTCGGCGTGCCGGGCGTGGCGGACGCGATCGGCGAGCTCCGCGCGTTCTCCCAGCACGGCGGCCGCGTGCTGCTCGCGCGCAGCGCCGGGACGCCGGCCAAGCTCGCGCTCGACACGCTGCCGAGCTCGCTGCGCGCCAGCCTCGAGGGCTGGATCGACCTCGAGCTCGACAAGGTGAAGATCCAGGCGCTCACGGTGCGCCAGACGGCCGCACAGGTCGCGACGATCGCCGACTCCGTCACCGGCGAGTTCACGCTCGAGAGCTCGCTGACGATCACGCCCGCCGGCGCGACGCACTCGCTGCGCGACCTCAACTTCACGCCGGCGAACCTCGACGTGATCATCCCGGTCGGCGGCCTGAACGCCGACACGATCAAGCAGAACACCACCGCGACCGTCGCCGCCGCAGGCGCGCTGGCACTCGGAGATCAGAAGTTCGGGCTCGCGTTCGGCAACCACGCCTGGCAGGCGATCAACCTCGCGAGCGTCAAGCTCCACGGCGGCGACCTGAGCGTGCTCGAGAGCATCAACTGCGAGGCGATCGCCCAGAAAGTCGCCGCGCGCTGCTCCTCGGGGACGTGCGTCGGCCACATCGCCGAGCTCGCCACGATCTGTCAGCAGGGCATGTCGTCGCTCGTCGGGGATCTGCGCGACGAGCTCGCGCCCGTCGAGCTCGGCACGTTCCGCTTCGTGCACGGAGCCGCGCGCCTGGTCGACACGAGTGGGGACGGCGTCGCCGACAAGATCGTCGATGGCCTGTGGCAGACCGAGACCGACGCGGGCATGGGCCTGCGCACGGGCTCGATCGCGTTCTCAGCGCTCGAGTGAGTCACTTCATCGGCGCGGCGGCGAGCACGCCGAGCGCGGCGCCCTGCGGATCGGTCCAGCACGCGAAGCGCCCCACGTTCGGGATATCGGTCGGCGGCACCATCACGGTGGCGCCGAGCTTCGCGGCCTGCTCGCTCGAGCGATCGGCGCTCTCGACGGCGACGTACGCGAGCCAGTACGAGTGCGGGACCTCGGGCGGCGACTTCATCATGCCGCCGGCTCCGACCGGGTTGCCGTCGAACCCCGTCGTGCCCGGCCGCTGGAACAGCGTGTAGATCATGCCGCCGCCCATGTCGACGGCGTGCGGCTTCCAGCCGAGCACCTCGGCGTAGAACGCGCCCGCGGCCGCCGGATCGGTGGTCATGAGCTCGTCCCAGCAGAACGTGCCGGTCGCCGGCACCGCGGCCTGCCCGCTGTCGGGCTTGTTCTCCTCGGGACGCGCGCTGCGCCAGGGGGCGAACACGCCGCCCGTCGGATCGGCGGTGACCGCGAACGTGCCCACGTTCTCCATCACCGTCGTCGGGACGTACACGCGGCCGCGCTGCTTCTCGATCGTCGCGACGGTCGCGGCGACGTCGTCGACGAGCACGTAGCCCAGCCACGACGGCGGCTGGTGCTCGTCCTTGCCGAGCGGGCGGATGCCGCCGATCATGCGATCGCCGGCGGTGATGTGGAGGTAGTCGGGCTCGCCGTCAAACCTCCAGTGGAAGACCTCGCCGTAGAAGCGCTTCGCTCCCTCGACGTCCGTCGTCCCCAGGTCGTGCCACACGAAGCGGTGCTGGTTCATGTCGGGGAGCCTATCACCGGCGAGCGGCTCCCCGACGGGCGCGGTAGGATGCGGCGTGGCGGTAGACACGCTCATCAACGAGCTCGGCGAGGATCTCGACGGGTACGCGACGCACCGCCGGTTCCCGCGCGAGCTGCCGCTCGAGGAAGCCGTCGAGATCGCCGAGTTCCTGCACGAGCAGGTCGATCACGCGGTCGAGGCGCGCGCGCAGGCGATCGCACGGTCCTCGCTGAAGGTCGCGTGCACCCGCGGCTGCAACGGCTGCTGCGAGGAGCCGATCATGGTGTTCCGGCCGGAGTCCGCGCGCGTGGCCCGCTGGCTCGCGCAGCCCGAGCAGACCGCGGCGCGAGACGCCTTCGTCGCCGCCTACGGCGCGTGGAACGAGCGCATCGGCGACGCGCTCGCGACGCTGTCCCAGCTCCACGTCACCGACCCGAAGAACTACGTCACGCACCACGTCGACGCGTGGCGCGCGGGCGTGCTGTGTCCGTTCAACCGCGATGGCGACTGCACGGTGTACCCGGTGCGCCCGACGGTCTGCCGGACCGCGCACGCGCTGGAGACCAGCGAGCACTGCTCGGGCACCGCCGAGACCCCGGCGACGCGCGCGACGTTCGTGCCGCTCGATGACTTCGTCGCGCGGTCGCGACGGCTGCTCGTCGCGACCCACA
>JAEUJX010000013.1 GCA_016794545.1 Myxococcales bacterium
CACTTCAAGCACATCGTCGACGGCATCAAGGTGCCGGCCGGCGAGGCCTACACGTTCGTCGAGGGCGGCAACGGCGAGCTCGGCTTCTTCATCGTCGCCGACGGCACCGGCCGGCCCTACAAGGCGTACGTGCGGTCGCCGTCGTTCGTGCACCTGTCGACGGCGGGCCAGCTGATCCACAACCACCTGATCGCGGACATCGTCCCGATCTTCGGCATGATCAACATGATCGGCGGAGAGTGCGACAAGTGAGTACGACGACACCGCCACCCTCGGCGAACCCCGGCACGATCCCGCCGCCGACCGCTCCCGCGGCTCCCGCTCCGAGCAACGACGTCACGCTGACGATCGATGGACAGTCGGTCACCGTGCCGAAGGGCACGAACGTCCTCGAGGCCGCGCGCACGCTCGGGATCGACATCGCCGCCTTCTGCTACCACCCGGGTCTACCGATCGTCGCGCAGTGCCGGCAGTGCCTGGTCTCCGTCGAGAAGAACCCGAAGCTCCAGCCGAGCTGCCAGCAGGTCGTCGGCGAGGGCATGGTCGTCCGCACGACCGACCCGCAGTCGACGCTCGCGCGCAAGCAGCAGCTCGAGTTCACGCTGGTCAATCACCCGATCGACTGCCCGATCTGCGACAAGGCCGGCGAGTGCACGCTGCAGAAGCTGTACTTCGAGCACGACAACGCCGACTCGCGCGTCGACACGCCGAAGGTCCACAAGGCGAAGGCCGTCGACCTCGGACCGACGATCGTGCTCGATCAGGAGCGCTGCATCCTGTGCAGCCGCTGCATCCGCACCTGCGATGTGGTCTCGGGGCAGCACCAGCTCGACTTCGCGAACCGCGGTGACCACGAGATCCTGACCACGGCGCCGGGCGAGCAGCTCGACAACCCGTACTCGCTGAACACCGTCGACGTCTGCCCGGTCGGCGCGCTGACCTCGAAGGACTTCCGCTTCACGATGCGCGCGTGGGAGCTCGACGCGACGCCGTCGGTCTGCAATGGCTGCGCGACCGGCTGCAACATCGAGATCCACCACAAGAACGGCCGCGCGTGGCGGCTCGTGCCGCGGCACAACGCGGCGGTCAACGACTACTGGATGTGCGACGAGGGTCGGTTCACGTACCACGACCTCCGCGAGCACCGGCTCGCCGCCGCGACCGTCGACGGGCTCCCCGCGGGCTGGGACCGCGCGGTCAA
Organism: Myxococcales bacterium; assembly: GCA_016794545.1. Classification (GTDB taxonomy): domain Bacteria; phylum Myxococcota_A; class Polyangia; order Haliangiales; family Haliangiaceae; genus JABFXX01. The sequence goes on from JAEUJX010000013.1 coordinate 1,202, forward strand.
GGCCGCCGCCGATCGGCTCGCGGTCGGCCGCGCCGCCGGCCAGTTCGCGATCGTGCTCTCCGCGCTGCACACCAACGAGGACAACTTCGCGCTCGCGGCGCTCGCGAAGGCGTGGGGCGTCAGCCACGTCTACATCGCGGCGAAGCCGCAGGTACCGGCGCGCGCCGACGGCCGGCTGCGCGTCGCGGACATCAACCCGAACAGCGCCGGCGTGAAGGCGATCGCCGAGGCGCTCGGGTTCTCGACGAAGCCGGTGTTCGAGCTCGACGGCAACATCCGCGGCGTGCTCGCCCTCGGCGACGTGATGCCCGGCCTCGATCCGGTGCGGCTCAAGGAGCTCGAATACGTCGCGCTGTCGGCGCACGAGCGCGGGCCGGTGCCGCACGCGAAGGTCGCCCTGCCCGTCTCGGACTGGGCCGAGGTCTCCGGCACGATCACGAACAACAAGGGCCACGTGCAGCGCATGCACGCGGCGTTCGGACCGCCGGGCCAGGCGCTCCCCGCGTGGGAGGCGATCGTGCGGCTGGCCTCGGCCACCTCCACGAAGCTCTCGTGGACGCACGCGCGCGAGGTGTTCAAGGACATGATCGCGGCAGTGCCGGCGTGGAAGGAGCTGACGTGGCAGCGCGACGCGCGCCCGCTCGCGCTGCGGTTCGCCGGGAGCCGAGGGTAACGAGGTATAGGCCATGACCTGGAACACGCTCTACGACATCCTCGACTGGCCGGGCACGAAGTGGCTGTTCATCGTGCTCGTGCTCGTGATGCCGCTCGCGTCGCTGCTCACGTGGGCGGAGCGCCGCCAGAGCGCGATGATGCAGGACCGGCTCGGTCCGAACCGCGCGAACATCGGCCCGATCAAGCTGAAGGGCATCCTCCACTTCGTCGCCGACGCGCTGAAGATGATCTTCAAGGAGGACTTCATCCCCGCGAACGTCCACAAGGGACTGTTCGCGCTCGCGCCGATCCTCGCGCTCGCCCCGGTGCTGATCGCGTTCGCGATCATCCCGTTCGGCCCGACGATCTATCCGCACGCGCTCACGCAGACGTTCGATCCGTACCTGTTCGCGACGCAGCCCGGTAACGAGATCTTCGCGCACTCGATCCGGATGCAGATGTTCGCGCCGGATTTCGGTCTCATCTTCTACTTCGCGGTGCTCACGCTCGCGAACTACGGCGGCACGATCGCCGGCTGGGCCTCCTACAACAAGTGGGCGCTGCTCGGTGGCCTCCGCTCCTCGTCGCAGATGATGAGCTACGAGGGCGCGATGGGCCTCTCGCTCATGGGCGCGTTCCTCGTGACGGGCACGCTCGAGCCGGGCCTCATCGCGCTGAAGGGCGCGAGCGACTCGATGTCGGCCGCGAACCCGCTGAACTGGCTCTGGCTGTGGCAGCCGCTCGGCCTGATCCTGTTCTTCACGGCGGCGATCGCCGAGACCAAGCGCGCGCCGTTCGACATCCCCGAGGGCGAGCCGGAGATCATCGGCTACTTCGTCGAGTACTCGGGCATGCGGTGGGGCATCTTCTTCCTCGCCGAGTTCATCGAGATCGTGTTCATCAGCGCGGTCGTCGCGACCGTGTTCTTCGGCGGCTACCAGGTGCCGTTCCTCGATGCGGACGGCTTCCGGATCGGCGGCTACATCGATCCGAACGGCATCTCGACGAGCGGCTGGGTGCTGCACCTCCCGCACTGGGTGGTCACCAGCCTCCAGTTCGCGATGTTCGGCGCGAAGGTCGTCCTCCTCTGCTGGTTCCAGCTGCTCGTCCGCTGGACGCTGCCGCGCTTCCGCGCGGACCAGCTGATGAACCTCGGCTGGAAGCTGCTGTTGCCGCTGTCGCTCGCGAACATCATGGTCACCGCGTTGATCAAGCTGATCTTCATGACCACCGGAGGTACGCCATGAGCGCGGGACACCACGAGGAAGACGTCCACGAGGGCCCGAAGGTCGTCGCGGTCGCCGACCGCCACCCGCGGTCGCGCACGATCCAGATCGTGCGGCCGCAGCCCGAGGAGGTCTCGTTCCTCGCCGCGACGGCGAAGGGCCTCGGCATCACGCTCAAGCACTTCGCCCGCAACTTCTTCCTGCCGATGAAGAAGCTGGTCGACCGCAACAAGGCCGGAGCGCCGCCCGACGACCAGTCGTGGCGTAACGAGATCGAGACGGTCCAGTACCCCGAGGAGAAGGTCGAGTACCCCGAGCGGTTCCGCGGCCTGCACCGGCTCACGCTGCGCGACGACGGCGCCGTGCGCTGCGTCGCGTGCATGTGCTGCCCGACGGTGTGTCCGGCCCACTGCATCACCATCATCCCCGCGGAGACCGACGACAAGGGCATCGAGAAGCGCCCGGCCGTGTTCGAGATCGACGAGCTGCGCTGCGTGGTGTGCGGCCTGTGCGTCGAGGCGTGCCCGTGCGACGCCATCCGCATGGACACGGGCATGCACGCGAAGCCGGTCGAGGATCGCGCGGACGCGATCGAGACGAAGGATTCGATGATGGGCCGCGGGATCAAGTCGATCGCCACGCAGGGCGGCGCCGGTCCGAACTGGCGCGCGCTGAAGCAGGCCGACGAGCCGAAGAAGTGACATTCCTCGTCGGTGGGGCGCCGGTGGC
>JAEUJX010000023.1 GCA_016794545.1 Myxococcales bacterium
ACCCGTTCGCCGCCGCGCCCGCACCCGCGCCGGCGCCGGTCAACCCGTTCGCCGCCGCGCCCGCACCCGCGCCCGCGCCGGTCAACCCGTTCGCAGCGCCCGCGCCCGCGCCGGTCAACCCGTTCGCAGCGCCCGCCCCCGGCGACGGTCCGTTTCGCTCGCCGGCCGTCGCTGCGCCTGCGCCGCAAGCGCCGGTGCCCGCGGCCGCTCCACCCGTCGGCGTGCAGCCGCTCACGGCGCTGCGCCCGCTGACGACGCTCGTCGCGCTCGCGGCGACCACCTTCGCGTGCGCCGTGCTCTACAACATGTACATCGTCGCGACGCTGGAGCCCGCGACGCGCTTCAGCGAGATCTCCGCGCTCACGCGGTCGGTCAACTCCGCCGAGCGCTTCTACCTGATCGCGCTCGGCGCGGTCGTGCTGACGTTCGCCCCGTGGCTCTACGTCGCGTCGCGCAACGCGGAGCGGCTGTGCGCGGACAAGCTCCGGTTCACGCCGAGCGTCGCCTCGACCGCCTTCCTCATGCCGGTGCTGAACCTGGTGATGACGTCGAACGCGCTCGACGACATCTGGCGCCACAGCGCCGAGAAGCCACAGCCCTCGAGCACGCTGATCCGCGTGTTCGGACGCATCATGCTCTACAGCGCGCTCGCACGCGCGGCCGTCCTCGTCATCGGAGGCGGCAAGCCGGCGGCGCTCAACAACGCGTTCCCGTACATCCTGGGCATCGGCGATCCGGTCCACGTGCTGTACGGTGCGGGCCCGTCCGCGCGGGGCTTCCTCATCTTGATGTGCCTGGTGTCGCTCGCGCTGCCCGTCATGGCGACGATGGCGTGCCTCAAGATCGAGCGCTCGCAGCTCGAGGCGCATCGGCGGCTGCGCGCGGCCGTGATCTGATGGCGGGCGCGCCGAGCGAGATCGCGGGCTGGCGCGTCGAGCAGGAGCTCGCCGCCTCGGGCGACACGCGGCACTACCGCGTGGCGCGCGGCGACGGCTGGCGCGGCACGATGGTGATCGCGGCCGCGGGGACGGCCGCGGCCACGGAGATCGCACAACTCGGGCGCAGCGGTGCGGGTGACATCGTCGACACGGGTACCGATGCGTTCGGCAACCCCTACGTGGTTCGCGCCGAACCCGGAGTCGCGACGCGCCGGCTCGAACCCGCAGCAGCTCCCACACCCGCACCCGCTCCAGCACCTGCTTCGCCTCCGGCGACTGCACCAGCACCAGCACCAGCACCAGCACCAGCACCAGCACCAGCACCAGCACCAGCAGCCCCCGTGCCACAGCTCGCGGCCAACCGCGGCAAGACCTCGCGCCAGACCATGCAGACCGTGGTGACGCTGGTCGTGCTCGCCGGGTTGATCGTGGGCGGCTGGCTCGTGAAGCGTTTGCTCACGCCGGGCCCGAAGACCCTGCGCGACTTCGAGGTGCTCCCCGGCGGCGGCGACGCGAAGGTGGGGTGCAAGCACCCAGCCGGCGACTGCAAGAGCGAGTCGCTGAAGTACACGTGGTTCGATCGCATCGAGGTCACGCGCCGGCAGTGGCAGCGCTGTGCCGACGCGAAGGCCTGCGTCACACTCCCCGCCGCCGCCGAGGACGACGACGACCTCCCGGTCACCGGCGTCACGCTTCCCGACGCACGGGCGTACTGTCGCTGGCGCAACGGCGATCTCCCGACGGACCAGCAGTGGGAGGCGCTCGCGCGCGCGTTCGACCTGCGGCGCTATCCGTGGGGCGACGAGCCGCCGACCTGCGAGCGCGCGAACATCGCGAGCTGTGGTGGCAAGCCGCTCGCCGCGACGCGGCCCGCGGGCGCGAGCGTGAACGGGCTCGAGGATCTCGCCGGCAACGTCGCGGAGTACGTGCTGGAGCGCTCCTTCGAGCGCGAGACCAAGCCGCCGTGGCGAGCGCGCGGCGGTTCGTTCCTGGACGACGCGGGCGGCGTGACGGGACTCGCCGCTCGCCAGCTCGACGCGCCCGCGCGCGATGTCGGCTTCCGCTGCGCGTATCAGCGCAGCGAGATCAGCGAGTACGGCAGGAAGGACCGCGACGGCGACGTGCCGCAGGCCGACGACAAGGCCGAGCAGCTCGTCGATCAGCGCTTCATCGACGCGAAGCGCGTCCCCAGAACCCCATGGGGCACCGCGAGCATCAAGGCCACCAACAGCGGAAAGCACGACTTCGCCGGCGACGCGACGACGCTGCTGACCTCGCGCGGTGCTCGGGTCGTCGCGTCGGGTGGCGATGCGACCATCGAGATCCGGTGTACCGAGGAACCGTTCGGGAGCTTCACGTACAGCTACGGCGGCTACTCGAATCCGTACGGCAGAGGGACGCCCGGGACCAAGTTCACGTGCGCCGTCGCCGTCGCGGGAGCGCGCGAACGCGTCGAGATCACCGTCGAAGGATCCACGTCGACAGGCACGAAGGGCATCTACGAGTCCGCGATCGACGACGTGCTCGACTCCGCGGGCTGGAAGGCCATCCCGCTGCTCGTCGCGCTGGTCGCCGGGAACGATGACGCGCTCCCCGACCTCGTCGAGCTGACGAGCGCCGCCTACGAGCACGAGGCCGTGCGCGGCGAGCTGGCGAAGCTCCTGCTGTCGCGGCGCGCCAAGCTGCCGCGCCCGCTGCAAGCCCAGCTCCTGATCGCGGCGGGCGAGCTCGCGGAAGCGGTGCAGCTCGGCGAGGACGCGCGCGATGCGTTCGACGCGTGGGTCACGAAGCACTCCGGGCACATCGGAACCAAGGAGCTCGAGACCGCACGGTCGCTCGCCGCCGGCGGTCCTGTGGGCCAGCGCGCGCTCGCCGCGTGGATGGCTCGGCTCGGCAAGACCAAGTCCTACGGTGTGAGCGATGCCGACATCATGAAGTGGCTCGAGCTCGTCGGAGCGACCGGCACGGTGCCCGAGCTGCGCGCCGCCGCGGCGCTGTGGAGCGACGACATCAACCCGAAGCTCGCCGCGGCGGCCCAGGCCGCGATGGCGGCGTTCGATCAAAGGAACGGCACACGATGATCGGCAGGATAATTGGGGACTGGACGATCGTCGACGTGATCGGCGAGGAGGACGAGCTCCACCGCTATCGCGTCGAGCAGGCCGGCAGGACGGCGACGATGGAGATCGCGGTCGCCGGCTCGCGCGTGGCCGCAGCGATGGCGATGCGAAGCGAGCCGCGGATCATCGCGCGCGGCACGGATACGTTCGGCAATGCGTACGTCGTGCTCGGCGACGCGCCGCCGCCGCAGCGCATCGCCGCGCCTCCGCCGGCCGCCACGCCTCCGCCGGCGACGCCGATCCCGCGGATCGAAGCGGCGCCACGGAAGACCAACACCAAGCTCGTCCTCACCCTCATCGGCGGAGTGGTCGGCCTGATCGTGCTGATCAACATCGTCCGTTCGGTGACGAAGAAGGGCGGCAAGAGTCAGGATGCTCCCGCGCTGGCGATTCGCGTGCGCGGATCGTGGGGATACGCGTGCAACGCGCCCTACACGCTGACGGTGCGCCCCGACCGGCGCGGCGTGATCACGGTGGCCGGAAAGCAGTATCCGGCCAACCCGAGCGATGACGTGGTGATCGAGCTACCCGCCGACACCACCAGGCCCGGCACCACCATCGAGGTGACCGGGGAGGCAGCGAGCGGCGAGACCGGGCGCGCGACGGTGAAGGTGCCCGAACGCCACAACCACGAGCCGTTGACCAACGGATGGGTCGGCGGGATCGCCACGTACAACATCAAGGCGACCCTCGTCATCGACGGCAAGCCCGCGGACGTCCGGATCGACAAGGACAACGACGAGGACAAGGCGTCGGTCATCGAGCTCGCGTTCGAGGCGTGCGGGGTCAAGCCGCAGACGAGCGAGCGCGACGGGGTCAAGGTCACCGCCACCGCCGATCGCCTGCGGGTCGCGATCGACCTCAAGGAGCTGTACTGGAACGCGACCACCGACGACAAGCCGGAGGCCACCGCGATGCTGGAGCTCGCGAGCGGCAAGCAAGCCGAGCTGCGGATCGCGCCCAAGATCTACCGGGCGCCCGATGACGCGTTCGCGCGGCTCGCGAACGTCGCGAAGCAGCCGCTCGCGACCGCACCGCTGCCCTCGGAGGTCACGACCTCGCCCAAGCCGATTGCCGTGCTGTATGACGGCACGCTCAGCCGCAAGCTACTCGGTGCGATTCCGGTCTCGAAGGCACCGTACGTCGCACACGTCGTGCTCAAGGCCCAGCGCGTCGGATCGTGTGGCCCGTACGGGTATCAGTACCTGTCGTTCACGCGCTACCGCATGAACGCGACCGCCAAGCTCTACGAGGCCCGCACCGGCAAGCTGATCGGGCAGCGCAGCTTCACCGGGCCATCGCCGGGCTCGTGCCCGCAGACCGTCTACGCGCAGAACAATTATGTCCCCGACGACTTCGGCGCCCGGCCGACCGACGCCGTCGAGGCCTGGCTCGCGAGCGCTGCCCGCTGACCATCGCCGAAGCGCCATCCGCTCGACGTTCACGGCCATCTCACGTGCCAGCGCACGCGCGGCTCACGTGCGCGCCCAGGCGAGCTCACGCGCGGGCCTGCGAGGGTGGCTTCAAGAAAGGAGCTACCCGCCATGACGTCCGTCACCCGCACCGTCCTCGCCGTCCTCGCCGCCCTCACCACTCTGGCCTCGACCGCCACCGCCGAGGAGGCGCCGGTCGCCGCCCCGCCCCCGGCCGGCACGCCCGCGCCGACCGCCACGCCTGCGGTCGTGGTCGTCACCACGCAGACCCAGCCCGTGGCTGCCCCCGCGCCGGCGACGGTCGCCTCCGCGCAGCCGGCGACGCCGTCGCTGACCGAGCAGACCGACGACGGCTGGAAGCAGCCGGTCGGGAAGCGCTTCCTGCACGGCTTCCGGCTCGGCTACCTCGCGCTCATGAACTACGACCGCCCGAACCGCGAGGGCGGCATGAGCCTCAAGCAGGAGCTCGGGCTCAAGACGCCGCACATGATGCTGCTCGGCTACGAGGGCTTCTACCGGATGGTCGGCCACTCGTGGCTCAACGTGCTCCTGGTCGGCAACGTCACGGTCGCCGGCCTCGAGCAGAGCAAGTTCATCCCGGCCGCGAGCGGCCTCATCGGCTTCGAGTTCGACCGGAGCTTCCAGGTCGGCGTCGGCGTCAACCTCACGCCCGACACGCAGCAGCCCTCGCACATGATCGTCGCCGGCGGCTGGACCCCGCGCGTCGGCGCGATCCACACGCCGGTGCACTTCTTCTTCGTGCCCGACACCGAGAAGAACCACCGCGTCGGCGTGACGGTCGGCGTGACCTGGTGAGCGGCCCGACTCCACGAGCCTTCTCCGATCGGCTCCGACCGACTATGCTGCGCGGGTCGTGTCCCTCGCGAGCGAGCTGACCGCGTCGAACCTGCGCGCGATCGCGGGCTACGCGTTCCCGCGCGGCGAGGCGTACTTCCGCGCCGGGAAGGTCGAGACCGTCACGGTGCTCGGCGACGGGATCGAGGGCGTGGTGATCGGCAGCGAGCGCTACGAGGTGCGCGTGTCGATCGCGAACGGTCGGCTGGTGTCGAGCTGCACGTGCCCGGTCGGCGTGACGTGCAAGCACGCGGTCGCGCTGGTGCTCGCGTTCCTCGATCGCGAACGGCCGTCGCGGGTCACAGCGCCGCCGGGGTTGATCGAGACGCGCGAGGAGCTCGTCGCGTGGGCGAAGCAGCGCGGCGTCGAGCACGCGCTCGGGCTCGCCGCGGAGCTGCTGCTCGGGCGGCTCTCCGGCGCGTACGTCAATCCGCACGGGCTCTATGGCCTGGCGCTGCGCGACACCGGCGCGTGGGGCGTGATCCGACGGTACCTGCCGCACGCCGCGAGCGCGCTCGCGCAGGCGACGTTGGCGCGCCTCGAGGAGGAGGCCGCGCGTGTCGCCGAGGCCCGGCGCGAGGCGCGCCCCGAGGTCCCGGCGGATCTCGGCATCGCGCGCGTCTTCCGGCTGCTCGCGACGGAGCGCGAGGTGATCGCGGAGCGCTGGTCGCCGCGCCCGCGCGCGTGGCGCAGCGAGCAGCGCTGGACGTTCGACGGGCGCGAGCGCGTCGTGAAGTGGAAGGAGCGCGAGGAGCTGCAGCTGCTCGGCGCGGGCAAGGTGCCGGCGGCGGCGCAGCTCGGCATCGAGCGCGGGGTGATCGTCACGAGCTGCGCGTGCGACAGGCACGGGCGGTGCGTCCACGTGCTCGCGCTGATCGATGCGACGCTCGACGTGCTCGCCGATCCGGCGCGACGCGAGGATGCGCGGACGATCTGCGAGGAGCTGTCGCGGCCGAGCTGGTCGCGTGCGCTCGCCGAGCTCGCGGTGCACAGCGCGGCGGTCGAGGCGCCGGCGCCGAGCGTCGAGGTGTGGTGGCAGATCGAGGACGAGCTCGGCACGCCGACGCTGACGCCGATCGTGAAGAAGCAGACCAAGCGCGGGCCGAGCAAGGGCGCGCGGATCGGCGCGGCGAAGCTGCTCGACCAGCACCGCGACCGGCTCGATGCGCGCGATCGCGCGATCGCGGAGGCGCTCGCAGCCTGGGATCCGTCGCTGCGGCACGCGGGGACGTGGCCGTTCCGCGCGTTCGTCGCGGCGGTCGGGCACCCGCGGATCGTCGACGAGGAGGAGCTGCCGGTGATGCTCGCGCACGCCAAGCTCGGGTTTCTGACCGTGCCGGAGGGCGATGCGCTCCGCCTCGAGCCCGCGATCGAAGGCGCGCCGCTCGATCCCGAGGTCGTGCGCCGGGCCGGCGCGAACGAGGCGACGCTCGTCGAGGAGCGCTCGCGCGGCCGGTTCACGGTCGTCGACATCACCGAGGACGCGCGGCGGATGTGGGCCGTGATCGAGAAGCACGGCGCGACGTTCCCGCCCGAGAGCCACACCGAGCTCCTGGATCAGCTCGCCCGGCTCGAGGCGCGCGTCCCGATCGCGATCCCCGACGCCCTGAAGGGCGACCCGGTGCCCGCCGAGCCGCGAACGGTGGTGCGGCTGCGCCTCCTGCCCGACGCCGCGCTCGAGCTCGAGCTGTTCGTGCGCCCCGCGCCGGGCGCGCCGCTCTACCCGCCGGGCTGCGGTCCGCGCGACGTCATGTTCCTCCGGAACGGCAAGCGCTCGTACCTGCGCCGCACGCTCGGCGAGGAGGCGCCCGCCGCCCGCGGTGCGCTCGTGCGCCTGCTCGGCGAGACCGAGCCCGAGGAGGGGCCGCCGGGCTGCTTCCGCATCGAGGATCCCGATGCCGCGCTCGCGCTGATCGCGCGGCTCGACAAGGGCGGCCTGCCGCTCGACGCCGAGTGGGTCAGCGAGGTGCCGAAGGTGGTCGGCACCGTCGGGCCGCGCGCGCTGCGCGTGACGGTCGAGCACGACCGCG
>JAEUJX010000049.1 GCA_016794545.1 Myxococcales bacterium
CGAGCTGACAGCGGCGTTCATCGATGGTCCCCGTGCGGGGGCTCGTGCCCGTCGGTGCGGCGGAGCTGCTGCGAACAGCGTCGACGCGGCGACGCCGCCACCTGCGCTGTCGCCGCCGGCTTCGCACGGGCCCCCCTGTCCTGGTCCATCGCCAAGATCGCCAAGAAACGTTCTAACGGGATCGCACGTCGTGGCACCTGCGAAGCCTACAAGCGCGGCAGTCCATACTCAGGTTTCAGGGGGAGTGCGCCAAGATCGCTGCGGGGCCGCAATCGAAGTGCCTCGCGAGCTCGGTCCCGGGTTTCAGAAACGCATCGAAACGGCTCTCGCGTACGAGCTCGAGTCCGCAACAGCACGGGATTCGGCCGCGTCCATCCTTCCTTCGCGCGCTCCCCCCAGGTAACTGAGTGCGAACTGCCGTGCTTGAAGGCTTCGCACGTGCCTCGACGTGCCATTCCGTTGGAGACATTTCTTGGCGATCCGCGGCGGCGACGGCATGACTACAGCGCCGCCACGGCGGCGAGGACCGCGGACGGACGGGACGGCAGCGGGCGGTCGGCGGGCTCGGTGCGGTTGACCGGCGTCGGCGGCAGGACCGCGCCACGCGCCGAGGCGAGCGCGAAGAACGCGCGATCGACCGGGGTGTCGCCGAGCAGCTCGCGGATGCGAGGGTCGTCGGGGGCGAGACGCGCGACGCGCGCGGAGGCGACGCCGAGGTAGCGCACGGGCGTTCCCCGGAACGCCTCGAGCGCGAGCCGGTCCATTTCGAAGTCCTGCTCGGCGATCACGACCGCGGCGCGCTCGCTCTGGAAGATCCGCGTCGCGACCTCGTCGAGCGTGGTGACGAGGACCTGGTCGGCCATCACGAAGCGTTCGCGCGTGGTGCGGCCCTCGGTGTCTGCGCACACGATGACCTCCCAGCCGGAGTGCTTCGCGAGCTGGACGAGCGGGACGAGGTCGTAGCTCTCGCCGACCACGAACAGCCGCGGCGCCGGGACGATCGCCTCGAGGAGCACCTCGAGGGTCCCGATGCGCGCGATGCGGGTGGTGCCGGTCTCCAGCACGGCGCGGAGCTCGGCGGTGAGGGCGTCGCGGCGCTCGGTCTCGAGCGGTGCGTCCTGCTCGAGCTCGCCGGTCGCGAGCAGCGCGACGCGGGTGCCGATGCGGGCGGAGCAGCCATAGCTCGCGATCACGGTGGCGACCGCGGCGCGGCGCTGGGTCTCGGCGCAGCGCGCCGCGAGCTCGAGGACGTCGACATGGCCCGGCGCGCCGGCGCGCTCGAGGATCACGTCGACGGTGCCGCCGTCGCCGAGGCCGAACGCGGCGACCAGGTCCTCGTCGCCGGCGATGTCGGGGTGCGCGGCGTCGTAGGTCATGAGGACGGGACCGCCGGCGTCGGTGTGCATCCACGCCGAGGCCGAGAGCTCGCCGTGCAACGAGCCGCCGGAGACGGCGCCCGCGAGCCAGCGGTAGTGCGTCAGGAGGAGGCGCGAGCCGGGACGGCGCGAGCGGACCGCGGTCGCGACGATGTACGGCTCGTTCTGCTTGCGGAGACGCGCGGCGGACTCGATCAGGTTCTTGTCGATCATGGGAGGACCTCGGTGGAGGAAGGCGAACGGGGCGGGGGTGGTGAACGCCGCCTCGTTCACTGGTTGTTGACGACGCGGATGCTGTTGAACGGCTTCGGGAAGCCGCGGCCTCCGTCGGCGAGGTAGATCTCCGACGCGTCGGGCTTCAGCGACAGGCCCTCGAGGCCGTAGAGCTGCGCGTCCAGCCGGTCGTCGCTGTCCTTGTAGCCACCCGTGCCGCTGCCGGCGACGGTCTCGACGGTGTTGCCCTTGATGACGCGCAGGCGGTAGTTGCCGAGGTCGGTGACATAGATGTCGCCGTTCGCGGCGATCGCGACGCCCTGCGGGAGGTTCCACCTGGCCTCGGTCATCGCCCCGTCGACGAACCCGGCGCCGCCGCCGGAGAACGTCGAGACGCTGCCGTCGAGGCCGACGATGCGCAGCCGGTGGTTGTCGAAGTCGGCGACCAGCAGCTTGCCGTCCTGGCGGAGCACGAGGTGGTACGGCGTCGAGAACCGAGCCGCGGCGCCCGCGCCGTCGACCATGCCCTTCGCGTCCCACGCGCCGGCGAGCACGGTCAGGCTCTGATCGGCCGGGTTGAACAGCTCGACGACGTGATGCATGTAGTCGCTGAGCGCGAGGCGGCCGTCGGGGAGCACCGCCATGCCGCGCGGGCGGCCGATGTTCTGCGTGACGAGCGTCGCGGCTTTCGCGCCCGGGTTGACGCGCCAGATCGAGCCGGTCATCAGCGAGTGCTGGCCGGACCCGTTGTTGTCGGTCGAGATCCACAACGTGCCGTCCTTGCCCCACGCGAGGGCGAACGGACGCTCGAACTTCTGCTGCTTGATCAGCGTCGAGGTGTCGCCGGTCTCGGTGTCGACAACGCGGATGAGGTCGTTGTCGAAGTCGGCGACGTAGAGCTTGTTGTCGGGACCGTAGAGGACGTTCACCGGGTTGTGGAACCGCGCCTT
>JAEUJX010000054.1 GCA_016794545.1 Myxococcales bacterium
CTGTGCTCCCGGGCGCTCGACGCCGATCCGACGCACCTCGACGCCGCATGGCTCCTGGCCGCCGCGCGCGCACACGACAAGCAGTGGGACGCACTCGTCGAGCCGCTCCAGCTCGCGGTCGCCTCGGACTTCCAGAAGTACGGCACGCCCGCGATCGAGCTCGCGCCGCTCCAGCCGTGGCTCGCCACCCCAGCCGGCGAGGCGTGGAAGCGCCGCGTGGAGGCCGACCGCGCGGCGTACCTCGAGGCGCTCGCGCGCGCGATCGTGATCGAGGCCGACGGCGAGCTCTACGCCTTCGACCCGCAGCTCGCGCGCTATCACCGGCTGACGCGCACCGGCGGGGGCGTGGTCGGCGCGCTGCCGGCCACTGGCTCGCGCGAGATCGCGTACGTCGTGCGGCAGGGCCCGAAGGGCAAGCGCGAGCTCGCGGTCGGCGTCGTCGATCTCGGCAAGGGCAGGACGACGCGCACCGCACCGACGGGGACACTCGGGCCGGTCACCGTCGTGTACTCGACGGCGGACGCGCGCTTCGTCGTGGGGCAGGGGAGCACCAAGCAGACCTGGCGCGGCCTCGCGGGCGGCAAGCTCGAGGCGATGAAGGCGGGGACGGCCCGGCCCGCGGGCCGGCGGCTCGAGGTCATGCGCAGGACCGCGCGGCTCAAGGCACTGCCGCAGCGCGGTGTCGTCGCGGACTGGGACGAACAGGGGCTCGCGAGCGCGATGCGCGTCGCCACGTCGAACAAGGTGATCACGGTCCCGAGCCCGGGCCTGATCGATGGCCACACGATCGTGTGGTCTTCCGATCGCACCCACCTCGCGTTCGTCGCGCAGCTGCAGGCCGATGCGGTGTGTACGCCGGGCAGCCCGCGCGCGGCCGCGTACATCGCGGACGCCGCGACGGGCGCGGCGCGCCTGCTCTACTCGCCGTCGATCGAGAGCGGCACGCTCGACAAGGGCCTCGCCGTCGAGTGGGTCTCCGCGCGCGCGCTCGCGGTGGCGAGCGCCGGCGGGGTGTCGATCCTGTCGCTCGATGGGGCGCCGCCGGTCGCGCTCGCGGGGGCGACAGGGCTCGTCACGCCGCGACCGCGCCCGCGGTGCCAGCCCGCACCGGAGGACGTCGAGACCACTCCGGACGATGTCGAACCCGCGGAGACGGCACCGGGCGGAAGTCCGGAAATGGTCGGACCACCACGGTAGACTGTCAGGCAATCACCATCCGACAGGTGGTAAAGGCTCGGAATCGCTCGATACCGCGCCGTGGCATACGGGCTGCTCATTCCGGGGCTCGTGAAGCCATCTCGCCTCGCACGTTCGGGAGTCCCCCGGGAGCTCGTGGCCGCCGGCGCCGGCGGCATCGTCGGCACCGGTGTCGATGTCGCCGCGCTCGTCCTCCTGGTCGGCAGCGGCGTCTCGATCCCGGTGGCGACGTTCCTCGCGGCGCTCCTCGGGGCCGCGACGATCTTCCTGCTGAACAAGTACGTCGCGTTTCGCGATCACTCGCCGATCAACGTGCCGCAGCTCGCGCGCTTCGGCTTCGTCGCCGTGTCCGCGGCGCTGCTGATGGCCGTTGCGATGAAGATCGTCGCCGTCCGGCTCGCGGTGCCCATCGTGGCCGCGAAGCTCGTGTGCGCCGCCATCGTGTTCGCGACCTGGACCTATCCCGCGCAGCGCCGCCTGGTGTTCGCGCGTCCCGCTCTGGCCTGAAGGAGAAACCATGACGACTAGCAACTCGACCGTCGAGCACCACCTGACCACGTTCGTCGACCTCAGCGTGATCGTCCCCGCGTACAACGAGGAGCACCGTCTCCTGCCGACGCTGGAGCGCCTGCACGCGTTCCTCTCGGCGCAGCCGCTGCGCTACGAGATCCTCGTCGTCGACGATGGCAGCAAGGACGACACGTGCGGCGTGGTGGAGCGCGCGAAGGCGCAGGTCGCGCACCTCCAGCTGGTGCGCCAGACGCCGAACCAGGGCAAGGGCGCCGCGGTCCGCCGCGGCATGCTCGCGGCGCGCGGTCAGATCCGCGTGATGTGCGACGCCGACTGTTCGATGCCGCCCGAGCAGCTTCCAAAGCTGCTCGCGCCGATCGTCGCGTGCCGCGCGGAGATCGCGATCGGCTCGCGCTACGCCGAGGGTGCGAAGACCGACCAGAAGCAGCCGCTCTACCGCGTGCTGTGGAGCCGGCTCTGCAACAAGGTGATCCAGCGCTCGCTGGTGCCGGGCGTGCGCGACACGCAGTGCGGCTTCAAGGCGTTCACGGCCGAGGCGGCGCGGAATCTGTTCTCGTCCGCGACGATCAACGGCTGGGCGTTCGACCTCGAGATCCTCGCGCTCGCGAAGCGCCGCGGCTTCCTCGTCGAGGAGGTCGGCGTCGAGTGGAAGGACGACGCGCGCTCGAAGATCAACCCGCTCAAGGACATGTGGAAGGTCATCAAGGAAGCGATGACGATCCGCCGGAACCTCAAGAACGGCGTCTACAATCGCCGCCTCGCGAGCTCGGCGAACCACTAAGCCGCTCCCGGCCGCCGCCTGATCGTGGTATCGGTAGCTCGCTCGCACGACGGAGAGGTCGAGGTGATCGCCGGCGGGGGCTCGCAAGGGTCCTCGCGGGAGGAAAGTCCGAGCTTCACAGGGCAGGGTGCTGGTTAACGGCCAGTCGAGGTAACTCGCAGGACAGTGCAACAGAAAGCAAACCGCCGGCGGCAACGCCGGTAAGGGTGAAAGGGTGCGGTAAGAGCGCACCGCTCCACTGGTGACAGGGGAGGCACGGCAAACCCCACCCGAAGCAAGACCAGACAGGGGTCGTGCGGCCCGCACGATGACTCCGGGTTGGTCGCTCGAGCCCACCAGCAATGGTGGGCCTAGATGAATGATCGCCACGACACAGAACTCGGCTTATCGACCTCTCCGCCGGGCGGGCCTTTTCCAACGGACGCCGTGATACCGTGGACACCGGGGCCATGGAACGGCGTTCGTCACCCGTACACGAGATCGTGAATGCGCTGTGGAACGCACTCCACGCCCTGGGTTCCACCGCCGAGACCAGCGACATCGAGCGCTGGGGCTTCTCGATCCACGCCGCGCTGTCCGCCGCGGGCCGCGAGTTCCACAACCACGATCACGTCGTGGATCTGCTGTCGGACGGGGACCCGCTCGAGGTGATCGCCGCGCTCTACCACGACGCGGTCTACATCCAGGTCGACCAGGGCCCGCCGCGCTCGATGCGCGACGAGCTCGCGCCGCTGCTCGCGCAGAGCAAGGATGGCTGGCGGATCCTGCCGGCCGCCGCCGCGGGCGTGTCGGGCGAGGTGCTGAGCGTGTTCGGGCGCCAGGTCGGCGATCTCGTCACGCCGACCACCGGCCTCAACGAGTTCGCGTCCGCGCTCGTCGCGAGCGTGCAGCTCGCCGACGTGCTGTACCGCGAGCAGCGCATCGCGGTCGCCGCGTGCATCGAGCAGACCATCCCGTTCCGCGAGGATCCGGCCAACCAGCTCCACAAGCGGCTCCGCCTGCTCGGGCTGGCCGGCGAGGCGCTCGACGAGACCGTCCGGCGCGCGGTGCGCGTGGGGAACCGCGACGTCGAGAACTTCTCCGACAACGATCCGGCGCGCTTCCTCGACAACACGTGGAAGCTGCTACCGGAGTCGAACCCGGCGCTCCACTCGCCGCTGGTCTACACGGTCAAGGACTACCGGATCGCGCTCCAGAAGATGGAGGCGTTCCTCGCGCAGCTGCCGGCCGATCGGGTGTTCCACGCGTGGGGCGACGAGCCGAGCGCGTCGACCCACGCGCGCCGCGTCGCCCGCACCACCGGCAACCTCGAGCTCGCGGTTCGCTACCTGCGCGCGAAGCTGTACTCGATCGGTCTCGTCGAGGCGATCGCCGAGGTCACCGGCGGCGATGTCCCGCTCGACTACTTCATGGGCGGGCGCAAGGATGGCGAGGGCGGGCGGCCGTCGGCGAAGCGCATCGACCAGTTCCTGCCCACGCTCGCGCACGCGAGCGACCTCGATCCGCCGCTGCACAGGCTCCTCGCGGAGGGCCGCGCGTCGGAGAGCTCGTTCGACACCGGGCCGTCGCCGCTCGGCGCGTTCCTCCACGCCGTGGTCGGCGAGGGCGCCGTGATGAAGCAGGTCGAGGCGGCGAAGAAGTGGTGGGCGGGCGGGATGGATGCGACGTCGTTCCTCCAGCAGCAGCCGCCGGCTCCGGTCGCCGCGATCGCGCGCGCGGCCGCGAACATCATCGAGACGCGGCGCGACCGGCTGTTCGCGCTCGCGGAGAGGCTCCAGCGATGACCCGAACGCTCGTGCTCGTGGCGCTGCTCGCCGGTTGTGGCGACGATCCGATCGATCTCTCCGGCACGTACCAGGTGCAGAGCCACGTCGGCTCGTCGCCGTGCGGGACCGACACGCCCGTCACGATGCCGGCCGCGTATCTCAAGCTCGAGAAGATGAACTTCATCGCCGACTACTTCGACGTCGCGGAGTGCAAGGACGCCGCCGGCACCGATTGCCAGAGCGGCGGGCTGTTCTCCGGGCTGTTCGAGCCGGTCGACAACGGGTGGCGCGGCGTCGCGACGACGAGCTCCGGGCTCGGGGGCCGCTGCGTCCTCGGCTACATCGAGGACACCGCGATCCTGAACGGCAGCCACCTGGTCGTCGAGCACCACCGGTACACCGACGACACCGATCGTCCCGAGTCCGAGTGCACGACCGACAAGGCCGAGGAGCTCGGCACGTCGATGCCCTGCGAAGAGCACGAGAAGATCGAGGCCGAGAAGCGGTAAGCCGGGCCTCGCACGCCCGGCGCGCCTACGCCTTCGGCTCTTCGGGCGCCGCGGCGGGCGCCGGAGCCGGCTCGAGCAGCTCCTTGCGATAGACGATGCGGCCGCAGCGCGGGCACATCTCGATCGACTCCATGCGCGCGAGGATGTTGTTGAGCTGCGGCGGCAGCGCCATGTGGCAGCCCTGGCAGGTGCCCTTGATCACCGGCGCGACCGCGTAACCGCGCTTGCCGATCAGCGAGTCGTAGTTGCGCAGCCACTGCTTGTCGACCTGCGCGCGCGCGGCGTCGCGCGCCGCGAGGGCCTCGGCGAGCTGCGCCTTCAGCGCGTCGAGCTGGCCCTTCTGTGCGGCCTCGCTCGACTCGAGCTCGCCGCGCACGCTCGCGACGTCCTTGTCGCGCGCGTCGAGCTGCGCGACCGACGTGCTCGAGGCCTCGCTCACCTTCTTCAGCTCGGCCTCGCGATCGGAGATCGACTTGCGCTTGCTCTCGACCTCGCGGGACGCGGCGCCGAACTCCTTGGAGTTCTTCACCGCCTGCATCTTCGACTGCGCGCTCTTCAGCGCCTCGCGCTCGCGGTCGATCAGGTCCTGCTGCTGCTTGCGCCAGGTCTCGGTCTCGGCGAGCTTCGCGCGCTCGGCGTCGAGCATCGACTGGAGCTTCGCCAGGTCGCGCCGGAGCGGATCGAGCTTCGCCGGGAGCTCCCGGACCGCGGTCTCGAGCTCGCGGACTTTGACGTCGGAGGTCTGGAGCTGGAGGAGGAGGACAAGCTGTTCGCGCACGGGGTACGTACCTTTCGAATCGGTTCTGGCCTCGCAGGCTCGGCCAACCTTCTACGGTTCAGTCTACTTTTCAGTGTGGGCCCACCTGGGTTTGAACCAGGGACCCACCGGTTATGAGCCGGCCGCTCTAACCGACTGAGCTATGGGCCCGTCACCGGCCGGGAGGTGCCACCTGGTGTGGAGGACCGCACGGCCAGCGACGCGCACACTACCAGGTTGCCAGGAATCGACAACAGGTCCCGCCAACTTGCCCGTCGCTCCACGGGAGGTGACGGCTATACTGAGCGGGATGAGCGCCGGCAATGTCGTTCGGATCACTGTCGTCCTGGCCGCGGTCGTCGCGGCCGCGGGCTCTGCCACGTCGAGCGGAACCGACGCGGCCAAGACCAACGCGTACGCCGGTGGGCCGAACGCGAACGCGCCGTCGGCGCCGCCGCCTCCGCAGCAGATGGAGCCCGCGCGCGCGCTCGGCCTGTGGCGCTCGACGTTCGGCGCGGTGAAGATCGAGGCCGACAACTCCAAGGGCGGTCTCACCACCGGCGCGGTGCAGGGCGTCTGGGTCTATCAGCGTCAGGGCCAGGAGGTCGTCGGTTACTTCTCCGGCAACCTGCGCGGCAACGTCCTCGACTTCCGCTGGCAAGAGCCGAACAACCCGCCGCTCATGGGCTCGGGCTACCTCGTGTTCGATCCGCAGGGACGTCAGTACACCGGCAAGTGGTGGAGCGACGCGCGTGATCGCGTCGGTCCGTGGAACGGGTGGCGTCAGGGCCCCGCGCAGAACGCGGGCAGTACCTACGGTCAGCCCGGCTACGGCACGCAGCCCGATCCGTACGGCGGCGCGAGCTACGGCAACGCGTATCCGTACGGCCAGGGCGGTGCGTACGGCGGCGCCGCGTACGGCTATCAGCAGCCGCAGCCGCAGCCGCAGCCGTACTACCCGCAGCAGCCGCCGCGTCAGCCGCAGCCGCAGCCGTACTATCCGCAGCAGCCGCCGCGTCAGCCGCAGCCGCAGCCGTACTACCCGCCGCGCCAGCCGCAGCCGCAGCCGTACCCGCCGCAGCGCCAGCCGCAGCCCGGTCCGTACTATCCGTCGCCGTACGGCTACTGATCGCGACGACCGGCTCCGCCGGCCGCACCGCGCGAAAGCGGCCCCGAGATCGATCGCGAGGAACCAGCCGCGCTGCCCCCGGCCGCGGGTCGCGAGCGTGGCGCGCAGCGTCTCGGCGCCACGTGCAGTGTCTCAGCGCGGGCGCGCGCGCAGCGCGCCGAGATCGAGCGTTCCGTCGAACACGTGCGCGGCGGGGCCGCTCATCTTCACGTTCGACAGCTCGGGCATCACCTGGATGTCGAGCGCGCCGCCAGGGAGGTTCACGCGCACCGCGGGACCCTCGTCGCACCGGCCGGTGAGGATCGCGGCGACGACGGTGGCGCACGCGCCGGTGCCGCACGCGAGCGTCAGGCCGGCGCCGCGCTCCCAGACGACGAGATCGATCTCGGTGCGG
>JAEUJX010000060.1 GCA_016794545.1 Myxococcales bacterium
GGCGGTCGCGTCGAAGTACCGCGGCGACGGCGCCGTGACGCTGTGCTTCTTCGGCGAGGGCGCGTCGACGATCGGCGGCTTCGCCGAGGGCCTCGCGCTCGCGGCGCTGTGGAAGCTGCCGGTCGTGCTGATCTGCGAGAACAACCAGTACTCGATGGGCACGCCGCTCTACCGCTCGCTCGCCGTCGAGGATGTCTCGCTGCGCGCGCTCGCGCACGGCATGCCTCGTGATCGGTTCGACGGCGACGACGTCGTGAAGGTGAAGCGCCGGATCGCCGAGGCGGTCGAGCGCGCGCGCACCACCGGCGAGCCGACGCTGGTCGAGGTCGTGACGTACCGGTTCCGCGGTCACTCGATGAGCGACCCGGGCCTCTACCGCACCAAGGACGAGGTCGAGGAGTGGAAGCGGCGCGATCCGCTGAATCGCTGCCGCCAGCGCCTGCTCGATCTCGGCTTCCCCGAGACCGAGCTCGCGGCGCTCGAGGACGACGTGAAGGCGGAGATCGAGGACTCGGTGAAGTTCGCCGAGGAGTCCCCGCCCGCCGACGAGTACTTCCCGTACGTGATCAAGGAGTGATGTCGTGCCGGTGATCAGTTATCGCGAGGCGCTCAACCAGGCGATGCGCGAGGAGATGGAGCGCGACGCCAGCGTGTTCATCATGGGCGAGGAGGTCGGCCACTACAACGGCGCGTACAAGGTGACGCAGGGCCTGCTCCAGCGGTTCTCCGAGCGCCGCGTCGTCGACGCACCGATCGCGGAGATGGGCTTCGCCGGCATCGGTGTCGGCGCGGCGATGGTCGGGCTGCGGCCGATCATCGAGTTCATGACGTTCAACTTCTCGCTCGTCGCGATCGATCAGATCGTCAACAACGCGGCGAAGATCTTCCAGATGAGCGGCGGGCAGTACAACATCCCGATCGTGTTCCGCGGCCCGAGCGGCCCGGCGGTCCAGGTCAGCTCGCAGCACAGCCAGTCGTTCGAGAGCTACTACGCGCACGTGCCGGGGCTGAAGGTCGTGCTGCCGTCGACGGCGCTCGATGCGAAGGGCCTCCTCAAGACGGCGATCCGCGACGACAACCCGGTCGTGTTCATGGAGGGCGAGACGCTCTACAACACGACGTGGGACGTGCCGGATGCGGGCGCGGGCGAGCTCCTCATCCCGATCGGCGTCGCCGACGTGAAGCGCGAGGGCAAGGACATCACGCTGATCGCGTGGTCGAAGATGGTGTGGACGTGCCTCGACGCGGCGAAGGAGCTCGCGAAGGAGGGGATCGAGTGCGAGGTCGTCGATCCGCGCACCCTGCGGCCGCTCGACGTCGACACGCTCGCGACGTCGGTCAAGAAGACCGGGCGCTGCGTGATCGTCGAGGTCGGCTGGCCGGTCGCCGGGTTCGGCGCCGAGGTCGCCTACCAGATGCAGAAGCACTGCATGGACTCGCTGGACGCGCCGATCGAGCGCGTGTGCAGCGACGACGTGCCGATGCCGTACGCGAAGAACCTCGAGGACGAAGTGCAGCCCCAGGTCAAGGACGTGGTGGCTGCCGTGAAGCGCGCGCTCTATCTGGAGTAGGAACCATGGCCCAGATCCTCGGTTTGCCGAAGCTGTCTCCGACGATGGAGGAAGGTGTCCTCGTCCGCTGGACCAAGAAGGAGGGCGACAAGGTCTCTCCGGGCGATCTGATCGCCGAGGTCGAGACGGACAAGGCGAACATGGACTTCAACGTCGAGGACGAGGGCACGCTGCTCAAGCTCCTCGTCAAGGAGGGCGACACGGTCAAGCTCGGCGCGCCCGTCGCGATCATCGGCAAGGCCGGTGAGGACACGAGCGCGCTCGAGGCCCAGGCCAAGGGCGGCGGCTCCGCGCCCGCGCCGAAGCAGGACGCGCCGAAGCAGGAGGCCCCGAAGGCCGCCGCCAAGGACACGCGCGGCGCCGAGGACTCGGCGAACGCGCCGGCCGCGAAGAAGGCGCCGGTGTCCAGCGAGCAGAAGCCGGCCGCGCAGGCCGCGCCGCCGAAGCAGCAGCAGGAGGCGAAGGCCGCGAAGTCGTCGGGCAACGGCGCTGCCCGGAGCGACGGCAAGATCCTCGCGTCCCCGCTCGCGAAGACGCTCGCGATCGAGCTCGGCATCGATCTGCGCACGATCGAGGGCTCCGGCCCCGGAGGACGGATCGTCGAGCGCGACGTCCGCGCGGCGTCCGACGGCGGTGGCGCGGCCCCCCGGCGGCAGGCGCAGGACGAGGCGCCCGAGCAGGACGAGGCGCCGGAGCAGGAGGCCAGGCCAGCGTCGAAGGAGACCGCGATCGCGGTCCGCCACGCGCGGCAGCTGGTTCCGGATGCCGAGGGCGACTTCGAGGACGTGCCGGCGTCGAACATGCGCAAGCGGATCGCGGCGCGGCTCACCGAGGCCAAGCGCGACGTGCCGCACTTCTACCTGATGCGGAAGCTCGACGCGGCTCCGCTGCTGGCGTTCCGCGGGCGGCTCAACGACCTGCTCGGCGATCGCGGCAAGGTCAGCGTCAACGACCTCATCATCAAGGCGGTCGCGCTCGCGCTGCGCCGCGTGCCGGAGTGCAACGCGTCGTGGGAGGGCGAGGCCATCCGCCGCTACCACCGCGTGCACGTCGGCGTCGCGGTCGCGATCGAGGACGGGCTCGTCACGCCGGTCGTCCGCGACGCGGATCAGAAGGGCATCGGCGCGATCGCGGCCGAGGTCCGCGACCTCGCCGACCGCGCCAAGAACAAGAAGCTCAAGGGCCACGAGATCACGGGCTCGACGTTCACGGTGTCGAACCTCGGCATGATGGGCATCGAGCGGTTCACCGCGATCCTGAACCCTCCCGAGGCCGGCATCCTCGCGATCGGCACCACCGTCGACGAGCCGGTGGTCGGCAAGGACGGCGCGATCGTCGCGGGCAAGCGCATGACGGTCACGATGTCGTGCGACCACCGCGTGATCGACGGCGCCCTCGGCGCCCGCTGGCTCGCCGCGTTCGCCGAGCTGTTCGAGAAGCCCGAGTCCCTCGCGCTATGAGCGACCCGAAGGACAGCGTCTATGACGTGATCGTCGTCGGCTCGGGGCCCGGCGGCTACGTCGCCGCGATCCGCGCGGCGCAGCTCGGCCTCAAGACCGGCTGCATCGAGCGCGAGAGCCTCGGCGGCATCTGCCTCAACTGGGGCTGCATCCCGACGAAGGCCCTGCTGCGCTCCGCCGAGGTGCTCGAGCACTTCCAGCACGCGAAGGAGTTCGGCATCAAGGTCGGCTCGGTCGAGGCCGACTTCCCCGCGATCATCCAGCGCAGCCGCGGCATCGCCGACAAGGTCAGCAAGGGCATCGGCTTCCTGTTCCGGAAGAACAAGATCGACTCGATCGCCGGCACCGGCAAGCTGCTGCCCCGCGCCGGTGCATGGAAGCCGCACCAGATCGAGGTGACGAGTGGCGAGACCAAGCAGGTCGTCTCCGCGAAGCACGTGATCCTCGCGACCGGCTGCCGCGCGCGCTCCCTGCCCGGCATCGAGATCGACGGCGAGCGCATCATCGAATACCGCAAGGCGATGTCGCTGCCCGAGCAGCCGAAGACCATGGTCGTGCTCGGCGCCGGCGCGATCGGCGTCGAGTTCGCCTCGTTCTATCGCTCGCTCGGCACCGAGGTCACGATCGTCGAGTTCATGCCGCGCCTCGTGCCGAACGAGGACGCGGAGATCAGCAAGGAGCTGACCCGCGCGTTCGACAAGCGCGGCATCAAGTCGCTCGTCGGCCACAAGCTGACCAGCGCGAAGAACACGGGCACGGGCGTCGCGATCACGGCGTCGCCTGTCGCCTCGGCCAAGGATGGCGGCGCCCAGGTCGAGCTCACCGCCGACATCCTGCTCGTCGCGGTCGGCGTTCAGGCGAACACCGAGAACCTCGGCCTCGAGGCGCACGGCGTGAAGCTCGAGAAGGGCTACATCGTGACCGACGCCGAGAACCGCTGCGGCGACAACCTGTGGGCGATCGGCGACGTGATCGGCCGCGGCCTCGCACACGTCGCGTCCGCCGAGGGCGTGTTCGTCGCCGAGAAGATCGCGAACGTCCACGCCGAGCCCGTCCGCTACGACGCCATCCCCGCCTGCACGTACTGCTCGCCGGAGATCGCCTCGGTCGGCCTCACCGAGGACAAGGCGAAGGCGCAGAGCATCCCGTACAAGGTCGGCAAGTTCCCGTTCACCGCGCTCGCGAAGGCGCGCGCGGCCGGCGACACCACTGGCTTCGTCAAGGTCCTCTGGCACGCCGAGACCGGCGCGCTCGTCGGCGCGCACCTCATCGGCCCCGCCGTCACCGACCTCATCGCCGAGCTCACGCTCGCCAAGACCACCGAGGTCAACGCGCAGTCCCTGCTCGCGACGATCCACGCGCACCCGACGTTCGCCGAGACCATCAAGGGCGCCACCGAAGCCGCCCTCGGTCACGCGATCGACCTCTGATCCCCGCCGCCTCGGAGCAGGTCCGGGCCCGCTCGCGACATAGATCTGGGGGCCACGTCCGCCCCTTCGCGACGATTGCCCGCATGCGACGATGGCCTGGGGGCCGCGCGGAAATGGGGGCCCGTCCCCCACGTATCTGTCCGGGGGGCCGCGCGGAATGGGGTCCGTCCCCACGTATCTATCCGGCGCCGCAGTGACACCATGCGCGCGTAATTAGGTCCGACCTAATTTCTGCGCTTCGTGTGCAGCACGGACTGTCCGGCCGGACACGCTACTCGGTGTCGATGGATTCCTCGACGGGTGTGCCGGGGCACGCGGGGAGCGCGAGGCGGAACACGGTGCCGGTCCAGCGGTCACTCCTGCCCTCGACGACGATCATCCGCTGGTCCGGGAACTCGCGGATCACGAGCTCCTTCTCGCCCCAGCTGCCCGCGTAGCGCTCGCCGAAGGACCGCGTCACGTGGAGCTGGCCGCAGACTTCGAGCGCGAGGCGCCAGCGGTCGTTGTCGATGTCGTGGGCGCCGATGTAGTGGTCGGCGAACAGCGCGATGTCGCGGCCCGCGACCTTGTCGAGACGGCCGGCGATCGGGCCGGCGTAGATGCACTGCGTGAAGTTGTAGTCGGTTTCGGACTGGCTGCCGTCACCCTCGTCGATCCGCTTCTGGATCTCGTCCAGCTGGCGCTGACCGTCGCGCCGCTCCTTCGCAGTGCACGCGCCGTGGCACTCGCCCTCGACGACCTCCTCGGCGAGGTGCTCCTCGCCCTTCGCGAGCCGGATCACGAGATCGCGATTCTTGCACTCGAACTGCGTCTTCTTCGCCTTCTCGGTGACCGTGAGTGTCAGGCCCGGCGCCGCCGGCGTCGGCGTGACGGCGGGCTTCGCCGGCGGACACGTCTTCTGCGCGAGCGCGGTTCCCCACGCTCCGTCGGCGCCGCTCGCGACGCTGCGCTGCCAGAGGCGCACGAGGTCCTCGGTCGGGTACTTGGTCGCGAGCACGACCTCGAGCGCGCGGTCGAACGGGGCGGTCCAGACCGCGTGCTTGTCCGCGAGCTGCGGCGCCTTGACGAGCTCCGCGATCTCCTTGTCGTCACCCATCGCGCGCGCGAGATCGTACTCGGTCGACAGGCGCGTCACGGGCCCCGAGTCCTTCGTGTAGCGCGCCTTCAGGTCCCGGTAGACGGCGCCGAGCTCGCCCGCCCGGCCGGTGCGCTGCGCGCGGCGGAACAGCACGCGCTCGGGGAACCAGGTGACGCCGCGCTCGGGGACGATCGGGATCTGCGCGCGGACCTCGGCGATCGCGTCGGCGGCGGGGCCCTTGCCGCGCAGCACGGTCTCGAGCCACAGGCCGGCGAGCTTCAGGCGGTCCTCTTCCTTCGCGCCGGCGATCAGCGTCCTGATCTCGGCGCTCTTGCCGAGCGCCGCGAGCACGCCGATGTGGTTCTCCACGTGGTACGCCGCGGACGTGTCAACGGGCGCCTGCTTCGCATACAGCGCCTGCGCCTCCGCGGCCTGACCGGCGAGCGCGAGCTCGCGGGCGATCTGGACCGCCTCGGACGACACGTCGCCCGTGACCGGGAGCCCGGCGCGCGCCCGCAGCGGCCCGAGGTTGTTCGTTCGCATCGCGCCCTTCGCAGACGGGATGGCATCGAGCTGCGCGAACACCGCGCGCATCCCCTCGTGATCCTCGACGAAGGCGAGCGCGTCGAGCACGTCCGCCATCATGTGGATCGCGGGCGTCTCGCCGTCCTCCCGTGCGCGCTCGATCGCGGCGAGCCCGGCCATCCGCACGACCGGCACGGGCGCGTCCTCGGCGAGCACCGTCAGCACCTCGCGCTCCGTGCGCGCCCGGTCGAACAGGCAGCCGAGCGTGACCTTCGCCTGGTTCGGGTCGACCGGCACCACCGCCGGCCGCGGTGGAGGCGGCGCGGAGCCGGAGGCCGTGCCCGCGCCCTGCCCGTCCGCGGGCTTGCCCTTGCACGCACAGACCACCAGCAACCCGGCCCACAGAGCATGGCGCATCGTTCGTCCGCATAGTATGCCTCGCTCGATGTCGGATTCCCGCGTGCACCTGCCGGTCGTCGGTCAGAACGCGGATCCCGAGACAGCCGCGGCGCCGCGCCGCCGCCACCCCGAGTGGATCCGGGCGCAGCTGCCGACCAAGCCGGCGTACTTCGAGCTACGAGCGATGGTGAAGGAGCTGAAGCTCCACACCGTCTGCGAGAGCGCGAGCTGCCCGAACATCGGCGAGTGCTGGACGCGCCGCGCGCTGACGATCATGATCCTCGGCGACATCTGCACGCGCTCGTGCCGGTTCTGCGACGTCACCACCGGGCGCCCGCTGCCGCCTGACCCCGACGAGCCGCGCCGCGTCGCCGAGATGCTCGGCCGCCTCCAGCTCGAGCACACCGTCATCACCTGCGTCGATCGCGACGACCTGCCGGACTTCGGCGCCGCGCACTGGGCCGAGACGATCCGGTTGGTCAAGGAGGCGTGCCCGAGCATGACGCTCGAGATCCTCGCGGGCGACTTCAAGGGCAACACCGACCTCGTCGACATCGTGCTCGCGGCAGATCCGGACGTGTTCGCGCACAACCTCGAGACCGTGCCGCGCCTCTCGCGCCAGGTCCGCGTGCAGGCGAGCTACCCTCGCAGCTACAAGATCCTCGAGCACGCCCGGAAGCAGGACGCGGTCACCAAGACCGGCCTCATGCTCGGCCTCGGCGAGACGCGCGAGGAGGTGGAGGCCGTGCTGACCGAGCTCGCCGGCCTGGGCGTCGACATCGTCACGCTCGGCCAGTACCTGTCGCCGTCGAAGCAGCACCTCGCGATCGAGCGCTACGTCCACCCGACCGAGTTCGCCGAGCTCGAGGCGTTCGCGCGCGAGGCTGGCATCACGCACGTGGTGTCGGGCCCGCTCGTGCGGTCGAGCTACCACGCCGACGGGCAGGCCGCGCTCGTTCGCTCGCTCCGGACGCGCTGAGCCGACTCGATCCGACCAAGCCGACGCGCGCGCCCTACCCCACTTCGATCTCGTCGAGCGCCTCGCGCAGGGTGTCCACGACGCACGTCGCGAGGTCCTTCGCGGCCCACGCGAAGCGCGCTGCGACCAACTCGCCGCGCGGGGTGACGAGCACGATCTCCCACGCCTCCGGCTCGCTCTTCGGGACGCGCAGCACGATATTCTCGATCTCGTCGCGGTCGGCCCACACCATGCGGCCCCAGCGGAACGGCTCGCGCCGCGCGTAGACCTGCTTCGAGTCGATCCGCAGCACGGTGTGACCGAACGACCAGAGCGCGCCGACGTACAGCATGCCGAGGGCGGCCACCGCGAGCGCGGCGAGGTGGTACCACTGCTCGTCGGGCGTCGAGAGATTGCCGACGAGCATGGCCGCGCACAGCACGCCGAGCCCGAGCGCCCCCGCGCCCTTGATGCGATCGAAGGACCAAGCGATCGTCCACTCGCCCGGCTCCCGTCGGATCGTGACGCCCGGCGGCGCGGGCGCGTACTCCTTGCGTTCGGGCCGGTGCGGCCGCGCGACGGGCTCGGCGCGCGGATCGAAGCCGAGCTTGCACGAGGCACACGTGAGGAGCGGTGCATCGCTCGGCGGCGCCGTGGTGCCACACCGCGGACACACCGCCGACGGAGCTGCACCGCGCGTCGCCACAGCTCGATCGTACTACACGAGGTCGAGGATCAGCTTCGCGACGAGCGCGCCGGAGACCAGCAGCACCATCGCGCGGATCAGCTTCGCGCCACCCTTCATGGCCAGCCTCGCGCCCAGGAGGCCGCCGCACAGCTGCCCGACGGCCATCGGCAGCGCGAGCGACCACAGGATGGATCCCGCCCGCGCGAACGCGATCACCGCGGCCAGGTTCGACGCGAAGTTCACCACCTTCGCGTCCGCCGTCGCGCGCACCAGGCTCTTCCCGCACAGCGCGACGAACCCGACGATCAGGAACGTGCCAGTGCCCGGTCCGAAGAAGCCGTCGTACGCGCCGATCACCAGCGCGAGCACACCCGCGATCACCTGACCCTTGCGCGACGGTGCGTCCTGATCGCGGCTCGGCTTCCTCACGAGGAGCAGCACCGCCGCGCCGATCAGCATCGCGATCACGACGGGCCGCAGCTGCCCCGGCGCGATCAGCAGCACGAGCTCGGCGCCGAGCAGCGAGCCGACGAGACCGAGAGGAAACGCGAAGAGCGCCTGCCGGCGATCGACGTGCCCGGCGCGCCAGAACGCGACGAGCGCGGCCGCGGATCCCCACACGCTCTGCCCCTTGTTCGTCCCGAGCGCGAGGTGCGGCGGGAGTCCCGCGGTGAGCAGCGCCGGGAGCGTGATGAGGCCGCCTCCTCCCGCGATCGCGTCGACGGTCCCCGCGAGCAGCGCCGTCACGGACAGCAGCGCGACGACCAGCGGATCCACCGCGCGACCGTACCACCGATGTCGCACGCGCCCCCCAACCCGCCAACGGCGTTGGCGCGCTGGTCGCCGCCACGCGCGGCACATCGCGCGCTTGCGCTGGCGCCCGCGTTGCAGCTGGACGGCGCGTGATGACTCCGACGTCGTTTCTGATCGCGATCGCGCTGGCGGGCCTGCGCAAGCAACCGCCACCGGCGAAGCCGAGATCCGCCTACAACTAACCACGCGCCGCGGGGGCGCTATGCTCTCGGGGTGCAGATCACGATCGTCGGCGCCGGCGTCATCGGGCTGACGACGGCCTACGCGCTCGAGCAGCGCGGGCACGACGTCCGCATCGTCGCCACGGCGACCGGCGTGACCACGACGTCCGACATCGCCGGCGCCGTCTGGTTTCCGTACCGCGCCGGGCCACCCGACAAGGTCGCCGTCTGGGCCGCGCGTACGCGGCGCTGGCTCGAGGCGCTCGCGCCCGACCGCGACGCCGGCATCGATCTGCTCACCGGCTACGAGATCACGAACGACGAGGGCATGGCTCCCCCGACGCCGTGGTGGGCGGCCGCGATCGACGTGACGCGCGCGCCCGCCCCCGTCACCGGCTCACCGCTCGCGTGGAAGTTCGCCGCGCCGCGCGTGGAGCCCGCGCGCTTCCTCCCGTGGCTCGCCGCGCGCCTCCGCGCGAAGGTCGAGCTCCGCACCGTCGCGAGCCTCGACTCCGAGCCCGGCGACCTCGTGATCAACTGCGCCGGCCTCGGCGCGCGCGCGCTCGCCTCCGACGATCTCCTGATGCCGCTGTTCGGCCAGATCGTCCTGACCGCCCCCGGCGCCGTCGACCTCTCGGTCACGGTCACCGACCACCGCGATCCGGACACCATCTTCTACGTCATCCCGCGCCGCACCGAGCTCGTGCTCGGCGGCATCTCGCGTCCGTGGCCGCCCGGCCTCCCGCCCGATCGCGATCCGGACGTCTCGCGCCGCATCCTCGCGCAGGCCGCCGCCCTCGGCCTCCCCGTCGGCGAGGTCCTCCGCGAGCGCGTCGGCCTCCGCCCCTATCGCCTCGAGGTCCGGCTCGAGCGCACCGGCCGCATCGTCCACAACTACGGCCACGGCGGCGCCGGCTTCACGCTGTGCTGGGGCTGCGCCGAGGACGCCGCTGCGCTCTGTGAACCAGGGACGGTCTCAACGTAGACAACTTGCGATCGGCAAGCGCCGAGGATCATTGCGTGCCCGGGGGCGGACTCAACTTCCTCGGGACGCCTCGCAGCATCACCGTCGACCGATCGTCGAGGCGCGCCGTCATTGCAGGGGCCGACCATGGGGCCAGCTTGAGACCGTCCCCTCGCCTCCATGAATTCCGGCAGCTTGGCGATCACAAGTTGTGCAAGTTGAGACCGTCCCTCTTTCCGGACACGCCATGGGTTGCTAGCGTCGTCGCATGAGTCGCGTGACGTGGTTCGCGATCGCCGTGGCGATCGTGGCGTGCCAGACGAAGAACGAGGCCAAGAAGACCGACGACGTCGCGCCGCGGCCCACGAGCGATCCGGTGGCACCGAAGAGGACGGCACCGGGGGGCAACGCAAGCGTGGCGATCACTCTGACCGGCGCGATCGAGAAGACGCTGTCGGGGTCGATCGGGTTCTGCGCGATTCCGATGATCGGAGGCAAGGCGTCGGGCGCGACGTTCCAGGTCAGCGACGGGGGCGTGCAGCTCGCGATCCTCGCGACCAGCGAGGAGGAGCTCGCGGCGCCGAAGATCGTCATCAACACGACCGAGGGGAGCTACGTGCTCCGCGGGGCGGCGACGACCGCGAAGCTCGTGGCCGGCAACAGCGCCGAGATCGAGGCGGACCTGGAGCTCGTCGGCAAGCAGGCGACGGTGCACGCGAAGGGCACGGTGACCTGCGACTGATCAGAACGTGATCACGCCGCCGTAGTAGAGGCCGAGGAACGCGCCGGCGGCGACCAGGATCGCGATCAGCACGTAGAGCAGCGTGTTCGAGCGCCGGCCGCGGCTCGCAATCGCCTTGCCGACCGTCGGCTCCTGCGCGGCGACCGTGTCGGTCGGGACCTCGGCCTCGTCGCCCTTTGGCGCCGGCTGCTTCTTCACCGGGCCCGACTGCACCTTCGCGGGCGCGACGCCGCGCGCGGTCGGATCGGCCTTGAGCGGCTTGTCGCTGTCGCGGATGTGCAGCGTGGTCGGGTCGTCGTCGCCCGCGCGCTTCTTGCCGCTCTCGACGACGAACGCCGGCGCCTTGTCGGGCGACGTCACCTCGTTCTCGGTGGTGCCCACCGGCGCCTTGTGACCGCCCGGCGGCGGCACCAGCGACGCGGCGCCGCGCGGCTCGTGCATGCGCGCCGGCACCTTGTCGTGCGCCAGCTCCTCCATCGCGAGCACGGCCGGATGGACGAGGCCCTCGGTCAGGCAACGGTCCCACGCGGAGCGCAGCGCCTGCTCCGCCTCGGAGGCGTCCTTGAACCGCTTGAGGTCGCTCGGCATCAGCGCCGTCATCGTCACGGTCGCGAGCGGCTCGGGGATCGAGGCGTCGTGGCGCGTCGGGGGCGGCGCGTTGCCCTGCACGACGTAGCCGTTCGTGGTCTTCGTGTCGGGGCCCTCGTACGGGATGCGCCCGCAGAGCAGCTCGTAGAAGCAGGCGCCCCACGCGAACACGTCGGCCTGCGGCGTGTAGCGGCCCTCGCGGATCGCCTCGGGCGGCGAGTACCCGGGCGTGCCCATGAAGATACCGACCTGCGTGAGGTCGGAGTCCGGCATCCGCGCGATCCCGAAGTCGGCCAGCTTCCACCGATTGTCGCCGGCGTGCAGCACGTTCGCCGGCTTCACGTCGCGGTGCACGATGCGCTGGCGGTGCGCGAACGACAGCGCGCTCGCGAGGTCGAGCGCGATCTGCACGCAGCGCGCGAGCGGGATGCGCACGCGGTCGAGCCGGTCGGCGAGCGACTCGCCTGGCAGGTACTCGAGCACCATGAACGGCGCGCCACTCTCCTCGTCGACGCCGACGTCGAAGATCGTCACGATCGCCGGGTGCTGCATCTTCGCGGCGGCCTTGGCCTCGCGCTGGAACCGCTCGAGGAACGCCGAGCGCACGCGCCGGCCCTGCCCCTGCGGCGACATGATCGTCTTCACCGCGACCACGCGATCGAGCAACGGATCGCGCGCCTTGTACACGACGCCCATCGCGCCCTTGCCGATGGTCTTGATCACCTCGTAGCGGCCGATGCGCTGGCGCGCCGCCTCGCCGGCGCCATGATCGAGGCCTGGTGGCGCCTCACCCTTCAGGCGCGTGTTGGTGCGCGGCCGCGCAGCGGACTCGTCGGCCATGAAACGCCGAAAAGTCTAACACGCTTGCGGGGGTGCGGAAACTCACGGTCGCTGGGTGCGGCTGCTGCCCGGCACCTTGGAGCCTGGCGGCACGCTCGTGGTGACGAACGCGTTTCCACCGATCACCGAGCCCTTGCCGATCACGGTGTCCCCCCCGAGGATCGTGGCGTTCGCATAGATCACCACATCATCTTCCAAGGTCGGGTGACGCCGCTTCCCGGGCTCCGGCCGCGCCTCGCCGTGGGGCACGCTCAGCGCGCCGAGCGTGACACCCTGGTAGATGCGCACGCCCTCGCCGATCAGCGTGGTCTCGCCGATCACGACGCCCGTCCCGTGGTCGATGAAGAACGAGCCCCCGATCTCCGCGCCCGGGTGGATGTCGATCCCGGTCCGCCGGTGCGCCAGCTCCGTCATCATTCGCGGCACGACCACCGCGCCCTGCCGGAGTAATGCGTGTGCGATCCGGTACACCGTGATCGCGTACGTACCGGGATAGCAGAACAGGATCTCGTCGATGCCGGTCGCCGCCGGATCGGCCTCGTACGCGGCCCGCAGGTCGTCCCGGATCTGGGCACGCAGCCGCGGCAGTGCAGCGAGGAAGCCGTCGCAGATCTCGTCCGCGCGCGCGGTGCAGTCCACGCACTCGAGGTCCGCGCGGCCGAGCGCCTGCTGCCGCTTGTGGTGCAGCGCGCGGTAGACCTGCCGGTGCAGCTCGGCCCGCAGCTCCCGCACGCGCAGGCGCACGAGGTCGCGCAGCTCGTCCTTCGCCATGCCCGCGACGTCGGGCCCCGCGTAGCCCGGGAACAGCAGCGCGCGGCACATCTCGATCGCGTTCTCGACCCCCGCCTCGCTCGGCAGCTCGTAGCTGCCGATGTGCTGCATCTCCTTCGCCGACGGGTCGACGTACATCTCGAGCAGCGCGTCTGCGACACCATCGGTCGACATCGGCCACTCCTTAGCACGTAACCACGGCCGCGACGTGGCCACCGCGATCGTGGTGGTCCGCGCGCGCCAGCACCCGGACGCCCCGCGCGTCGCGCTCGAGGATCTCCGACTGCCCGTCGAACGAGAGATCGAGGAGCTTGCCGACGAGGTGCGCGGTCACGCCCCAGCGCGCGAACGGCATCTCCGCGAGGCTCGCCGGCAGGCCCTCGCGACGCCACTGCTCCTCGCGCGAGGCCGGTTCGTCGGCCCGGCCCGCCTCGGCGTACTTCCACGGTCCCTTCCACGGCCACGGATTCGCCGCCGGATTGCACACGATCGCGACGCCGCCGCGCGACGCGAGCCGCGGCCCCATCGGGATGAACCGCTCCTCGTCGGTGTGCGGCTCGCGAAACCCGTCGTAGCAGATCAGCGTGCACACCCGCCCCGCCGGCGTCTCGACGATCGGCACGCGCTCCGGCTCGCCGCGCGCGAGACCGAGCGCCTTCGGCGCCCGATCCTCCATGCCCGGCACGAGGTTCACCTTGTCCGTCGTCGCGAGCAGCCGACCATCCGGCCCGAACAGGAACGACGCGTTCGTCAGATCGCCGCCCGGCCCGAGCCGCAGGTGCGAGCCCGCGACGAGATAGACGCCGTGCCTCCGCGCGAGCGGTCCGAACACGCCGCGCCAGAACCGCTCGCCGTCGGGCGCGAGCGCCGCGAGCACCGCGTGGCGCGGATCGAGCAGCCGCGTCGTCACGACGCCGCGCAGCACCTCGAACGGCCGCCGCACCGCCGCCGCACCGAGCGCCGCCCCGAGCGTCTTCGCCCGGTGCGCGGCCGGCGGCGCGAGCGCGTAGAGCGCGAGGTGGCCCGCGATCTCGGGGAGCACGACGATCGTCTCGTCGACGGGCTCGGCGAGGCTCGCGATCGCGCGCGCCGTCGCGTCCTCGAGGTGGCCCCGGTACTTCTCCGGCGAGCCGCAGACGTGTGCGTCGACCTCGAGCTGCACCGCGACGAGCGCGAGCTTCACGCGTCACTCCGCGGGCTGGCCGGCGCGACCGCCCCGGCGAGCCGGGTCACGGGGACCACGCGCGCCCCGGCGAGCCGGGTCACGGGGTCCACGCGCGCCCCGAGCCGGGTCACGGGCACCACGCGCGCCCCGGCGCCCTCGCCGTGGTCGAGCTCCGTCGCCGGCACGCCCCGCACCCGCGCAGCGACCTCGTCGTGCTGCCCCGCCGCGAGCGCGAGCGTCACTCGTCACTCCCTCCACTGGCCAGCCGCGGCGTCGGCGCCGGCGCCTCGTTGATCTTCGCGATCACGTCGTCGAGCTTGGTCTCGGGGATCGTCACGCGCGTCGGCATGCCGCCGCCGATCGCGAACAGGCTCACGAAGTCCCAGCCCGAGTCGAACGGCGCGGCGATCGTCAGCATCCCCGAGTCGCGCACGATCGAGACCGCCGCCCTCGCCTGACCGGCCAGCAGCAGGTCGGTCTTGTCGAACTGGCCCGACGCGCCCTGCGTGTCGACGACCGCGACGCGCCCGCGGATCGTGAACCGCTTCGCGAGCTCCTGCGTCTTCGCATCGCGGCGCTCGAACTCCGCGGCCGCCTCGCGGATCACGTCGTCGTGCACACCGGGCTTGCGCCCCTCGACGAGGTAGCTCACCACCGCGCGCTTCAGCTGGTCGTCGCGGAACTTCGCGCGCAGCGCGCGATCGATTCGCGTCGCGAGCGGCCCCGGCGTGCCGACGCGCGTGTCGACCGCGCGCGCGTCCTCGTCGGCACCGGCATACGGCTCGACGCCGCCGAGGATCCACTTCGCCGCGGCATAGAGCCCGTCGAGATCGACGTGCGTGCAGATCGTGTCGATCGGACCCACCTGGCGCACGAGCTCCGGCGTGACCATCTCGGGACACGCGCCGTGCTCGGCCTTCGTCGCCAGCACGAAGCGCGAATCGCGCGCGAACTGCGCGTGCTTCTCGTGATCGTGGTGATCGACCCACGCCGCGAGCCGGTCTCCGAGCCCGTCGAGGAACGGCTTCGTGACGAGCTCGAACGACACGCTCGTCCCCACCGTCGCGGCGAACGCGATGTCGAGCACGACCACGCGCCCCGGCAGCTTCTCGGCACGCGGCAACATCCGCGGCGACGCGAAGAACAGCTGCGGCATGGACGGCATCGACAGACCTTAGACGATCACTTCGGGCAGTGGAGCGTGACGCTCCACCCGTCGTGCAAATAGACCTGCCGCACCGTGCCGCGGTCGCCGCACTGCGCACTGCCCGGCCCGAGCAGGCACAGCGTGCGCTCGCCGCCGTCCGAGACCAGCGCACTGCGCCGTCCCGGCGCGACCTGCCCGAACTGCGCGCCATCGATCCACACGTCGACCGGATCCGGACACCGCGTGTTGTCGATGTAGAACGTCGCGCGCGGGCGCGCGCGGGGCGGCGCCTGCTCGGGGATGCTCTCCGGCTTGTCCTCGACGATCACGCGGTAGCGCTCCGGGTTCGCGACCGCGGCCGCGAGCAGCCGGTCGTTGCACCCGGCGACGCGCAGCTCGGGCGCGAGGCCGCGGGTCCACTCCGCACGGAGCTCGGCGATGTCCGCGAGCGCGGTCCGGAACAGCTTCTTCGCGCCCTGCAGCTGCGTGCGCCCGTTCGGCAAGAGGCCGCCGGTCACGCCCATCTCGTCGTGGCGCGCGATGTACCGGTAGGCCGCCTCGAGATCCACGCCGAGCCGCTCGTAGCGCCGCAGCTCCTGCTGCGCGGCGGCCCAGCGCGGCGCGACGCGCCCGACCGGGCACACCCGCACGGCGAGCGCCTTGCCGACGGGCACGGCGGCGAGCGGGCCCTTGCCGAGCGCGCCGAGCAGGCCGAGCACCTGCGACTGGTACGCGGTGCGCACCGTCCCCATCGTCGTCGCCGTGACCGCGAAGCGATCGAGTGTCTCCTGGAGCGCCTCCGCATCGCCCCACGGCCGCACGACCTCGGGGGTGTACGCGAGCGCGAACGTCCCACCGGCATCGAGTGACGCGAGCGCGGATCGCGCCGGCGTGAACGTCGGCAGCTGCTTCATCGCGGCGACGAGCTCGGTGCGCGCCTCGGTCTTCGCGTCCACCTGCACGTGCGCGACCGCGGCGAGGTAGTGCAGCACGCCATCGGTGGGCCAGGTGCCCCGCGCGCGCTCGAGCTCGGCGAGCGCGGTCGCCGCGTCCTTGCGCGCGAGCTCGGCGGCGATCAGCGCGCGCCACGCGGGCAAGCTGCGCGGCGCCGCGCGCACGGCGCGCCGCAGGTACCACGCCGCGTCGTTCGCGCGCCCCTGCGCGAGCGCGATCGTGCCGAGCGCCTGCTCCGACGCCGGGAGGTGCTCCCTGAACCTCTGGAGGTTCGTATACGCGCGCGCCGCCTCGGCCAGCTTGCCGGCGTCGAGGAGCGCCTGCGCGCCGAGGAAGCCGGGCAGGCTCGAGTCGGGCGCGGCCTTGGTCGCGCGCGCGTACCAGGCGAGCGCGCCGTCGAGATCGCCGAGCCGCTTCTTGCCGTCGGCGATCCGCACGAGCAGCGGCAGCTCGGGCGCCTTCGCGGCCGCGATCGCCTCGAGCGTCGCGGTCGACCGGTCCCAGCGCCCGATCGCGCCGTACGCGGTCGCGAGCTCCGCCTTCACCTCGAGGTCGCCCGGCGCGCGCTGGGCGATCGACTCGAGCTCGGTGACCAGCTTCTTCGTGTCGCTGCGCGACGCGTGGATCAGCACGAGCACGCGGCGCGCCGCGAGGTGATCGGGCGCGTGCGAGGTGACCTGCGTCAGCTGGTGCTCGGCCGCGGCGGCGTCGCCGGACTTCCACAGCGCCGCGCCCAGCTCGAAGCGCGCGTCGAGATCCCACGGCCGCATCGTGACGAGCCGCCGGAACAGCGCGCCCGCGAGCTCCGCCTTGCCGGCGTCGGCCGCGGCGCGCGCGGCGGCGCGCAGTGACTGCAGATCGTCCGGCGCGAGGTCGTTCGCGTAGGCGAACTTCCCGGCCGCACGCGCCGCGAGCTTCGGATCGTTCCGCTCCGCCGCCTGCTTCTTGTAGAGCTCGCCGACGGCGCGCTGGGCCTCGAACAGCTTCGGATCGATGAACACCGCGCGCTCGAGGTCGTGCTCGGCGAGCTCCAGCTGCTTGGCGAGCACCTGCGCCGCGACCTGCGGATCGGCGGGCAGCGGCGGCGACAGCGCGCCGCTCAGGCGGCCGAGCCCGCGGCCGAGCAGCGTCACCGCGTAGAGGTCGGCCGCGAGCGGGCGCGCGAGCTTCGCCCGCTTCGCGTCGTCGAGCTTGTGTCCGGCGGCGGTCCAGATCGTGGCGAGCGCGTCGCCGAGCAGCGCGTGGTACGTCGGCACCGGCCCGCGCTTCTTGATCTCGCTGATCACGGTCGCGCGCCCGCTCGTGATCTTCCACAGCGTGATCGACAGCTCGAGCTCCCAGTTCGGGCGCATCACCCAGCCGGTGATCACCCACTGCGCGCCGTGCTCGCTCGCGAACGCGGCCACCGGCCCGGCCTCCGCCGCGATCAGCGTCCCACCGACGTAGAGCGGTCCGCCCGCGGCCTCGAGCCCGAGCACGCCCTCGGTCTTCTCGGCGATCTCGAACGGCGCACCGGCGATCAGCCAGTCGAACGCGCGCACGTTCGACTGGTTCTCGAACGGCGCGACGGCGAACCGCGGCGGCGGCGGCGTGACGTCCGGGATGTCGCTCGACTCGACGGGCGAGCTCCCGGCGGGCGCGGGCGGCGGCCCCGCGGATCCCGACCCGCTGTCCGCGGCCGGGACTTCTGCCGGGACGGGCTGCGCGGTCACGGCGGGCACGCTCGCCGCGATCGCCAGCGCGGCGAGTGCAGCGGCGTGCGCGCGGCGCCGAGACCTCATAGACTGAGCATACCGTGGCCGACGCCCCGAGGCCCGCAGATGGCAAACCGCGCCCGCGCCGGCGGCGGCGCCGGATCCGTGCGTTCAGCGTGCTGCGCCTCGTGTTCCTGCTGATGATCTACGGCGCGTCGCTCGGCGCCGCGTCGATCTACCTCGCGGTCACCACGATCAACGAGGAGCTGCCGGCCGACCTCTCGCAGCTGCTCGACTACCAGCCGAACCGCAAGAGCGTCGTGCTGTCGTCCGACGGCGAGGAGGTCGGCGCGTTCTCGATCGAGAACCGCCGGATCATCGCGCTCGAGCGCATGCCGCCGCACGTGCCCGCCGCGTTCCTGTCCGCGGAGGACCGCCGGTTCTACCGCCACCAGGGCTTCGACCTCATGGGCATCGCGCGCGCCGCGTACAAGAACTTCCGCTCGGACGGCGCGATCAAGCAGGGCGGCTCGACGATCACGCAGCAGATCATCAAGCAGACGCTGCTCGCCGGCGAGGAGCAGGTCGGTGCGCTCGGCCTCACGCCGCCCGAGTACGAGAAGCTGCGCAAGAGTCAGAAGTACCGCCGCAAGATGAAGGAGCTGATCCTCGCGGTGCGGCTCGAGCGCGAGCTGACGAAGGCGCAGATCCTCTCGATCTACCTGAACCACGTCTACCTCGGCCACGGCGCGTACGGGGTCGGCGCGGCCGCGCAGACCTACTTCGGCAAGGAGGTCGAGGACCTCACCGTCGCCGAGGCGGCGATGCTCGCGGGCCTCGTCGCGTCGCCGACGAAGTACGCCCCGCACCGCAACATGCAGCTCGCGCGCGAGCGGCAGCGCTACGTGCTCGGCCACATGCGCGAGGACAAGTACATCTCCGACGCCGAGTACCAGGCCGCGCTCGTCGAGCCGATCTCGCTCGTCGACGCGAGCGACCTGAACCACCTCGCGTCGCCGTACTTCGTCGAGACCGTGCGCCAGCTCGCGACCAAGCGCTATGGCAACCGAGATCTGTTTCGGGGCGGCCTCAAGTTCTACTCGACGCTCGACACGCGCATGCAGACCGCCGCCGAGAACGCGCTCAGGAAGGGCCTCGAGAGCCTCGATCGCCGGCTCGGCTTCCGCGGCCCGATCGGCAGCGTCGCGCAGGGGCTGCGCGGTGCGTGGACGGACGGCCCCTCGCACCCGCTGACCGGCGCGCACGACGACACGAGCGCGGTCGCCGACGCCGTGCTGCCCGAGCAGCGCTACGGCGCGATGGTCGTCGAGCTCCCGAGGAACGGCGGCGTCGTGGTCGACCTCGGCCCCAAGCGCCTGCCGCTCGCCGAGGCCGACGCGAAGGAGGTGCGCGCGTGGCGCCACGACAAGAAGGGCACGGCGGTCGTGCTCGGCGACCTGCTCCCCGTGCGCGTCGCCGCCGACGAGAAGGCGGTCACGCTCGCGCAGCGGCCCGCGCTGCAGGGCGCGATGGTCGTGCTCGAGCCGGCGACCGGCCGCGTGCGCGCGCTGGTCGGCGGCTACGACTGGACCGGCAGCCAGTTCAACCGCGCGACGCAGGGCAAGCGCCAGGTCGGCTCCACGATCAAGCCGTTCATCTATGCCGCCGCGCTCGAGGCGGGCCGCACGCCCGTCGAGCGCATGACCGACGGGCCGTTCTCCGTGACCACCGCGACCGGCGTGTGGACGCCGGCGAACTACGACAACAAGTACATGGGCGGCGTCACGCTGATGACCGCCCTCGCCTACTCGCTGAACACGATCAGCGTGCAGCTCGTCGTCAGCTTCGGCCTCGATCGCCTGATCGAGGTCCTGCGCGGGTTCGGGGTCACCAGCGCGATCCCGCGGCACATCTCGATCAGCCTCGGCACGCCCGACCTCACGCTGATCGAGATCGCGGCCGGCTACGCCGGCATCGCGGCCGGCGGCCGGCGCGTCACGCCGCGGTTCTTCGACCTCGTCACCGACACCACCGGGCGCGTCGTCGAGGACCTGCGCGAGGCGCCGTTCGGCCCGCAGGTGATCTCGCCCGAGGTCGCCTACGTCACGACGCACCTCATGAAGGGCGTGGTCTCGCGCGGCACCGCGCGCTACGCGCAGACCATCGGCCGCCCCGCCGCCGGCAAGACCGGCACGAGCGCGAACTACCGCGACGTCTGGTTCGCCGGCTTCACGCCCGACCTGCTCGCCGCCGTCTGGATCGGCCGCGACGACTCGACGCCGATCGGCGACAAGATCACCGGCGGCGGCGTCGCGGTCCCGATCTGGGTGGAGTTCATGCAGAAGGCCCACCCGCGCACGCCGGTGCGCGACTTCCCGGTGCCGCCGGGCGTGTCGTTCGGGCGCGTCGAGCCGTGGAGCGGGGATCCGGCGGGCGTGTCGCTCGACCCCAACCAGTCGCTGTGGATGCCGTTCGTCCGCGGCACGATGCCCGGCAAGTTCCTCTCGGGTCCCGCGATCCGCAGCTTCGACGATCTGGTGCCGGCTCCGTCCCTGCCCGCGCCGGCCGCGAAGTGCTCGTCGCTATCCTGCCTCTGAACCTCACCTGCACCTGCTGCAGTGCATCGCATTCCACTGCACTCCCAGCTGCACCTGCACCTGCACCTGCACTCCCAACCTGCACCTGCACTTGCTCGTGCCCGTGCTCCCACGACCTGCACCTCACCCCGACATCCTCGTCAGCATCGCCACGATGCTGCGGAGCCTGTCCTTCGCATGATCCAGCTTCTCCGAGGGCAGCTTCCCCAGCAGGCGAACCACATCAAGCACCGCCCCGCACTCCATCGCCTCCCCGCGAGCGATGGTGTAGCTCGCGGCCCGGTCCGCGGGAGTGCGTTTCCCGACGGCCTCGGCGATGTTGAGCGGGATCGCCATCGCCGCGCGCCGCCATTGATCCGCCAGCGCGGCATTCCCTCGAGGCAGGCGCGGAAGGGCTTCGAGGACGAACGCGAGGTGCTCGATCGCGAACTGGTACACGTGCAAGCGCTCGTAGTCCATCATGACCGCGGCTATCGACCGGCGGCCGGAGAAGTTGCGACGGGGCGCAGGTGCCCGATTTTGGTGCAGGTCTTGGGGGACACGGGCACGGGCACGAGCACGAGCACGAGCACGAGCACGGGCACGAGCACGTGCACGTGCAGGTCGTGGGAGCACGGGCACGTGCACGAGCACGTGCAGGTCGTGGGAGCACGGGCACGTGCAAGTGCAGGTGCAGGTTGGGAGTGCAGGTGCAGGTGCAGGTGCAGGTGCAGGTGCAGGTGCAGGTGC
>JAEUJX010000093.1 GCA_016794545.1 Myxococcales bacterium
CGAGCGCACCGTCGCGCTCGCGCGTGTCCTCGCCGGGCGCGACGGCTTCTGGAAGGAGTCGTGCGAGGTCGATCCGCTGGGGACCGCGATGCGCCTGCTCCACGATCGCGATCTGCTCGCGCTGTGGGGATGGAACGGCGAGCCGATCGCGCCGCGACTCGACGCGCTGTGGTCGGCGACCGCCGGCTGCGCGCCGTCGATCCCGGATCGGCTGCGGATCGTCATCGCGGGGCTGCCGCATCGGTCGATCGATCTGCGGTCGGTGACGCTGCTCGACGACGCCGGCGAGCTGCCTCCGCTGTGGCGGCGCGTGCTCGCCGCGCTCGCCGAGGCTGGTGTGCGCATCGACGTTCGACCGCTCGCGCCGGCGGAAGCCACCGGCGATCTCGCGGCCGCGCGCGGGCCGTCGTTCCGGCCCGTGGGCGATGGAACGCTGGTGCTCGTCCGGCCGCATGGCCCGCTCGCCGCCGCGGAGGAGGTCGCCGCCGCGCTCGCGGCGTGCGCTTCGCTCGACGACGTCGTGATCGTCGGCGGAGATGCGGTGCTCGACGCCGCGCTCGTCCAGCACGGGCTGCCTCGCCTCGGCGCGCCCCGCGGGACCACGTCCGCGTCGGCGCTCGTGCGGCTCGTCGTCGAGACCGCGTTCGCGCCGATGGATCCGGCGGACCTGCACGCACTGATCTGCGCGGAGCCCGGGCCGATCGATCTGGCGCTGCGGCGCAAGCTGGCTCGCGCGCTGTCGTCGTTCCCGGCGCGGGGATCGAAGGAGTGGATCGAGGCGCTGCGGCTGGGACTCGAGGATGTCGCCGCGGAGCGCCGCGAGCGGGTGACGGCGCGGTTCGGCGCGCTCGTCGATCCGGTGGTTCGTCGCGGTCAGCCGCTCTCGCTCGAGCAGCTGACGGCGCGCCTGCGCGTCCTCGCGACGTGGGCCCACGGGCGCGCGGCGTCGGTCCCGAGCCTGCGCGCGACGGCGGTGCTCGCGGAGCGGTTCGTGACGCTGGCGCAGCTCACCGGGAAGCCGGAGCTCGCGCACGCGGAGCTGGGCCGCCTGCAGCAGGAGCTCGAGCTGCCCGTGCTCGCCGGCGAGGCGGCCGAGGTCGGGTTCGCGGGCGTGCGGCATCCCGCGTCGATCGTCGGGGCGGCGCGCACGATCGTGTGGTGGGGCTTCACGCGCGACTCGGCGCCGGCGTCGCCGCAGCTGCGGCTGTCGGCGGGCGAACGGGCCGCGCTCGAAGCGGCCGGCATCACGCCGCCCGATCCGGGCGCGCTGATGGCCGCGGAGGCGCGGCGCTGGCGGCGCCCGCTCGAGCAGGCCACGGGCGAGCTGGTGCTCGTGTGTCCGCGCACGAGCGAGACCGGGGAGCGCGTCCACCCGCACCCGCTGTGGGACGAGCTCGTCGCGGGGCTCGTCGAGCGGACGAACGTGGCGAAGCTCGAGGCGACGCGCATCACGCGGCCGGCGCGCGCACGTCGCGAGGCCGTGGGGCTGCGTCCGCTCGTGATGCCCGCCGCGACCGTGACGGTGCCCGCGCTCTCGATCAGGGACCTCGAGTCACCGTCGAGCCTCGAGCGGTTGCTCGGTTGCTCGCTGTCGTGGGCGCTGGAGCGCCACGGGCGGCTGCGGCGCGTGCTCGCCGATGTGCCTGGTGCACCGGGACCGCTCGTGTACGGGAACATCGCGCACCTCGTGATGGAGCGCGTGTTCGGGACGCCCGTCGCGTCGCCGGAGGAGGCGGCGCGCCGCGCGGAGGCCGCGTTCGACGGCGAGCACGGCACGCTCGCCGAGGCGCTCGGGCTGCCCGACTACCAGCGGCAGCGGGCCGAGCTGCGGCGCGGCATCGTCGAGTCCGCCGCCGAGGTGGCGCGCCTGCTCGTGAAGACCGGCGCGCGCGTGCGCGGCGTCGAGCTCGACGTGGAAGGACGGCTCGGTGGTGCGGTGCTGAAGGGCCGCTCGGATCTGGTCCTCGAGGGGCCCGACACGATCATCGACTTCAAGTGGGGAA
The DNA here is from genome assembly GCA_016794545.1 of Myxococcales bacterium. Lineage (GTDB taxonomy): Bacteria > Myxococcota_A > Polyangia > Haliangiales > Haliangiaceae > JABFXX01. Next base: position 2,004 of record JAEUJX010000093.1, read on the forward strand.
CGGGCACGCACCGCGAGCGGCTCGAGAGCGGGACGGCGCTGCAGCTCGTCGCGTATGCGGCGATGACGAGGACCGGCGAGCAGCTCCCGCAGGTCGGCTACCTCACGTTGCAGCAGCAGCACCTGCTCGCGCCGGCGGGGTCGACGCTGCCCGATGCGTGGCAGTCCCCGTACAGCGCCGAAGACATGCTGGCGGGCGCGACCGCTCGCGTCGCCGAACGCATCGGCGAGCTGGCCGCCGGACGGCTCGAGGCGCCGTCGGCGGTCGAGGACGTCGAGAAGGGTGCGTTGTCGGACGGGGTGATGCGGATCGCGCCCCACTGTCGGTACTGCGGCTTCGGCGCCATCTGCGGAAAGGCCACGCGGTCATGAACATCCGGATCATCACGGCGAGCGCCGGATCGGGAAAGACGACGAAGCTGACCGCCGTCCTGGGCGAGGCCATCGCGTCGCGCCGCGCGCGCGCCGAGGGGACCGTGGCGGTCACGTTCACCAAGCAGGCGGCCGCGGAGCTGGCCGAGCGGGCGCGCGGGGAGCTGCTGAGGGCCGGCCGGGGGCTCGACGCGCACCGCCTGCTCGCCGCGCGGATCGGCACGGTCAACTCCGTGTGCGGCTCGATCGTCGCGGACTTCGCGTTCGAGCTCGGGCTGTCGCCGGCGGTCCGCGTGCTCGACGAGGAGGCGGCCGAGCTCGAGTTCCAGCGCGTGCTCGGCCGGATCGTCACCATCGAGGCCGACCACCTGGAGCGGTTCAAGCACCTGTTCGAGACCGAGCTCGACTGGAGGTACGAGGTCCGCCGCATCGTCGATGCCGCGCGCGCGAACGATCTGGACGCGGCGCCGCTCCGGGCGTGCGCCGCGCGATCGGTGGCCGAGCTCGACGCGGTCCTCGGCCCGACGACCACCCGCGATCTCGACGCGGAGCTCGGCCCCGCGCTCGCGAGGGCGATCCGCGACCTCGAGCCGCACGCGGTGCTGGTGAAGAAGACGCAGGACTACATCGACTTCGCGAAGAAGTGC
>JAEUJX010000096.1 GCA_016794545.1 Myxococcales bacterium
CGAGCTCGCGCGCGTGTACATCGCGACGGGCGAGCGGGCCAGCGCGATCCGCAGCGCGAACAAGGCGGTGAAGCTCGCGCCGAAGTCGAGCCAGGCGTTCAACACGCGCGGCCGCGCGGAGCTCGCCCGCTACAACTACGACAACGCGATCGAGGCCTTCCGCCAGGCGACCGAGCTCAACCCCGACAACACCTGGGCGTGGACCAACCTCGGCTTCACGCACCTCCAGCTGAAGCACTACGCCGATGCGATCGAGGCGCTGAAGGTCGCGGTCGAGAAGAAGGACGCGACCGGCTACATGTTCAACAACCTCGGTACCGCGTACGAGCACCTCGACCAGCTCGACGAGGCGCGCGAGGCGTTCGAGGCCGGCGGCAAGCTCGGCTCGCGCGAGGCCCTGGCCAGCCGCAAGCGCCTCGAGGGCGTCGACTCGATCGCCATGTACAAGACCGACGACGAGACCGGCGAGAAGACCGACGAGAAGACCTACGACAACGCCGAGCCGATGCCGGAGGACGTCGATGAGCCGATGGTCGAGGACCGCCAGCTCGAGGAGCCGGCGGCCGTCGAGGCGCCGAAGGTCGAGGAGCCGGCGGCCGTCGAGGCTCCGAAGGTCGAGGCTCCGAAGGTCGAGGCGCCGAAGGTCGAGGCTCCGGCGGTCGACGCTCCGAAGGTCGAGGAGCCGGCGAAGGTCGAAGCCCCGGCCGCTCCGGCGACGACGTGACCGGCCTTGCGTTTCGCGGAGAGCGGGTCTGGCTCGTTCGCGGGGCCGCGGCGCCTGCCGGGCTTCTTCCGGTCACAGCGGCAGAGCGCTACACGCGCCGCGCCATCAGGCGTCGACGACCACGAGCACGGACTTCGGCGGCCCCAGGGTGTACTCGCCGTGCAGCAGCGACCGCGCGACATTCTCGAGCACCTGGATCGCGGCGGAGAACGCGCCGGGCTCGCTCGCGCGCATCGGGCCGGCGCCGGTCCACAGGATGGCGACGCGATCCTCCGGCAGCTCGAGCAGCCCCTCGAACAGGGAGTCATCGAGCGCGTCCCACTTGTCCTCCGCGAGCGCGGGGACGAGCGGCAGCGTGGCGCGGACCGCGGCGAAGAACGTCGCCTTGTCGACGATGCCCGCCGGCAACGTGATGACGCGGTACCGCGCGGCCTCGAGGCCGACCTTGGTCGCCGCGAAGTCGAGCGTCGCGAGTCGCGCGAGGCCGCCGGAGCGGCGCAGGCTAGCGTCGCCGCGTGCGGAGGAGGGCGAGGGCGACGAGGGCTGCAAGGAGGGAGCTGACATCGACACTCCCACCAGAATCGCAGCAACCGCTCGCGTTGTCGACCGGAACGCAGGGATCGCTGCACTCGATGTTCATCGGCATCGAGTTGTCTGCACCGTTGACGGGGGCGGGATCTTTGAAGCCCTCGTGCGGATCCCAGCCCGGATTCATGTCGGTGGTGCGTTCGTAGGCGCCGATGTCGGGCATGCCATCGGCGCGCACGCTGCCGTTGAAGTCCTCCAGCGCGGCCTGCGCGGCGTCACCCGCGTTGACGAGCGCGCTCCCGGCGGGCGGATACGGATTCGCGGCGCTCCCGAGATCGGCTGCGACAGAAGATCCCGCACGGAATCCGGATGCGGCGTTGCTCGTGCCGAGGCCGACATTGCCGCTGATCATCGCATTCGGCGCGCCGCCGTTCAGATCGATGGCGATCCCGTCGGCGCAGTAGAGCGCGTTGTTCGCGACGATCTGGTTCGCGGCGGTGGCCCAGTCGTTGGACTTGAGGCACGGGCCACCCGCCATCACGACCGTGTTGTGCGCGATCACGAGGTCGCGTGGCGTCTGGCCCTGCGACGCCTTGGACTGGATGCCGTTGGCGCCGGCACCGAGGATGATGTTGTTGCGCACGATCACCTGGCCGACGATCTGGATGCCGTTGTCGACGGTGGTGAGGATGAAGTTCCGTTCGACGATGTTGCGCGGCCCGGTGCCGGCGTAGCCGTACATCGTGATCGCCGGGTACTTCGCGCGGACGATCACGTTGTCGCGCACGATCACGCCCGACGCGCCGGTCTTCACCTCGATGCCATCGCCCTGGCTGCCGCCGAGATCGTGGAGGTAGTTCCGCTCGATGATCGAGTCGCGGAAGATGTTCGTCGCGTCGTTGCCGCCGAGGTACATGCCCTCGCCGGTGGCCGAGGTGCCCGTGCCGTAGATCTCGTTGTGGCGGATCGTGATCTGAGAGCAGTCCTGGCCGGGCCGGTTGCACGAGATGCCGACATCGCCGAGGTCGTGCAGCACGAGGTCCTCGAACGTGGCGTGGTCCGTGGCGCCCAGGCGGATGCCGTGGCTGCCGCCCCGGATCTCGAAGTTCTCGAGCGTGAAGTAGCTGCCCGAGAGATCGATGACGTTCTGGCTCGGCGTGCCCTGGATGATCGGCCGCGCGCCGTCGGCGCCGCGCACGACGATCGGGGCCTGCGGCGTGCCCGCCCACGACACCTGGAAGAAGCCCGGCGTGGGGTAGGTGCCGGCATGGACGACGACCTCGTCGCCGGGCTGGAGCATGCGCAGGCGCGCGGCGAGGTCCTCGCCGGGACGGATCTCGTAGGTCTGCGCGGCCGCGACCGAGGGCACCGCGACGAGCAGCGCGAGCGGAAGCCTCATGCGGCGAGGATACGCTTACTGCGCCGGGTGGTACTCGCCGAAGCGCTTGCGCAGGACGTCCGCGATCTCGCCGACCGTCGCCATCGCCTTCACCGCGCCGACGATCGGCGCGACCAGGTTCCCGCCGCCGGTCGCGGCGTCGTCGAGCGCCTGGAGCGCGCGCGCGTGCTCCGCCGCGTTGCGGCGGGACCGCAGGCCGGCGACCCGCCGCACCTGATCCTCCTCGAGTGCCGGATCGATCTTCGCGACCGGTACCGGCTCCTCCTCGGCCATCACGTACTCGTTGACGCCGACGACGATGCGCTCCTTCTTCTCGACCGCGCGCTGGTGCTCGTACGCGCGGCGCTCGATCTCGCGCATCGGGAAGCCCTGCTCGATCGCCTTGACCATGCCGCCGAGCGCCTCGAGCTTCGCGAAGTACTCGCCGACGCGCTTCTCGATCTCGGCCGTCATCGCCTCGACCGCCCACGAGCCGCCGAGCGGATCGATGAAGTCGGCGACGCCGGACTCGTGGCCGACCACCTGCTGCGTGCGCAGCGCGATCCGCGCCGCTTCCTCGGTCGGCAGGCCGAGCGCCTCGTCGTAGCTGTTCGTGTGCAGGCTCTGCGTGCCGCCGAGCACCGAGGCGAGCGCCTGGAGCGTCACGCGCACCACGTTGACGAGCGGCTGCTGCGCCTGGAGCGTGACGCCCGCGGTCTGCGAGTGGAACCGCAGCATCTGGCTCTTCGGGTTCTTCGCGCCGAACCGGTCGCGCATGATCCGGGCCCACAGCGTGCGCGCGGCGCGGAACTTCGAGACCTCCTCGAGGAAGTTGTTGTGCACGTTGAAGAAGAACGACAGCCGCGGCGCGAACTCGTCCACGTCGAGCCCGGCGGCGATCGCGGCCTCGACGTACGCGATGCCGTTCGCGAGCGTGAACGCGACCTCCTGCACCGCATCGGAGCCGGCCTCGCGGATGTGGTAGCCGCTGATCGAGACCGTGTTCCACTGCGGGACGCTCTTCGCGCAGTACGTGAACGTGTCGGTGATGAGGCGCATCGATCCGGCGGGCGGATAGATGTACGTGCCGCGCGCGATGTACTCCTTCAGGATGTCGTTCTGGATCGTGCCGCGCAGCTCGGTCGCGGGCGTGCCCTGCTCCTCGCCGACGGCGATGTAGAGCGCGAGCAGCGTCGCCGCGGTCGCGTTGATCGTCATCGACGTCGAGACATCCCGGAGCGGGATGCCATCGAACAGAATGCGCATGTCCTCGATCGAGTCGATCGCGACGCCCACGCGCCCGACCTCGCCGCGCGCCATCGGATGGTCCGAGTCGCGGCCCATCTGCGTCGGCAGGTCGAACGCGACCGAGAGGCCCTTGCCGCCCTGCGCGAGGAGGTACTTGTAGCGCTTGTTGGACTCCGCCGCGGTGCCGAACCCCGCGTACTGGCGCATCGTCCACAGCTGCCCGCGGTACATCGTGCTCTGCACGCCGCGCGTGAACGGGAACTGGCCGGCGGGCGGGGCGGGCTCGCCAGGCGCGTCTGCGGGCGTGTAAGCGCCCTTGATCTCGATGTCGGCGTCGGTGGCGAACCGCTGCTTGCGGAGCTTGGGCGGAGACTTCGGGGACTCGCTCACGGATCCGTGTGTATCATCGACGCATGGTGCGGAGCCTCGCGATAATGAGCTTCATCGGGGCCGTCGGCGCCGGTGCGGTGGCGCTCGCGACGAGCAGAACCGTCATCAGCGGCGAGGTGATGGCCGCCGACCTTCACGCGCAGCTCGCGCCCAAGGGCATCACGGCCGTGCGCTGCCAGGACCGCATCCCGATCGAGCAGCACGGCGCGGTGTTCGAGTGCACGATCGAGGCGAACGACGGCTCCACCGCGCGCATCGAGTACACGATGGACCGGGCCGGCTCCCTGGCCGCCAAGCTCCTCGACGGGACCGCGCCCACGCGCGAGCGAGTCCCCGCGTCCAGCGATCCGTGGGCCAACTGAGTCGTGATATAGCGATCGGCGCATGCCGAACTACTCGAAGCTGCACGACCTGATCAGCCACCGCGTCACCATCGAGTACGACACGGGTGCCCGGATCACGGGCTATCTCGCCTCGTGCCAGCCGAGCTCCGGCCCGGTGGAGTTCGCCGTCCTCTCCGAGGCAAAGCTCATCGACTCGCGCGGCCGCGTCGTCCGCGAGTCGGGCGAGCTCACGATCTGCCCGAACGTCCTGACCTCGATCGCGCTCGACGAAGGTCCGCGCGGCCGCGATCTCAAGTAGTCACGCCGAGACGCCGAGCGTTCCGCCGAACCGCGCGACGAGGACGTCATCGTGGTCGTCGGCGCAGGTGCTGACGCGCTTGATCACATCGAGGACCTCGCTGCGATCGAGGTCCAGCGTCGAGCGCTCGGCCAGGAGCAGCACTTCGTCGCCGGTGGTCGCGAACGCGGCGCCGGAGAGCCCGGCGTTCAGCTCGAGCAGGTGCGCGTGGAGCGCGGGGCGGTCGACCTTGCCATCGAGCGTCATCACGACGGCGCACACCCGGAGGTGCGTGAACTGCGCGCGGCTCAGGAGCGTCACCTTCGTCAGCGCCGAGCCCTTCGGGATCTGCCAGGCGTGGAGTGCCGCGGGATCCTTCACGCGGGTGGTCGCCGCCGGATAGCCGAGCTGCTCGAGCGCCGACTCGACGAGGGCGACCGTGGACGACAGGTTGGCTTCCCGCTGGTTCGCGAACAGTCCCGACGACACGAACCGAAGCGTACCCTGGAACGCGCTAGTGTTGGGCGGTGAGCGACGGCTCGTCCGAGGCGCCGCCGGACGGTTCGGAAACGAAACCGTCCGGACCGGAGACGGCCGGACCGGAGACGGCCGGACCGGAGACGGCCGAACCGGCGCCGGCGACCAAACCGGCTCCCGCGGACGCGCGCGCAGGTGGGGGGACGACGATCGCGCGCGGCCGCGGCCGGCGGCTCCTGCTGCAGGGCGCGATGGCGATCGCGATCGTCGTGACGGTCGGGCTGCTCGTCGCGCGCGAGCGCCGACCGCGCGGCGAAGCCGGTCCCGGCAGTGACACGGCAGGCGCGACGACCGACGGCAGCGCCGCGGTGCGCGCCCCCGAGGGGCCGGCGCTTCCGGGGACGACCATCGGTGGCGTGCGGCTGTCCGGCTTCGTGCTCGACGGCGCCGGTCTCGCGGTCGTCGGCGCCGAGGTCAGCGCGGAGCTCGAGAAGGGCGCGGGCGATCCGTCGCTCGCCCGCGGGAGCGACGCGTCGGTGGGCAGCAGCGGCAGTGGTAGCGGCGGTGCCGCGGCGCCGGCGGTCCGGGTCTCGCTGCCGACCGGTCTGGATGGCCGGTTCGTCGTCGAGGGGCTGGAGCCCGGGCGCTACCGCGTGCGCGTCTCGGGCGCCGGCCTCCTGCCCGCCGAGGTCCGGTACGTCGCGGTGCCCTCGGATGCCACGCGGATCGTCGTCAGCCGGCAGGTCGGCATCGCGGGCACCGTGAGCGACGCGACCGGCAAGCCCGTCGCGGGCGTGAACATCGGCGTGCGCGGCGATGCGATCGGCGGGCAGCTCGACGGGACGAGCGATGCCGCGGGTGCGTTCTCGTTCCCCGAGCTGCCCGAGGGCCGCTACCAGGTGTTCGCGTGGCAGGGCGCGACCGCGGCGCGCGCGGTGCGGGCGAGCCGGCTCGGCGCGGGGCCGTTTCTGCCGGTCGAGCTACGGCTCGAGCCCGCGGCGATCGTCGTCGGGCGGGTGATCGATCGCGACGAGGGCACGGGGATCCCGGCGGCGATCGAGCTGCGGCCCTCGGGCGACGATCAGGCGCCGCGCTACGCGCGCAGCGCGGCCGACGGCTCGTTCCGGATCGAGGGCGTCCCGAACGGTGCGTGGATCGCGGACGCGTTCTCGCCGGGCTACCTGAGCCCGGGCGGCATCGAGATCGAGGCGGGCAAGGGCGTTCCGGAGATCGCGCTGACCCGCGGCGCGACGATCGAGGGCAGGGTCGTCGACGCGGACGGCGTGCCGATCGCCGG
>JAEUJX010000114.1 GCA_016794545.1 Myxococcales bacterium
CGAGCTCGACGTTGTACCAGCGGTGGATCTCGGCGAGCTCGAGGTCGGGCCCTTCGTTTCCCGCGTAGTGCGAGAGCAGGTGGTAGCCGAGGTCGGTGAAGCCGGGGAGGAGGTGGCTGAAGTTCAGCTCCATGCTTCCCCACTGGAAGCAGGCGATGCGGGTGAGGTCGCACTGGAACGCGGCGCGCACGACATCGAGGTGTGCGCGGCCGATCGCGGCGTGGAGCTCGTCGCGCCGGCGCGCGTCGACGGCGTCGACGGTGGCGCGCAGGCCGGAGGTGTCGAAGCGGCCGATCGTCTGATGGAGCACCTGCTCGACCTCGCGGATCGCCTGGAGGTGGCGGTCGAGGCGCGCGCGGCTCTCGGCGGGCGCGCGGTGCTGGAGGCGCGCGAGGTCGCGGCGCGTGAAGTCGAGCACGCTCTGCCGGTTCGTGCGGACGCGCGCGAGCTCGTCGGCGGTGAGCGGGCGATCGCCGAGCGTGCCGAACACGCGCGCGAACGAAGTGCGCGGCGATTGCTCGGCCGGCATCGGCGCGCCGCGCCCGGCGTAGCTCAGCACGCGCATGCCGAACTGGAGCGCGCGATCGTCGGCGGTGAGCTGGAGCGAGCGGATCGGGACGCCGGAGCCGAACGCGGGCTGCGCGGCGAGGATCTGATCGATCGAGATGCGCTCGGCGAGCGCGTCGTTGGAGCCCGGCGGCTTGAACGGGACGCCGCCGGTCATGAACGTGACGATGGCGTTCGCGTGGTCCTCGCCGGGCGTGTTCGCCGCCTTCTTGACCTCGAGGCCCTCGACGAGGGTCATGTGCTCGCGCAGATCGGCGAACGGATCGAGGATGTGGCTCAGCGTGAACGCGCTCGGATCGCCCGCGCAGTCGTAGGCCGCGGGGTGCGTGCCGGCCGGCTTGTGGATGACGAGGAGCCGCGTCGGAGCCGCGGTCGGCTCCGCGTGGAGGAGCCGCGACCACAGCGGTGCGCCGACGAGTGCGCCGCCGGCGGCCGCACCGCCGAGGCCCGCGAGGAAGCCGCGCCGCGTGAGCGTCACGGCGCACCTCGCCGGTAGCGGAACGCCGGGCTCGTCGCGACGGCGCGAAACACCTCGACGAGATCGTGGCCCGACTCCGCGAACCGCGCGTGGAGGTGCGCCTGCGCGGCGGAGTCGACGAGCGGGCGCCCGTACGCGTGGTTCGCGAGCTGGTCGGCGACGCAGCGCGCGACGTGATCGCTGTCGGCGAGCGCGTGCGCGAGCTCGACCGCGTTCCGGATGTCGCGCCGCTCTCCGCCGATCTCGATCGTCGTATCGGTCTCGACGGGTGAGTCGATCTCGTCGGTCTCGCGCCAGCGCCCGAGCGCGTCGAACTGGTGCAGCGCGCGCCCCGGCGGATCGATCGCCGTGTGGCAGCCCGAGCAGTACACGTGGGCGAGGCGGAAGAACGAGAACTGCGACTCGGTCATCGCGTGCGTGAAGCTCGACTCGGCGACGATCGCGGAGAACGGCGGGCGGCCCGGATCGGGGAGGCACAAGAACTTGTGCCGGATGAACATGCCGCGGCGGATGATCGACTCGCGCTGCTCGGAGGCGAGCATCGTCAGCACGCTCGCGTGCGTCAGGATCCCGGCGCGCCGCCCGCGATCGTCGCTGTAGACCGGCACGAGCGCGCGCTTCTCGTGGCGCGCCTCCGAGGTCAGGAGCTCGCGGAGGCTGCCGCCGTGGTTCCACAGCACGTCGTCGACGAACGCGCGCGTCTCCGCGTACATCGCGTCGCGCAGCTCCGGCGTCATCTCCGGATACAGCCCCGGGTCCTTGCGCGCCTCGAGCACCGACGGGATGCCGAGCCAGTCCAGCACGACCTGCGTGAGGTGCGCGCGCACGCGAGGCAGCGCGAGCAAGCGGTCGACGTGCTGGTCGAGGACCTCCGGCTGGAGCAGCGACTCGTCGCGCGCGGCCGCCCACAGCGCCGGATCGGGGATCGAGTCGAGGAACAGGAACGACAGCTCGGTCGCGAGCTCGTACGAGGTCAGCGCGACCGGCGCGACCGGCGCCGCGCCCAGCTCGGTGCGGTAGACGAAGCTCGGCGCCTGCAGCACGGCCTCCCCGAGCAGCGCGAGCCCGCCCGCCGCGTTCAGTGCGGCGAGCTCGCTCGCCTCGTCGGCCTCGAGCGGCCGGCGGAACGCGCGCTCGGCGAAGTCGCGCGCGCACGTCGCGTCGCACGGCGGCGCAGTCTCGAGCTGGCGCGCGATCGTCTCGGCCGCGATCCGGTACTGCACGAGCAGCGCGGCGTCGACGGCGAGCACGTCGTCGTGGATGAACTGGTGCGGGTGCGTGCCCGGGGTCTGGAGCGCGGGCACCACGATGTGATCGCCGAGCAGGTCGTGGACCGCGTTCGCGTACTGCGCGTCGGAGAGCAGCCGCACGCGGGCCGGGACGACCGCGGGGTCCGCGGGCACCTCGGCCTCCGGGCTCGCGCGATCGTTCCCGCACGCGGCGAGCGCACCGGCGAGGAGGACGAGGCGCCGCACCACGCCTCATCATCCCGGGCGGCTAGCCGGCCTTCAAGGGGAATCCGAGTCGCTGGCGACGACCATCTTGTACACGTTCCCGCGGATCTGCGTCTGGTAGAGCTCCCCGTCGCCGCCGGCGTGGAGGCTCGTCGGCTGGAAGATCGTCCCGACGAACTCGCCCGGGAGCTGGCCCAGCGCGATCGAGCGGTCGGCGCGCTGCTTCGCCGTGAACAGGTGGCCGTGGCCGCAGTCGGTGTAGACGTACGTGCCGGCGAGCTCCGGGATGCACTCGCCGCGGTAGACCTCGCCGCCGATGATCGACCACCAGCCGTCGGTCGCGTGATCGTGCTCCGCGATCGGCGGGGTCATGCCCGCGCTCGTGCACGGCGGCGCGAAGCACGTGGTGCCTTCCCACATCGGCCAACCGAGGTTCGCGCCGGCCTGCTCGCCGTGGCGGAGCAGGTCGAGCTCCTCGACCTGCGCGTGGCCGACGTCGCCGATCCACAGATCGCCCGTGGCGTCGTCGATCGAGAATCGCCAGGGGTTCCGCAGCCCGCTGACCCACACCTCCGGCGCGCCGCCGCCCATCGCGTACGGGTTGCCCGCCGGGATGCCGTAGGGCTTGCCCCCCGCGGGATGATCGACGTCGATGCGGAGGATCTTGCCGAGCAGCACGTTCGGATCCTGCGCCGAGTTGTAGGGATCCGCGGGCAGGTCGACGCGGCCACCGCCGTCGCCGATCGAGACGTAGAGCATGCCGTCGGGGCCGAACTCGATCATGCCGCCGTTGTGATTCGCGAACGGATCGGGGACCGCGAGCACGATCTCGTGGCTCGCGGGATCGGCGACAGCGGGGTCCGTCGCGCTCGTCGTGTAGCGCGCGACGATGTCGAGATACGGATGCCTCGTGTCGGCGGTGTCTGGGTTCTGGGCCGTGTAGAACACGTAGAACGTCCGGTTCGTCGCGTACTGCGGATGGAACGCGAGCCCGAGCACGCCGAGCTCGGCGCCCGAGACGAGCCGGCGCTCGTCGCCGATCGTGAGGAACGGCCGCGCGAGCAGCTCGTCGTCCTTCAGGATGCGGATGGGCCCATCGAGCTGCACGACGAACAGCCGCGGGTCGCCCTTCGGTGCGGTCACGAAGGTGAGCACGCCGTCGAAGCAGTCCGGATACGCGGGCGCGCCCTCCACGGCGCAGCCCCAGGCGATCTGCTTCATGTCGATCCGGCCGCGCGCAGGCGTGCAGCGTGCGCCGGCCTCGGGGGCCGCATCGCGTTTCGGCTGGAGGTTGTCGCCGCAGCCGCCCAGGAGCGCCACGACGGCGAGGAGCCTGGTCACCCGCCGAGGATATCAGTAGCGCAGCGAGAGCGCGCCGACGAACATCGAGGTGACCGCGAACTCCGGCGCGAGCGACGTGTCGCTGGGCACGATCCACGGCGCCATCCCCTGGACCTCCTTGTCCGTCGTCGGCCCCGTCGCGTAGTACGCGTTCGAGCACGCGCCCTCGGCGAGTGTCTTCGGGCACATCGCCGCGGGCAGCCAGCCCTTCGCGCGGAACCCGAGCTTGTTGAGCCCGCGCTTCACGAGCGCCTCGGGGATGTCGAACGCGATCGTCTGCCAGCCAGCGGCCGGCGCGACGTACGTGCCGAGGTGGTGCGCGGCGCGGTCGCTCGGCCGGTCGTACGCGTAGAGATCGAGGTTCCAGTAGAAGTCGTAGGTGCCGCCCTGCGGGACGTAGACCTCGAGCTCGAAGCGCTTCGGCGTGCGCTCGTCGACGAACACCGTGATGCTCGAGTCCTCCCACGGCCCCTCGAGCGGCTTGGCACCACGGAACCGGCTGCGCGTGCGGTCCGTCGCGATCACGGCGCGCTTGCCCTCGATCACGTGATAGGCGTCGAACCCGTGCGCCGTGTAGATCACGTTCGCCGGGTCGCCGAGCTCGACGCGCGGCGGGACATGGCGCAGCGCCTCCGCGGCGCCGACGTCGGTCAGCTTGAACACCGTCGACGCCTTGTAGAGCGGCTTGATGCGGAAGCGCGGGTAGCCGCGCACGGCGTCGCTGTGGAACGCGAGCTCGTAGCCCGGTAGCGAGCGATAGCGCTGGAGCCGCGCGTAGCCCTCGAAGCCGGGGGCCGCGGGGCCGAACGGCCCGCCGTCGACCATCGCCTCGGCGCTCTCGATGTAGACGTCTTCGATCACGAGGGCGTGGTTGTAGCGATAGCTGTAGAGGTGCATCGGCCACTCGGGGGCCGGGATGTTCTTGCGCCCCGTGTTCCACGCGACCTCGCCCTGCAGCGCGAACGACGACACGATGCCCGTGCGCTCGCGCATCGCGTCCCACACCTTGTCGTCGAGCGCCGCGAACTGGAACTCGACCCGCTTCACCGGCAGGCTCGGCCGGTAGCACGCGTACACGAGCGTGAACATCAGCGCCGCGACGCGCGGGAACCACGGCGGCTTGAGCAGCCACCGCCGAAACACGAACGCGACGAGCAGCAGCGACATCGCGAGCCAGTGCTGGCCCGCGAACGCGGACGTGCGCGCGAAGATGCGGGTGACATCGGACTGGCTCGCGACCGTGATGTTCCAGGCGACGAGTCCGAGGATGCCGACGAGCAGATACCACGCGGTGTGCGCGCGCGCGTGGTCGCGGATCTGGAGCACGGCCGGCTTCACGCGCTCGACGAGGATCGGGACCGCGCGGCCCGCGCCCATCCACACGAGCGGCAGCACGAACGCGAGGTAGTGACGGAACGAGTAGTTCTGGTAGCTGTACAGCGGCAGGAGCAGGAGGTTCGTCGCGACCGCGAACAGCACGACGTACCCCGCGATGCGGAGCGGGCGGTAGCGCTTCGCATCATCGGCGCCGCGCCCCGTGATGGTCGCGAACGCGATCAGCGCGAGGATGATCTCGACGACGTGCGACTCGAAGAAGTGCTTGATGGTCGCGACCCACGACGTCGTGAACTTCGCGAGCAGCTCGTCGCCCGAGGCCTGCATCAGCATCCCGAGCGTGGGGATGTGGCCGGGCTCGGTGTACTTCCACCAGGTGTCGGTGCCCATGCCGTACCGCGTGCCGAGCGGCAGCTGGTACAGGTTGTTGGCCGAGAACAGAGGCTGCCCCCACTCCGCCATCGTGTGGAGGATGAACGGCAGGCACCACAGGAACACGACGACGGGGATGAGGAGCTCGCGGCTCGCGTGGAGCTTGAGCGAGCCGCCGAGGCCGAGCTGCTTCCGGCTGCCCCACAGCCGGGCGAGGATGCTGCCGCCGACGACGAGCAGGAACGGCAAGCCGAGGTTCGGCCGCGCGAGGAACACGAACGCGAGGAGCGTCCCGAAGCCGACCGCGAACAGCCGGCTCAGCTGCCCCGGCGGCGCGCGGAAGTACTTCACGAACGCGCCGATCGCAGCGGTCGACAGCAGGAGCATGTCGCCGTCCTTCCAGTACAGGAACATCCACGTGTACGGATGGACGAGCGCGATCGTGACGGTGAACAGGCCGGCGTAGCGATCGCCCCAGACGATCGTCGACGTCGCGTACAGCACGAGCACGAACGCGACGAAGAACAGGATGTTGTACGCCAGGATTCCGACGGTCCAGCTCGTCGATCCGGTGACCTTGTACAGCGCCGCGGTGGCGTACGCGGCGAACGGGAACCGATCGGCGTTGACCCAGTGCTCGTCGTGGAGCTTGCCCTTCTGGTCGTAGAAGTCGACGAGCGCGGCGGGCAGGTCGTTCGCGGTGTAGCCGCGCCCCTCGACGATGTTCTTCGCGACGTACGCGGTCCGCGACTCGTCGGTCATGCGGATGTGCGTGCGACCGGTGTCGCTGAAGAAGTCCATCTGCCGGAGCGCGCGCACCGACAGCCACGAGACCAGGATCAGCGCGACCGTGACCTCGAGCGCGAGGGCCACCCGCCCGAGCCGCTTCCCCGTGAACATCGTCGTCGGACTCTAGTGAGGGGATCCCTCGATTGCAATGACTTCACCGCCTGGCAAGAACCGCGACAGGTGTGTCATGTCGAAGGACCGAACATTGCCCTGTAGACTGCGCCCCGCCCGGGCATGCCCTTCAGCTCGCTGCTCTTCGTTCACCTGTTCTTGCCGGCGTTCCTCGCCATCTACTGGCTGGCGCCCCGCCCGGCCAAGAACGGCGTCGCCATCGCGGCGAGCCTCGTGTTCTATGCGTGGGGCGCCCCGAAGTTCCTGCCGGTCGTCCTCGGCCTCGGCATCGTCGACTTCTACCTGAGCCACGCGATCGCGGCGCGGAGGTCGAGGCTGCTGCTCGGAATCGGGGTCACGATCCACCTCTCGGTCCTCGCGTACTTCAAGTACTCCAACTTCTTCGTCGAGCAGCTCGACCAGCTGATCGCGGTGTTCGGGCTCGGCCCGGTGAGCTGGACGAAGGTCGTGCTTCCGATCGGCATCTCGTTCATCACGTTCGAGGAGATCTCGTACCTGTGCGACGTCTATCGCGGCGACGCGAAGCCCGCGCGGCGGCTCTCGCACTACGTGCTGTTCCTCACGCTGTTCCCGCACTCGATCGCCGGCCCGATCTTCCGCTGGAAAGACCTCGAGGGGCAGCTCGCCGAGCGCGTCCACGACTGGTCGCTCGTGCGCTCGGGCTTCGAGCGCTTCGCCATGGGTCTCGCGAAGAAGGTCCTCGTCGCGGACTCGGTCGGCATCATCACCGACGGCATCTTCGCCCTCGCGCCCGCGCAGCTCACGCCCCAGCTGGCGTGGCTCGGCGCGATCGCCTACGCGATCCAGATCTACTTCGACTTCTCCGGCTACTCCGACATGGCCATCGGTCTCGGCCGCATGATCGGCTTCCGGTTCAAGGAGAACTTCAACCGGCCGTACGTCTCGGCCTCGCTCACCGAGTTCTGGACGCGCTGGCACATCAGCCTGTCGAGCTGGCTGCGTGACTACCTGTACATCCCGCTCGGCGGCAACCGCAGAGGCCCGCGCCGCGCGCTCGTCAACCTCTTCATCGTCTTCCTGCTCTCCGGCCTGTGGCACGGCTCGGCCTGGACGTTCGTGCTGTGGGGCGCGTTCCACGGCGCGTTCGTCACGCTCGAGCGCCTGCTCGGCGAGCGCCGCGAGCGGATCCCCAGGCCGATCCAGCACGTCGTGACACTCGCGCTCGTGGTGATCGCGTGGGTGCTGTTCCGCGCGACCTCCGCGGGCCAGGCGTTCGACATGATCGCGGCGATGTTCGGCGTCACGCCCGGCGGCGCGCACGAGGCGCTACCACCGGACGCCGTCCTGTTCCCGCACTTCGCCGTGACGGCGCTCGTCGTCGGGATCGTGATCTGCCTCGTGCCGATCGTCGCGAAGTACAGGGACCTCACCAGGATCCGGATCCCCGCGTTCGCTCACGCCGCCGCCCGCGTCGGCTTCCTCCTGCTCTTCGTGACCTCTGCCATGCACCTCACCAACATGCGGATCACGCCGCTCATCTACTTCAAGTTCTGAGATGACCCGCCTCCTCGATCGCCTGCTCGTCGCCGTCTACGTCGCTGTCGCGGCGCTGCCGGCGTTCGCCATGCTCGCGGACTGGCGCGGCCGCGAGCTGCACGGCTCGCTCGAGCCGGCGAAGCTCCCCGCGATCACGTTCGGCGACGTCCTCACCGAGAAGGTGCAGCACGGCATCGTGGCCTGGTTCGAGGGCAACCTCGGCCTCAAGGGGAGCTCGATCGCGCTCGACAACGCGATCCTCTATCACGTGTTCGGCGAGACCCGGCCCGGCGCCGGCGTGCGCCTCGGCAAGGACCGCTTCCTGTTCGGCAACGAGGACATCGACTACTACAACAAGACCGGCCGCTGGATCGTCGACCCCGCGTACGTCGAGAAGCTCGCCGAGCAGATCGCCAACGTGCAGCGCCGGCTCCGCGCGCAGGGCCGCGCGCTGGTGCCGGTCATCGTGCCGGCGAAGACGTCGATCTGGCGCGACAAGGTCCCCGACGCCTGGGTGATGGACCTGCCATCGCCGCGCCCGGCCGACGAGACGACCCGCATGGTCAAGGAGGCGCTCGCGAAGCGCGGCGTCGTGTTCGTCGACGCGCGCGAGCTGTTCGTGACCTCCACGGTCCCGCGCATCGATCTCTACGGTCCCGACGCGCGCCACTGGTCGGCCTACGGCGCGTGCCTCGCGATGTCGGCGATCGTCGACGCCCACGCGCAGCTCACGGCGACCCCGCGGCTGTCGCACGACTGCGTGTTCCAGCGCCAGCGCGTGCCGCGCAGCAACGACGACTTCGACCTGTGGCGCCTGCTCAACGCGCAGTGGGTCTACCCGACGGTGAAGCAGGTGCCCGGCGTGAAGCATCCGCCGCCGCCGCCGGCCCGCAGCCGCCCGCGCATGCTCGTGACGAGCACGAGCTTCGGCTGGCAGCTGATGCGCGACGCGTACGACAGCGGCGTGTTCGCGGCGGTGTGGATGAACTACTACAACCAGGTGTTCGTCGACGCGGCGGAGGGTCCGAACGCGGTGCGCATCCCGGTGGAACCGAGCAAACCCGGCTGGCGCGACCGCGTGATGACCAACGACCTGATCGTGCTCGATCTGTTCGAGTCCTACCTCGGCTACCCCGAGGCGTACGTCCAGCTGTTCCTCGACGACGTCACGCGCGCGCTCGACGCGCCGCGCTGAGCCGAAAGGCAACGACTGCGACACGCGTGTCGGGTGTGTGATCGATTCACGCGCTTCGCGCGCAGCACGCTTCCGCCGCTACTCGCGCGCGTAGACTCGGCGGGCATGCGCGCTTCCTCGACGGCCATCGCCTGCGTGCTGCTCGCCGGCTGCGTGGTGGAGCACGGCGACCGTCCTCGGGGCGGCGACGACGTGCTCGATGGCACCTGGGTCGAAGAAGAGCTGCGCATCTGGCGCATCCACTTCGACGAGGACGCGGGCACGTTCGCGGCGAGCTTCGGCGGCGCGGATGGTGGCACCTCGTCCGGCACGTTCACGCGCGACACGCCGACCACGATCGAGATCTCGTGCGGCGGCTGCGCGCTCGAGCAGCGCGGCTCGCTCCGCGTGGGCGATCGCCACATGCTGTTCATGGGGGTGATGGACGGCAGCGAGATCGTCGGTCCCGGATCGAGCTGGAGCGACACGCACGTCTCGCGCGATGTCGACTGCGAGATGCGGAGCTTCACGCGGACCTGGGTGCTGCGCATCCCCGAGATCGTCGAGCAGTCGCTGACGATGTGCCCGGGCACCGCCGACACGCGGTGGTTCGAGCACGTGATGGGTACGTGGACGCGCAACGACGACGGCTTCGAGCTCGCGATGTCGCTCGACGACGTCCAGCAGATCTTCGTGCTGAAGGGCGGCCTCTCGATGACGCGCTGGACGAGGGACCTCTCGCCATGAGGCGCGTCGCGCTCGCCGTCGGCGCGCTCGCCGCGTGCGCCGAGCCCGAGCACGGGATGGCGCCGCCCGACGCGTTCGTGTTTCCCCAGCCGCCGGCGACGCCGGTGACCCTGACGTGGACGCTCCAGCACGCCGACGGCACACCGGACGTCTGTCCGCCGAACAGCACCGCCGAGGTGATCATCTGGTGCGGCCGGCTGGGCGGATCCGTGCAGCCCGGCCCGTCGTGCGAGACCGGGATGGCCGCGACGGGCGTCGCACCGCAACCGCGCGACTCGTGCGGCATCGGCGTCCAGATCCGCGACGCGACCGGCAAGCTGTTCGCGACGACGATCCCGACGTTCGTCCCCGCGACCGGCGTTCTCACGACCGTCCACCACGACGTGATCACCGATCGCGGCCGCCTTCAGACGCACTGGAAGATCACGAAGGGTGGTCTCGTCTCGAACTGCCAGGTCGTCAACGTGCAGAACGTCTCGATCGAGGTGACGACACCCAGTGGGATGGGCGCCTCCTTCATGACGGACTGCTTCAGCACGAGCGCCGCGACGGCCGCGCTTCCGACCGGCCCGGCCCACGTCACGATCACGGCCGGCTCCGTGTCGGCCTCGCAAGACGTCGAGGTGCCCACGGGCATGCTGACGGCGGAGCTGCCGCCCCTGACGCTGGCATTCCCGTGAAACGGGAAGCGCGTGTTCACGCCCTCGCGATGATGCCGAGCTCGTCGTCGCCGAGTGCGTAGTACGGGCGCGTCAGCTCGCCGGCGAGGCGCAGCGCGGTCTTCGTCAGCCCGCCCTTGCCGTTGCCGGCGCCGCCGCCGACGGACATGCCGAGCGTCTGGAGCGCGGACAGCGCGAGGAACAGCGTGTCGCCGCCGCGCGTGCGCGTGGACTCGACCGCGAGGCCGGCGCCGTGCACGAGGTGCTCGAGCGAACGGGCCGAGAAGTGGTGGAGGTGCACCGGCACCTGGTACCAGCCCCACGAGCTCGGCGTGAGGCGGCGGAGGCGCGCCTCGAAGTTCGGGACGCAGATGACGAGCTTGCCGTTGGGCGCGAGGAGCGACTTCGCGGTGGCGAGGAACGCGCGCGGGTCCGGCACGTGCTCGAGGACGTGCTGCGCGAAGATCGCGTCGAACCGCTGCTTCGGGTGCTTCTGCGCGAAGGCCTCGATGGTGCCGGTGAAGACGTCGTGGCCTTTTTCGGCGGCGACCTTCGCCGGCTCGGGCGAGAGCTCGATGCCGTAGGTGACCATGCCGCGGCCGCGCGCCTCGTCGAGGAGGAAGCCGAACATGCAGCCGACGTCGAGGATGGTGCCGTGCGTGACGCCGGACCAGTCGAGGATCGCGGCCGCGCGGCGGCGCTTCTCGACCTCGATGAGGTCGTGTGTCGAGTAGCCGTAGGTGGCCTCGTAGCAGGCGGACAGCTCGGCGTCCGTCGGGCGCGGCATGGTGGCGCCGGCGCCGCAGCCGGTGCAGCGATCGATGCGGTACGCCCCGAGCTTCGCGTAGCTCGAACGCGGGCGTTCGACCGCGGGTTCGAGCGCGCCGCCACACACGATGCACTGGTCTGCCATGAGCCAGCGCAGTCTATTCGTCGGCGAGCGGAACGCAAGCGTGCGATAACAGCGCCGATGGCCTCCGGTTCACGGCTCCGCGCGCTCGGCGTGGCGGTCATCACGGCGACCGTGTTCATGTTTGCCACCCGCCAGCTCAGCTGCGACGGGGCGTACTCGGGGACCGCGGCCTACCGCGCCCAGGTCGACGCGTTCCTGTCGGGGCGCCTCGCGCTCAGCACGTCACCGGATTCGCTCGTGCACGACCTCGTGTGGACCGAGTCCGGATCGCAGCAGGTGTGGGGGCTCGGGGTGCCGCTGTGGCAGACGCCGTTCGAGCTCGCCGCGCGTGCGATCGGACAGGGACCGTTCCCGGACCGCGTCGCGCTGCTGCTCTGGATCGCGCTCGGGTGGTTCGTGCTCGCGCGGGCGTTCCGCCGCGAGGGCGATCCCTGGTGGCTCACCGGCGGGGCCCTGCTGATCGCGGCCTGGCTACCGGCGTTCGTCGCGATGATGCGCGGGAAGATGGCGGTCTACGAGGAGGCCGCCGCGTACGCGTACATCGCGGCGATGATGCTGCTCGGCGGGCTCGTCGCGTTCGCGCGCGCGCCGAGCCGAGGCCGGTACGTGCTGTTGCTCGCCGCGGCGGGTCTCACGGGTCTCATCCGACCGACGGTGTGGTTCTACGGGTTCGCGACGGCCGCGCTCGCGACCGTGATCTACCTCCGCGCGCAGCGCCGCCGCGCCTTGCCCGCGGTCGCGCTCGGCGCCGCGCTGTTCGTCGCCGGCGGCGGCGTGCTCTACGCGACCAACGCCGCGCGGTTCGGCGCCGGCAGCGAGTTCGGCCACCGGCTGAACCTCCACGCGTTGCCCGGCAACATCGTCGCGACGCGGTTCTCGTACCCGTTCGAGCGGGTGGGCCTCGTCGAGGCGGGCGTCGAGCTGGTCGGCAGCCTGTTCGGCAAGCCCGAGCGAGATGCCTCGCCGAGGTTCTACGAGCCCGACCTCCACGCCGGCCAGTCCGAGCTGCCGCGGTGGCGCGAGTACTACTTCACGACGTTCTCGTGGCCGTACCTGCCGCTGATCCTCGCCGGGCTCGTGCTCGGCGTGCTCGCGTGGCGGCGCACGACCGACGAGCGCTGGCTCGCGGCGTGGGCGGTGATCGGCGCGCTGCCGCTCGTGTTGTTCTACCTGCGCTCGCCGAGCATGTCGTCGCGCTACCAGCTCGACCTCGCGCCGGCGATCGTCGCGCTGCTCGTGATCGCGTGGTACGCGGCCGGCCGCTGGGCGATGACGAAGCGACGCTGGCAGATCGCGCCCGCGGTTCTCGCCGCGCTGTGGCTCGTGGCGGTGATCACGAGCAAGGTGCGCACGAACCGCGGCCCCGGCATCCTCAGCCGGCCCACCGCCGGTGCCGCCGCCTTGATGATCTCCCGCGCCCCGTCCCGGCCGCACCCGCTGCCCTCCGAGTACACGCCGACCTCGCCGGAGCTCGATCGCGAGGCCACCGGCACCAAGCTCTACCTGAACGGCAACGGCTGGAACGAGAAGACCGGCGCCGTCGCGCCCGGCCTGTTCTTCTACGTCGAGGATCCCGCGTTCTTCGAGGTCGAGGTCGAGCCCGCCGATGCCGAGGTGCGCGCGAACCTCGACCTGCATCACCTCGCGGTCGCCCAGCGCACCGGCGGCCGCATCCGGTTCGCGGTGCCCGAGAGCACGCGGGGCCTCCACGTCGTGTTCCTCGCGTTCGGCCCCGACATGCTGATCGATCGCAAGGAGACCGACATCGTGCTGCGCCGCGTGCGCTGGCGCTAGCGGATCGCGCGGACCTCGGGCGGCGCCGCGACGGGCGGCGGCTCGAGGTACGTGCGCTCCGGCAGGATCGTGTCCTCGCGGACGAACGTGAACGACCACTGCTCGGTGACCGGCAGCGTCGCGGTGATGGTGACCTCGCGCTCGCCCTGGTCGCTGATCGCGACGATCTTGCGGCCGACCGTGAAGGCCTCCATGCCCTCGATGGAGATCGTCGCCGCCGCGTTCGTCGCGGTCCAGTACGTACCGTCGAGCTTCTCGGTCAGCGTGATCCGGATCTCGACACCTCCAGCCTCGGCGGTCGCGACGATGCCCGGCGTGTTGAAGCCCCAGCTCGGCATCGCGTCGTTGAGCTGTGCGGTCATCGCGTCGTGCGCCTCGAGCAGGCCGGGGCAGGCGAAGCCGCCATCGACGCGCGAGTACGAGCAGCGCTCCCACTCGCCGCCCTCGAAGCGCGCCTCGACCGCGGCGGCCGCGCGCAGTCCGCTGCCGAGCTCGAGGGCGCGCGTGACGCCGCGTGACTCCAGGCAGCCGCGCGCGAGCAGGCCGACGCACAGGGCGGGCACGCCGTAGCGCACGCCGAGCTCGAGGAGGCGCGGCGCCTTTGCGCGCGCGAGCGCGAGGCGGCGCAGCACGCCGATGCGGAGCTTCCGGCGGAGCCACACGGCGACGCCGGCGACGGCGCACAGCGCGGCGAGGATCGAGATCCAGCGACCCTTGCCGTCGGAGGGCAGCGGACCGTCGCACGTGAACGTCGTCCTGCCCGGCGCGACCCACGCGGCGACGACGTGGAGCGTCGCGTTCGGGTGGGACTTCATCGCGAACACGGGCTCGGCGGCGCCGCTCGCGTGCGTCGCGCGCCAGCGCGGGTAGTAGCCGGTGCCGAGCGCGACGAGCACCGGCTCGGTCGTGCCCGTGACCTCGATCTCGACGGCGCGGTCGTCGAGCCGCAGCGTCTTGACCTCGCCGGTGCCGCGCTCGATGCGCGCGAACCGGCCGTCCCAGTCCGCGACCTCGCGGATCCGGAACGAGCCGAGGGAGAGCTGCGTCAGCGGGTTGCCGAGCGTCGGATCCTTGTCCTGCGCGATCACCCAGCGCACGTTGAACCGGCGCAGGCTCTCCGGCGAGAGATCCTCGATGCGCTCGCGGAGGAGCAGCGCCGGCAGCCAGCTGTTGTGGAACGTCGGCAGGCCGGTCTGCGCGGTGAGGTGCATGTGCTCGTGCGTATCGGTCTCGAACACCGCGCGCGCCCAGCGATCGGGCCGCAGCTGCTCCGCCTGCCCGTGCGCCCACGACGTCAGCATCTCGCGGCCGGTGCGATCCGGCGGGTACGCGCGCGCCATGTCGGTCGCGCGGCTCGCCGCGTTCCACCACACCGACGGCGCGGATCGCGCCACCACGGCCGTCATGAGCCCGATCAGCGCGGCGGCGATCAGCCGCCGGCTGCGCGGTGCGTCCTTCCACGCCGAGCGCGCGGCGGCGACGAACAGCGCGATCCCGTACGCGCTCGCGGCCATCACGAACGGCCGCGCGATCTGCACGAGGCGCTCGGTGCCGAGCCGCGCGACGCCCTGGCCCGGCGCCAGGTCGAACGCGAGGTACGCCACGTCGCACAGCCCGACGATCAGGACGAGCGACGCCGCCGAGACGAACACCGCCGCCGCCCGCCGTGACCACAGGCCGGCGATCAGGCCGAAGTAGCCCGCGTACTCGACCATCGAGAACGACGTCACCGGCGACGGCGACTGCAGCAGGTCCTCGAGCAGCTTCGTCGGCGTGCGGATCACGTTCGGGAAGTGCTGCCCGTACTCGAGGATGCGCTCGGCGAGCGGCATCCACACCGTCGCGGACAGCGCCGCCCCGAGGGCGACATGGCCGAGCGCCACGAGCGCGCGGCGCGCCGGCACGTCCGAGGCGAGGAGCGCGACCGCCGCGAGCGCGACGCACGTCGCGGCCGTCGCGATCAGGCCCGCCGGGTGACACGCGGTCGCGAGCGCGGTGAACACCCAGATCGTGACCGACATGCCGATGCGCGGCTTGCGCAGCGCGCCGAGCACCGCGAGCGCGGCGACGATCGTGAACACGAGCGACATCGCGCTGTGCAGGAGCGCCCACCGGAACAGCCCGACGCTGCCGCCGTGCGCGACCGCGCCGCTGTCGACGAGCGTCAGCAGGCCGACGACGAGCGCGATCGGCTTCGGCGCGACGCGCATCGCGATCGCCGTGGTCGCCGCCGCGATCGCGACGTGCGTGAGCACCGCCGTCACCATGAACGCGAGCGGCAGGTCGTCGCCGAGGCCGAGCGCGAGCGCGAGGTGACCGACGAACAGGTTCGTGAACGCCGGGTACAGCTCGAGCGGCGCGTCGCCGGTCGACAGCGCGTGGTTCCACACCGGCACGTCGAGCCCGGGCAGCGACGGCATCACGCGCGCGAGCACGGCGTGGTGCGGCCCCCAGTCGCCGAGCTGCCAGTCGGGGGACACCGTCATCGTCTCCCAGAACACGCCGAGGCCCGCGGTCGTCACGACGGCGAGCACCATCATCGTGGTCACGTGCTCGGGCGGCCTGCGCAGCCACTCGGGCGCCTTCGGCCACAGCATCGCGACGCCGACGCCGAGTGCGCCGCCGATGATGCTCATCCCGATCGCGCCCGACGACCGCGCCGGGAACAGCAGCGCCAGCAAGACGCCGCACACCACGAGCTGCACGCCGGGCCGCGCGAGCGCGTCGCGCACCTGGCCCGTCAGCGTGCGGTCCGGCGGCGGGGCGTCCACCGCCCGGCGTTATCACGGCGCGCGCGTGGGGTCCAATGCACCCGCGTGCCGCGCTCCGCCGGACAAGAAAAATGGGGACGAGCCCCATTTTCGCTGTCCGAGCGGACGACGCGCGGACGAGGAACCGGTCGCTCACGGGGGCGTTTGCCAGACGAACGGCCTTCGATCACGGACACGCGCGCGACGTCACGAAGTAGTGTCGGCCGGATGCGTCGCTGGCTCGGTCTCGCGCTGCGCGTGCTCGGCACGGTCGCCGGGCTCGCGTACATCGCGACGCGGGTGAGCCTCGACGACATGCGTGGGGCGATCGCGCGGATCTCGGTCGCGGCGTTCCTCGCGGCGGTCGCGCTGGTCGCGGCGAACGTGGTCGCCGGCGCGGTGCGCTGGCGCGTCCTGATGCGCGCGTACGGGGCCACGGCGATCCCGTCGCTCGGCCGCGCGACGTTCCTCTACTTCGTCGCGTTCTTCTACAACAACTACCTGCCCGGCGCGGTCGCCGGGGACGTCGGGCGCGGCGTGGTGGCGCGCGATGCGTTCGGCGACGAGGGCGCGACGAGCGCGCTCGCGGTCGTTCTCGTCGAGCGCGCGCTCGGGCTGTTCGCACTGGTCGCGCTGCTCGCGGCGGGCATCGTCGCGACCGGCGATGCGCTCGACACGCGGCAGATGTGGGTGTGGACGGCGCTCGGCTGCGCCGGCTCGGTGGCGCTCGTGCTCGCGATCGCGGCCGCGCGCCGGCTCGCGCCGCACCTGCCGGCGGTCCTCGCGCGCCGCGCCGAGAAGCTGCCCGTGCTGCGTGACCGGCGCAGCTTCGCGGCCGCGGCGGGGTGGTCGCTCGTGACGCAAGCGCTGACCGCGGCGGCCGGCTGGGTGATCCTCGCCGCGCTCGCGCCGATCGACCTCGCCGCGTCGCTGTTGCTCGTGCCGCTCGCCGCCGCGACCACGTTCCTGCCGATCACCGTCGGTGGGACCGGCGCGCGGGAGGGCGTGTACATCGCGCTCGGCGGCCGGCTGTTCGGGCTGTCGGAGGCCGACGCGCTCGCGGCGTCGCTGGGGTTCTGGTTCGCGCACCTCGCCGTCGGGGCCGCCGGCGGCATCGCGCAGCTCGTGTACCGACGCCGCGCTTGACCGCCTCGTCGGCGCACGGCAATCCTCCGCCCATGCGTGCCTGGCCTGCCGTGCTCGTGATCGCCGCCTGCGGCGACCGCGCGCTGCCGGAGGGGCCGGAGCTCGGCGAGGCCGCGAACGTCACGATCGCCGCGCACCAGGACGACGATCTGATCTTCATGCAGCCCGACGTCACCGACGTGGTCGAGGACCGCGCGGGCCTCGTCTCGGTGTACGTGACCGCCGGCGAGGGCAAGGCGACAGGCACCGAGGCGCTCGCGGTGACGGGGCGGCGAAATGCCGGGCTGCTCGAGGCCTATGCGGAGGCGGCCGGGCTGCGGTCGGAGTGGAGCTGCGGCGCGATCGAGATCGCCGGTCACGCGGCCCAGCACTGCCGGCTCGACGAGGCGCGCGTGTCGCTGGTGTTCCTCGGCTATCCCGATGGCGGCAAGGACGGCGAGCGGCCCGACAGCCTGCTGCACCTGTGGGAGGGCAAGATCGCCGGTGCGACCACGGTCGCCGTCGAGCCGACCTACTACGACCAGGCCGGGCTGATCGCGACGATCGCGGAGATCCTGACCATCGCGAAGCCCACGACGATCCGCACGCTCGAGATCGCCTCGACGCACGGGCGCGATCACACCGATCACATGGTCACCGGCGCGCTCGCGCTGCTCGCGGCCGCCGCGGCGCGCTCCACGGCCGAGCTGATCGCGTACCGCGGCTACGGCAACGAGGAGGAGCCGGCCTCGCTGATCGATCCGCTGTTCGATCGCTCCGCGAACCTGGTCGCGCACTACGATGCCTGCGTGACCGGCTGCAGCGAGTGCGGCACCGCCTGCCGGACGATCAACCCCGCACACGCGACGTGGCTGCGCCGGCGCTACGCCGTCGGCACGCGGCCGCTCGCGCGCGGCCTCCTGCGCACCGGGGACACCTGCGTCGCCGTCAGCACCGACGGCGCACCGACATCCGCGCCGTGCTCGCCGACCTCGACGCGCTGGGAGCTCACGGGCGACGGCGTGCTCCGCGCCGCGACCGGCCGCTGCCTCGGCCTCCTGGCGAGTGGCGAGGGCTTCACGAGCACGACCTGCACGCCGGATCCGCAGCGCCGGTTCTTCCTCGACGACGACGGACACCTGTGGTCCGGCATGCCGGCGCTCGCCGAGGCGGACATGTCCTACGCGCACCTGTGGTGCCTCGTGCTCGCCGGCGGGCGGCCACGCGCCGCGCTGTGCGGTGCGAACCGGACCGTCGCCTGGCAGCTCGCCGAGGAGCCCACGACGACGCCGCGCCCGATCCCCGCCCTGCCCGGGCGCGCGGTGCGCCTCGCCGATCTCACCGGCGACGCGAAGGCCGACCTCTGCTTCGTCGACGCCGGCACGCTGCGCTGCGCGCCCGGGCGAGGCGACGGCACGTTCGACGCGCCGGCCGCGATCGGCGCGCTCGCCGTCGAGCCGGAGAGCCTCGTGCTCGCCGACGTCGATGGCGACCGCCGGGCCGACGCCTGCGGCCGCGACGGGACCGGCGTCACCTGCGCGCTCGCCTCCGCCGCGTTCACCGCGTCGCCGTTCTCGCCCGCGTTCGCGCGGACCGGCGCTGCCGACGCGACCGACCGCTCGCTCTCCGGCGCGGACGCCGACGGCGACGGCAAGGCCGAGCTCTGCGGCCTCACCGCGCAGGGCGTGATCTGCGCGTTCCGCGGCCAGGCCCCGATCCTGCTCGTGCGCTCCGCCTGGCCGATGCTCGGCGCTCCGCTGTGGTCCGCGGATCTCGACGGCGACGCGCGCACCGACTGGTGCGTCTCTCCCGGCGGCCCGACCGGCGCCGCCTGCGGCCTCGATCGCGACCGCGGCCTCACCACCGACGGCGCACCCTGGGCCTATACGTTCCAGTCCCGCTTCGCCGCCGCGCCGGCCGACACCACGGTCGGCGCGCTCGCGGATCTCGACGGTGATCGCCGCGCGGACCTGTGCACCATCCGCGGCCGCTCGATCGCGTGCGCGCGCAGCCAGGGCTACGCGTTCGGCCCCGAGTCCACGCTCGTCGCGCTCCCCGGCGCCGGCGCCCTCACCGCACTGTGGCTCGGCGACCTCGACGGCGACGGCGTCACCGACGCCTGTGCCGAAGACGGCGCATCGATCCGTTGTGTGCGTCGCTGATCTGTTCAGTCACCGAACATCGCCGCCACCCGCGAGCGCTTGATCGGACCGCCGTGGCCAAGCACGAACCACTCGACGCCACGCGCGAGCAGCATGCGGATCTGCGCGTGCGCGGCTCTGCGGTCATCCTGATAGAAGTGCACGGCGGGTGAGGTCGTGAACACGAGGCCGCCGCGAAACAGATCGCCCACGAGCGCGATCTTGCCGCGTGCGACGAGGACAACGACGGAGCCCGGCGTGTGGCCGGGTGTCGCGAGCACCTCGCCGTCGATGCCGCAGGGCGCGAGGTCGTAGCGATCGGTGACGATCACGTCGGCGACGAACGGCTTGTAGCGCTCCGGCAGCGCGTGCTTCAGGAGGCGCGCGAACCAGCCGGTCGGGTTGTGCGGACCGTGCCTCCCCTCCCACGTGCGGGGCACATCACCCGCGCCGGCGATGATCTTGACGCCGGCCAGCTGGAGCGCGCGCGCGGTGCCCGCGTGATCGGCGTGCGCGTGCGTGATCACGGCGCAGCGGATCGACGACACCGGTGCGCCGAGCCGGCGCAGGCCGGAAGTCAGATCGCCGAAGTCGCCCTGCGCGCCCGCGTCGACGATCAGCGGGAGCCGACCGAACACGACGTGCGCGTTGGACCAGGACAGCTCGACGGTGCCGACCGCCGCGCCGTCTCTCGCGCTCTTCACCATGCGCGCGTTGTCGCCGCACGCAGCGACGATCGCGAGCACGACGAGGAGCTTCATCCGCGGATGCCGCGCGCCAGACGTTCGAAGCAGTCCATGATCGGCGCGGCGACGTTGCGGTCCTCGAGCCGCGCGACGTGCTGCACGCCGGTCGGCGACGTGATGTTGATCTCGGTGAGCATGCCGCCGATCACGTCGAGCCCGACGAGGATCTGGCCGTGCTGCCGCAGCCACGGCGCGATCTCCGCGATGATCGCCTTGTCGCGCGCGTCGACCTCCGTCTTCACGGCCTTGCCGCCGACGTGCAGGTTGCCGCGGGCCTCCGCGGAGGCGGGCACGCGCAGCACGGCGCCGACCGGATCGCCGTCGGCGAGGATGATGCGCTTGTCGCCTTCGACGGCCGCGGGCAGGTAGGCCTGCGCGAGCGTCCAGCGCGTGCCGGCGCCGGTGGAGGTCTCCAGGATCGACGAGGCGTTCGGGTCGCCGTCGCGCACGACGAAGATGCCGAGGCCGCCGTAGCCATCGACCGGCTTCACGACGATCGCGCCGCCCTGCTCGGCCTGGAACTCCTTCAGGCGCGCGGTGGAGCGCGTGACGATCGTCGGCGGCGTGAGGTGCGGGAACTGGAGAACGGCGAGGTGCTCGTTGAGCTCGCGCAACCCGCGCGGATCGTTGACGAGCAGCGTCTTGCCGCGCGCGTGATCGAGGATCCACGTGGCGTGCAGGAAGTTCACGTCGACCGGCGGATCCTTGCGCATCAGCACCATGTCGAAGTCGCCGAGCCGCTGGCGCGAGCTCGCCTCGACCTGGAACGCCTCCGAGGGCTTGGTGCCCGGCATCACGATCGTCGGCGCGGCCTCGCACACCGCGTCGTTGCCCTCGAGCCCGAGCTGCTCGATCTGACACGTCCAGACGCTCCAGCCGCGCTGGGCGGCCTCCAGCATCAGCGCGTACGACGTGTCACCGGCGAGGTGCAGGCGATCGAGCGGATCGACGATGAACAGACAGCGCACGCGCGAACCATACTACGCACGCGGCGCGAACAGCCGGATCGCGACCGCGTAGAGCGTCGCCACCATCAGCCACCAGCAGTACCGGATGTCGGGCGCCGGGATCACGATCAGGCACAGCGCGAGCCCGGCGAACCCGCTGAGCAGCAGCGCGACCACCGTGCGATCGCGCCGCAGGATCCAGACGAGGCCGAGCGCGAGGAGGAGGTACACGTACGGCCGGAACCACAGCGACGTGTAGCCGAGCTTGATCATCCGCTTCGCGAGCCACCTCTGGACCACGTTGCGCTCGACCGGCGGCTCGCCGTTGGCCGCGAGCATCGCGCGCTCGTTGCGCGCCTCGTAGACCGGCGTGTAGCGCGCATCGGTCAGCCCGATCAGCTCGCGCATCATCGCGAGGCGAAACCCGAGGTATGCGCCCGGGTACGTGGTGACGAGGTTCCACCACGCACCGCCCACGGCATCGCGGCCCTCCTCGCTCGTCGGATCGTCGTAGAGGCGATCCGGACCGTGCGTGAAGTTCATCGGCAGGCCGTACAGGTCGTCGAGCGCGCGCGCCCGCGCCTGGAGGCCGGAGGGCGGAGCGAACGTCACGCCGGGCATCAGCGCGCGGACCTCGTCGTCGGTCAGATCGGGCGCCGCCGACAGCGTACCGACGATGTCCATCGGCGCGACCATGCCGTGGAACGGGTGCGCCTTGACGTCGGTGAGGCCCCGGTTGATCAGCATCGCGCCGCCCGACAGCGCGAGCCCGATCAGCGCGCCCGCGCCGATGCGCACCCACGCGCCCTTCGCGGCGGGCCACGGCGAGAGCAGCGCGACGAGCGGCACCACCATCGAGATCGCGTTGTGGCGCAGCGCCGCCGCGAACAGGAACAGCCCGAGCGCCGCGTAGCGCGCGCGGGGCGACGCGCTGGTGAGGCCCGCGACGGCGACGAGCAGCGCACCCGCCATCAGGCAGTCCTTGAGGATGACCGCCATCATGCTCAGCACCGGCGGCGTCGCGAAGATCACGAGCGTCAGCACGGCCGAGCGCTTCGCCGAGAGCTTCCGCCGGAGCAACGCGTACAGCCCGCCGAGGAACAGCGCGCATTGCAGCACGAGCATGAGCAGCGGTCCGGCGACGATCCGGTCGAGCACGCCCCACAGCACGGACATGAGCGGCGGGTGCCAGTCCGTGCGGACGCCGGCGCGCGCCTGCCGGAGCTGGTCGAGCGAGTCGTAGGCCAGGTAGCCCGGGAACGCGTAGACGAACACGATCGCCAGGCCCGCGACGATCACGCCCGCGAGCCACAGGCGCTCGCGGCGCTGCTCGCTCACGCCGACGGTGCGGGCTCGCCGCCGCTGCCCGCCGGCTCGTCGCCGCCGACGGCGACCTTGGTCGGCAGGAGGTGCTCGAGGCCGTGCTTGCGGAGGCGGTAGTAGAGCGTGGACCGGTTGATGCCGAGCGTGCGCGCGGCGCTGGCGATGTTGCCGCGCGACTTCTCGACAGCGGCCATGATCTCCTTGCGCTCGCTGTCGAGCAGGCGCTCGGCGAGGCTCTTGCCGTCCTCGGCGGGCGCCGGCGCCGGCGCGCTCGCGAGGATCGGCACCGGGCCGCTCGAGGTCGCCGCCGAGGCCGCGGTGCCCTGCGCGCGGCGGCCGAAGTCCAGGTGCTGCGCCCCGAGCGGGGCGCCCTTCGCGAGGATCGTCGCGCGCTCGATGATG
>JAEUJX010000127.1 GCA_016794545.1 Myxococcales bacterium
ACCTGCGAGTTCGCGGCCTCCTCGAGCAGGCGCTTGAAGACCTGCTCGGCCTTCTGCTCGTCGCCCTCGGTCTGCGAGCTCGCGCGGTCCCACAGCCCCTTCGCGACATCGGGCTTGACGTTGCGATCGCTGGCGAGTCGACGCCAGTCGACACCCGCCTGCTCTGAAGCCGAAGTCGGAGCAGCCACTGTCCCTATGATACGGATCCAACCGGGCGAATTCCCCCGCCCTTTGCGGATTCTTTCCGTTACGAGAACTTGGCGCGGAGCTCGTCCGGGATCTTCGTGGGCCGCCCGGAAGCGAAGGAAATCATTGCCCACGTCGTGGCCGCCCGCGCGACCACCTGACCGGCACGGACCAGCTCGGTCCTCCGGATGCACGAGGCGAGCTTCCAGCTCTCGACCCAGGTCTGCGCTTCGAGCGCCTGACCGGCGGTGACCTGACCGAGGTAGTCGATCTCGTGGCGGCGCACGACGAACACCGCGCCGAGCGCGCGGTACTGCGCGTGATCCCAGCCGAGCGATCGCGAGTGCGCCATCGCGACGTCGAGCACCCAGCGCAGGTAGACGAGGTTCGAGACGTGGCCGAGCTCGTCGATGTCGGCGTCGCCGGCGGTGATCGGCAGGGTGAAGCGAGCAAGACTCACGGCGCGGCCCGTATAGCGTACTGTCCAGGGTGATGGTGGAAGCGAGCGCACGGACGTTGCGCGGACGGCTGGAGCAGGGCCAGGCGACCGCGGCCGAAGCAGTGAAGACCATGGCGCACGCCGCGCTCGAGGCGACGACGCGCGCCGAGCGGCTCGAGGCGTGCCGGTTACTGGGCGATCTCGCGGGTCGCGCGCTCGGCGCCGACTGGGAGGTCGCCGAGCGCGCCGCATTCGCCCTCCTCGAGGCCGCGCGCGTCGCCGACACGGCCGCCGACCGGCGCGGCGTGCTGGCCGCGATGGGGCGCGGCTTCCGCAACATCTGGCTCCTGCCGTTCGTGCACCGGCGGCTCACCGATCGCGACGAGTCCGTCGCCGCGACGGCGATCCAGGCCGCGGGCGGCCTCGGCTTTCCGGCGCTCGAGGAGTCGGTCGCCGCGTTCCTCAGCGAGGCCGCGCCTCCGCCGCTGCGCCGCGCCGCGATCGCGTCGCTCGGCCGCATGGGCGCGGTCAGCGCGGTCGATCGCCTGGTGCCGCTGATCCTCGGTGATCCGACGGAGGCGGCCGGTGCGCTCACGGCGCTGACCGAGATCCGCTCGGCCGCGGGCCGCGACTCCGCGCTGGTCGTGCTCGATCACGACCTCGAGCCCGAGGTGCAGATCGCGGCGGTGCGCTACCTCGCCGAGCTCGGCGCGCTCGAGGTCCTCGCGGTGCTGCGGCGCCTCGCGCGCCACGACGACGCCGAGATCCGGATCGCGGCCTCGCTCGCCTCGCGCGCGCTCAAGGCCGAGCGCAGCCGCGACGCGGGCGAGCGCTCCCTCGTCGCGCTCAGCGAATCGGATCGCGCGGTACGCGCGGTGCTCGCGCGCCGGTTGCGCACGCTGCCGGTCGCCGAGGTGCTCGAGCAGGCCGAGGTGCTCCTCGGCGAGGACGCCGCGGGCGTGGTGCAGATCCTCGCGGAGATCCGCGAGACCGAGGTCACGAAGTACTTCCTCCAGCTCGCC
The DNA here is from genome assembly GCA_016794545.1 of Myxococcales bacterium. Taxonomy (GTDB): domain Bacteria; phylum Myxococcota_A; class Polyangia; order Haliangiales; family Haliangiaceae; genus JABFXX01. Next base: position 1,648 of record JAEUJX010000127.1, read on the forward strand.
CGGCGCGCGGATCTGCCGATCGCCGTCCGCGCGCGCGCGATCGGATCGATCGAGGCGAACACGACCTGGGAGCGCGACGAGCTCGCGAAGCTCGCACACGACGCGGCCGCGGACGAGTCGCTGCGCGCGTCCGCGATCCAGGCGATGGGCGCGTTCGCGATGAGCACCGAGCTCCTCGAGCGCGTCGCGACCCTGGCGTCCGCGAAGGCGCCGGTGATCCGCGGCTCCCTGCTGTGGGCGCTCCAGCTCGCGCGCCGGCCTGGCGACCGGAGTGACGCGGCCGCGATCGCGAAGGTCGTCGAGCCGCTGCTCGACGATGCCGATCCGATGGTCCGCCGCCGCGCCGCGTACGTCGCCGGCAACCTCGGCCTCGAGACGCTCGCGCCCGCGCTCGCGCGCCGCCTCGTGATCAACGACGAGGAGGAGGACAACCGCTCGCCGAGCTCGAGCAACTCCGGAATGATGTCGAGCGCCGCGATCTCGATCCCGCTCGATCTCGACGACGAGCCGGCGGCCCCGCTCGGCAACACGCCCGACCTGCGCCTCGCCGCCTACGTCGCGCTCGGCGAGCTCGGCATGCCCGGCGTGCTCAAGGAGGTCGTCGCGGCCATCCGGCGCGAGAAGGACGCGCGCGTCCTCGGCGCCGCGTCGAACGCGCTGATCGCCGCCGCGCCCGACGCCAGCGCGCTCGCGCCGATGGCCGGCCGCGCGAACCAGCTGCTCAAGGATCCCGACCCGCGCATGCGCCACGCCGGCGCGGAGCTGTCGGGCCTGCTCGGCGGCGCGGTCCCCGCGTCGGCGCTGATCCCGCTGTCCGCCGACGACGTCCCCGCCGTTCGCGGCGCCGCGATGTGGGCGCTCGGCAAGATCGCCGACCCGTCGAGCGAGAAGACGCTGATCGGCGCGTTCTCCGACGACGACGCGACGGTGCACGAGCGCGCCGCCTCGGGCCTGCTGCGGCTCGGCACGCCCGCCGCGCTCGCCCAGGCGATCAAGTTCGTCGCCGGCGACGGCGATCCGGCGGCGCGCGGCACGCTCGCCGCGGCGATCACGATCGCGCGCCCGCACGCCGCGGAGCTGGCGCCCGCGATCGACAACGCGCTCGAGAGGATCGACTCCGACGACCCGGCGTTCGAGCCGCTGCTCCGGATGAAGCTCGCGACCGCCGCGCAGAAGAGCGATGCCGGGCCCGCGGTCGACGTCGACAAGGAGATCGCGACCGTGTTCCCCGCGTTCCCGCAGCTCGCGCGCCTGCCCGGCTTCGACGGGATGGTGAAGAGCCTGCGCACGGCGGAGTCGCTGTTCCAGACCACGGGCCACGTGAAGGACGCGGATCTCTCGCCGCCGATCACGCTGTGGATGAAGGTCCTCGAGAACTACGTCCACGCGTGGCTCGGGCCGCGCATGGCCGGCCTGCAGCGCGAGCCGGCCGTGCTGTTCGAGTACGTCGACCGCGTGATCGGCGGGAGCTGGCAGGGCTTCGCGCGCTGGCTCGAGCCGAAGTGGCGCGACCCGGCCGACGTCGGCGGCGCGCGCGTCGACATCCCGCTGCGCTCGGTGCCGAACGCCGCCCGCGATCTCCAGGAGCACCGCCGCAAGCGGCTCGACTCGCCGCTGTCGGTGACCGAGTGGGCGCGCATGATGGTCCTGTTCGCCGTCGATCACCCGAGCGGCTTCAAGAACCTCATGAAGGTCGGTGGCGGCAAGCAGCCGGCCGAGAAGACCGTGTCGCTCGCGCACCGGCTGCACACGCTCGCCGCGGTGCGCAACCTCGTCACCCACCGCGCGAGCGCGGGCGCCGCGACGCTCGCGGCGTTCCGCAAGAGCTACTACGCCGCGTTCGAGGACCTCGTCGCCCTCGCCTGACGCGCGCCTCCGGGCAGCGCGGCTACTTCTTCTTCTTGAGGATGTGGAGCTCGATCCGCCGGTTCTTGAGCCGGCCGGCCTTCGTCTTGTTCGACGCGATCGGATCCGCCGTGCCGTAGCCGCGCGAGCTGACGCGCTTGCTCTTGATGCCGTGGTCGACGAGGTAGTCCTTCACGGCCTTCGCGCGCTCGGCCGAGAGCGCCTTGAGCTCGTCCTGGTCGCCCTTGTTGTCGGTGTAGCCGGCGACCTCGATCTTCACGATCTCCTCGTGGTCGGCGAGGAACGCGACGAGCTCGTCGAGCAAGGGCTTCGACTTCGAAGACAGCTCGCCGGAGTCCTTCTTGAACACGAGCTTCTTGCCGAGGCGGATCTCGTCGCCCTCGATCCACACGGGCTTGTCGGCCTTCTCGCCGGAGTCCTCGCCCTCGCCCTCCCCGTCGTCGCCGTCGGCGACCCGCTCCTTCTCGCGCTCCTTCTCCTTCTCGCGCTCCTTCTCCTTCTCGCGCTCCCTCTCCTCGCGCTCCTTGTCTTTCGCTGCCTGCTTCTCCCGCTCGCGCTCCTCGCGGTCCTCGCGCGCCTTCTCCTTCGCCGCGGCCTTCTCCGCCTCGCGAGCCTCGCGCTCTCGCTCCTTCTTCGACTTGCCCTTGCCCTTCCCCTTGCCGTCCTCGCCCTCCTCCGGCGCCGGGTCGCCGGTCATCTCGATCTCGCCCGGATCGCCCTCGGACTCGTTCGACTCGCTCTCGGACTCCGAGGACGACGAGCTCGACGACGTCGCCGAGCTCGTCGCAGCGCCGGTGACGCACGAGTACGCGGGGCCGCTCCAGCTCGCCGTCGGGAAGCACGTGCGGTTCGCGAGCTCGCCCGGCTTCGCACACCCGACGCCGAGCACGAGCACGAGCGCGCGCGCGAGGACGCTCCAGCGCCTACTTCGCATAGCTCACCCCCAGCGTGAGCGTGCGGATGTCGAAGCCCCCGGCGAGCGCGTCGCCGCGGACCAGCGCGGGCAGCGCGAACATGAGCCCGACGGAAAGGTGCGCGTCGTGGACGTAGCGCCCTCCGATCGCGAACGGGAACGTGAAGTAGTCGCCGGCGCGGCTGAACGGGACGGAGAAGCCGAGCTGGGCCTGGAGCTCCAGCTTCTTGCTCACCGCGTAGCCGCCGGTCGCGGGGACGTTCAGGCGCTGGGAGTGCGGCGCGGTCAGATCGCTGCCCGACGATCGCTGCGTGAGCGCGACGAACAGATTCGGGCCGAGCTCGACCGTGTACTTCTTGAACCGCCAGCGCGCGCCCGCGCCGAGCTTGAGATCGAGGAGGAACGGCTGCGTGTTCGACACGACGAGCCCGCCCTCGACCACGTAGGGCGCCTCGAGCCGGTAGCGCGCGAGGCCGCCGACGGTCTTGTAGAGCTTGGCGCAGCCGTTGTCGATCCCGGTGACGCACAGCGAGTCGGCGACGCCGCCGACGAAGCCCGTCATCGCGATGCTCGAGTGCACGAGGCCGGCGCTGAGCTTGTCGTCGATGCCGTACCAGCCGTCGGGGACGATCGACACGGGCTTGAACGACGACCCCTTCGAGAGGTTCATCTCGATGAAGGCGTTCACGGCCCACGCGCCCTTCGGCAGCGTCATCACCTCGACCGGCTTGTTCGGGTCGGGCTCCTCGGCGGCGGCGGGACGCACGAACGCCGCCACCAGCGCGACCGCGCAGGCACCCACCAGGGACCGACGGAACCCGAGGACGAGGATGGATCTAGGCTACCACGGGCCACGGACGCGACGCCGGGACCACTACGAACCCGCGCGCCAGCGGCGAGCCGATCTGCCGGCGCGTGCGCACCCCGTGGGACAGCCGCATCAGTGCGCCGCGATGATCGAACGTCAGCATCGACCGCTCGGACTCGGTGAGCATCGCCAGCACGGCGGGGTTCAGGCGTGGATCACCGCGAGCAAGCCGCGCGGCCGACGTGCAGGGCCGCGAACGGATCGCCGACTACGCCGGCCGCGGCACGGCGTCGCAGCTCCACGAGGCACTGCCGACCCTGGGGCGATCTGCCCCGGCGGTTCCCACCTCGAAGCGCTCGTCGCCCGCCGCACGCGCTAGCAGCGCTCGGTCGTTTGAGGTCAAACTACGGCGATGTTGCGCCCGGTCCGAGGACTCGTCGCGCTGATCACTCCCGATCAGCCGCTGGAGCTCCAGATCGTGGGCCGCACGCTGCTCCACGCGGTGCTGGTCGGGAT
>JAEUJX010000214.1 GCA_016794545.1 Myxococcales bacterium
AGCACCTGGCGGGTCTGCGCCTCGATGTCGCCCTCGATCATCGCGCCGGTCTCCGGGTCCAGCGGGATCTGGCCCGAGCAGAACACCATCTTCTTGCCCTCGCCGACGGGCACCACGACGGCCTGTGAATACGGCCCGATCGCCGCGGGCGCCGCCGCGGTCCGAACGATGCTGCGGTCCATGCCCGGGTCGTATCACGGGGCCGGCGCCCGCCCCTGCCCGGGTCGGTGAGAAAACCGATCGACTTGACGCCGCGGGCGCTTGGAGGTACTCCAAGGACCCTCTCGGGCGCTTAACTCAGCGGGAGAGTGATTCCTTCACACGGAATAAGTCGCAGGTTCAATCCCTGCAGCGCCCACCAACGATGACGGCCGGTTGCGAGAGCGCCGGCCGTCTCCGGTTTCGGCGCCCACCAGGGTCACCGGAACGCGCCGGCGCCCGGTCGCGTCGGATAGTTCTTCTGCGTCATGCCCGTCCCCTTGTTGCCCTTCCAGGTGTAGCGCCGGATCGTCACGGCCCCGTCGCTGCCGGTCAGCACCTCGAACATCACGTTCGCCGCCGCGAGCGCCTTTGGCGTGGTCATCTCCTTGCCGCCGACCGCGTAGAGCGCGCGGTCGTGCATGCTCACGAGGAACTCGAGCTTCTCGCCCGACGCGCCGGCCTTCCGGTACGGAGCCGCCGTCTCCTCCCACCACTTCTTGTTCTCGGCGGCCTGGTCGGCAAGGCCCTGCTTGAACCGAGCGATCTGCGAGGTGAGCTTGTCGCAAACCGCCGCGCTCGCCGTCGCGACATCGATCGTGCGCCATGCGGTCCGCGTCTGGATCCCCATCTTCTGGTAGGGGCTCTTGAGCATGGCCGCGGCCGCCGCCCGACAACCGGGCTCCGGCTTCGAGAAGCCTGCGAGGTTCTCCTCCGTGATCCCGGAGCCCATCTCGAGCCACAAATCAATGTCTTCGGCGGCCTTGAGCGCGTCACCGAGCGCCTGCGCGGGCGCCAGGAAGGGAACGTACTTGTCGATCTCGTCGCAGATCGTCAGTACGTCGGCGACCTTCAGGTGCAGGTTTCCCCCGTCGTTGAACGCCCTGTCGAGCCCTTTGAACGCATCGCCCAACCCGCGGATCGCGTCCGTCGGCTTGAGCTCCGCCGTCTCCTTCTTGAGAACGTCCCGGCACTTCGCGAGCTTCTGCTCGTCGCCACGCGGCTGCTTGCGCAGCTCCTGCAGCGTGTTGCCCCACTCCGGCACCTGCACGTGCGGGTCGGCGTGGGAACGCCCCGCGATCGCGAACACCATCACGCCTGCTAACCCGAGCTGTCTTGTCATGCGGCGAGCATCACCACGAACGCCGAGGTCGTTCAATATCGAGTTGCGAACAGGCCTGCCGCAAAACGCTACACCACGCAACGCGTCTCGACTTGAACGGTGACGCTACCCCCGCCGCCCTGACGGCGACCGAGCCCGTCGCGCCGATGCCGACGGTCACCATCGTCCGGCGCCGCGCCCACCGTTCTCGTCCGCCGCCGACAGGGCCCATGTCACTTGAGGACCATGTGTGGCCCGGCCGCGTTCTCGGCGTACACGGTCCCCTTGCGTCCGACGAGCGGGAAGTAGGTCGTGTTGCCACGCGGCCAATCGATCACGTCCTGCCACTCGGTCGACCCGTCCTCGAGGAAGAACAGATCCGCGGCGCTGCTCACGTTGTTGCCGTAGACGAGATAGAAGTTGCCGTCGCCGTCGTACTGGAACCCGAAGACGTGCGGCGCGTCGACGTCGATCTCCGGGAACCTGGTGAACAGCTCCGCCTTCGTACCGCCCGCCGGGAGGCGATACATCGCGTGGCCGACGCCGGGATCCCCGCCGAAGAAGAAGATGTTGCCGCCGCCGTCCACGCGGAACCCGAGGAACCGATTCCCGCAGGCCGGGTCGATGATCGTCCCGCAGTCGAGCACGACGTCGAGCCCGCCCGCCGCGTTCACCTTCCACAGGCCCTTCCTCTTCTCGTCGAACGCGTAGAGCTGACCACGAGAGTCCGACAGGAAGCCGAGCTCGTGATCCGCGAACATCGCGTGCGGCGTCCACGTTCCGTCGACGAGCTTGTAGAGCGTCGTGGTGACCGGTGCGGATCCGGTCCATTCGTAGCCCCACCACGTACCATCGGCGGCGAGCTCCACGGTGAGCTCCGCATCGAACGCGGCGATCCGCGTCCACGTCCGATCGTCGAGGCGATAGAGCCGCCGCCGTGGCCGATCATTGAAGTCGGGCGTGATGTAGTCCTGGTAGACGACGCCGTCGCGGTCCGTCCGGAGCGTTCCCCGGCTGTTCTCGGCCGAGACACCGAGGTCGTCCCACAGCGCCGTGCCGGGATCGAGGCGGAACGTGTGCCGGTCGTTGAAGCCACTCGTGACGAGCCGTTCCTCGCCGTCGACCGCAGAGCCGTCCGAAAGATCCCCCAGTCGAAGCGTCGGCGTCCACTCCTTGCCGTCGAGCGGGTTACTCGGGCCACAGGCGGAGATGACCATCACGAGCGCTGTCGCGGACCGCATCCAACCATCGTAACAAGAGCCAGGCGGCCGATCCGTCAGTGGCTGTGCGAACGCGCCAGCGTCGATGCTCTCGAGTGGCTCGTGTCCTAGCCAGTGTCAACGCGCCTTCTCGGCGCCGCCGCACGGAAACACTGCCAGATGAAGTGGTTGGACCACTGTTCCACCCGGCATGGTGGTTGCTCGGGTGTCGGACATGGGACTCTTGGTCGTCGTCGTCGTCATTGGAGTGGTCGTCGCGTTCTCGCGGGCGAGCGCATGGGTGCGGCTGCTGCCCGGATTGCTCTTCACGCTCGCCGCGTTCGTGATGTTCGCGAAGATGGGCGACACCCGCGGGGATGACCACGGCCTCGTCGGGCTCGGCAACGGCATGTTGGCCCTGGGCGGCCTCGGGCTCCTCGTGGTCGCCCTCGTCGCCTTCGCGGGTGCGAGCGTGCGCGCCAAGCCGGCCACGACGGACGAGACAACGGACGAGACAACGGACGAGACAACGGACGAGACGAAGGCCGGCCACGCGGAGCCGCTCGCGAAGGCGACGGTGGTCCGTCGCGAGCGAAGCGCCTGAGTCCGTCACCCCTTCATCGTTCTCAACAAACCGTCGCGCGTTCACATCACCGAGACCGGCGCACCACACGCGAGTCCTCGTCAGTTTCGACACGTACGCGAACGCGCGCATGGTCCGCGTTTTGCTCGGCGATGGCGCTCATGCGCAACCTCGCCCTCCTCGTCGTCCTCGTCACGGCGTGTGGCACCAGCATCAAGGCCACCACCATCAACCCCTCCCCTCGCCCGATGTCGGCCCGCCCGGCCGAGACCGTCGAGCTGTTCACGAGCGGCGCGCCGAACGACCGGCGCTACGTCGACGTGGCGTACCTCGAGGCCGAGCAGGACAGCGAGTACTCGTGGGACGACACCCCCGAGCTCCTGAAGGCGCTGCGCGAGCGCGGCGCGCAGCTGGGCTGCGACGGCGTGGTGGTCGGCTCGCCGACGAACCGGGTGACCACCGACCTCATCGCCGAACGGCCCGCGAACATCAAGGGCATCGTCGCGACCTGCATCATGTTCCTCGATCCGGCCGACGCGGTCCTCGCGAACCGCTAACCTCTCGGGTCCATGCACCCGAAGATCGACCTGGCGACCATCCCGGCAAGGACCGGCACCGGATATCCGAAGCGGTTCCACCAGGTGAACGGCGACATCCCGTCGCGCAGCGTCCAGCCGGTGGGCAGCGGCCTCGAGGCGTTCGGCGCGAACCGCTGCGTCCTCCCGCCCGGCAGCGCCTCGTCGCTGCGGCACTACCACACGCACGAGGACGAGCTCGTGATCGTGTTCTCCGGCCAGCTCGTGATGCTGACCGACGAGGGCGAGACGCCGATGGGCCCGGGCGACGTCGCGAGCTTCCCGGCCGGCTCGACGAACGCGCACTGCTTCGTCAACCGCAGCAGCGAGCCGGCGGTGTTCTTCGCGATCGGCAACAACCACCCCGACGACGAGTGCTTCTATCCCGACGTCGGAATGCGCGCGAAGGCCTCGAGCGCCGGCGGCGGCTACGTGTCGCGCGAGACCGGCGAGCCGTACCCCGACTGATCAGCAGCCCGCGGGCTTCCAGGTCAGGTCGATCGCGCCGTACGTCGCGCCGTAGAGCTCGAGGCCGGTCTTCGACGCCTTCGGCGTGCACGCGGTGCCGTAGAGCGTGTAGCTGCACAGCGGGTTCGAGTTGTGGACGCAGTCGTAGTCGTGATCGAACTCGAACGCGAACGGATCGACGAGCGTCATCAGATCCGGGCGGCCGAGCGGCGACGTGGCCGCCGCCGAGGTCACGTCGCGGAAGTACTGCACCTGGCCGCGCGGCACGCCGGCCTCGGTCTCGTTGGAGAGGTCGAACGGCTCGTGCGGTCCCCCGAGGTCGTGCGAGTCGCGCCAGAAGCTGCCGGCCGTGACATCGCCGACCGGCCGCGCGCCGGACGGTCCGCCCTGGCCGGTGTTCGCGGCGACGAGGTCGGCGTGCAGGGTGGCGTCGATCGACAGGATCATCCGGTTCCCGGCACCGCCGCAGCTGCCCGGCGACGTGGCGGTCGTGCCCGAGCCGCCGGTCAGCCAGTACAGCTTCGTGACGTGGTCGAGCATCGACGAGCCGTCTCGCGCGAGGTGCGAGCCCTCGAGCCGCGCGGTCAGCGTCAGGAACACGGAGCGCGCCGAGGGCTGGAGCCGGTTCCACAGCGAGCACACGTCGGCGAGCTGCGCCCCGTCGAGGCCGTTCGTCGTCGGCCCCGGGTGCTGCGTCAGCCAGTCGACGTAGCTCCCGAGGAGGCGGTCGCGGTTCGGCGCAGCGACCGCACCATCGGCGATCGCCGCGCCATCCGCGCGGCTGTCCACGCCGCCGAAGGACGCATCGAGATCGCCGCCGCCGTGAGTCGAGGACGAGCTGCACGCGGCGAGCCCCAGGCACAGGAGCCAGTCCCTCACGCCGCGCATCCTAGCGGCGCCGGGCCGCCGGCGATGTAACACTCCGATGGCATGCGCACGCGCTGCCTCGCCGCCACGCTCGCGCTGCTCGCCGCCGCCAGCGTACGGAACGCGCACGCGGAGCGCGCCGACGG
>JAEUJX010000234.1 GCA_016794545.1 Myxococcales bacterium
TGTACATCGCGCTCAGCCAGTCGCCGAGCGGCAGGTCGTGGTCTCCGGCGGCGCGCGCCGCTCGCGCGCTCGCGCTCGCCGGGCGCACCGACGACGCGCCGGTGTCCGCCTACGAGCGCGCCGCGAGCGCGTGGGACGTGCTCCCCGTCGTGTACGCGACCGAGGGCATGACGATCGCAGAGATCGACGCCGCGGCGTCCGCCGGCGCGCTGCCGTCGCTCGCGCGCGCCGCGAGCCGGGCACACGGTCTGGCGCCGCGCTCGGCCGAGCTGCCGGCGCTCGGCGGACGCGTCGATCGCCCGGGCCTCGGTCCGCTGACCTCGCGTGCCGGCGAGGCGCTCGGCTCGTACGTCGCGCCGTCGACCGGAGAGCTCGCGAGCGCCGCGTCGCGGGGCGAGCCGCTCGTCCGCGAGGTCATCCGCGAGGTGCCGGTCTACCAGCGCGCGCCGAGCGCGGCGCCGGAGCTCGTCCGCACGGGCGCGCCGTTCGCGCGTCACGGCGGCGGCGAGGTCGAGATCCCGTCGTGGTTCGAGGCCGCGGCGAAGAAGATGTTCGAGGACAGGTCGGGCGCGGGAGCGGGCGAGGGCGGGTTCTCCATGGCGGAGCTGACCCTCGTGACCGCGGCGCCGTCCGCGCACATCGCGGCGTCGTCGCGGACGCCGCACGCCGCGGCGTCACCGGCGCCGGCGGCTGCCGCCGGTGACGCCAAGGGCGGTGCCGGCGCGGGCGCGGTCGACATCGAGAAGCTTGCGGACGAGCTGTATCGCCAGATCATGACGATGATGGACGTGGCCCGCGCGCGTAACGGGGAGCCCTACCTATGAGCGAAGTGAAGACGCAGAAGATCCAGATCGGCAGCAAGGACAAGTCGTCCCTGACGATCGATGCCCAGTACAACCCGGCGACCCTCGAGATCTCGCAGAACGTACCGTGGAAGAAGCCGGATGCCGCGAACAAGGGCGGCGGCGGCGCGAATCAGCAAGGCACGCCGAAGGACGCGAACTTCATGGCGCTCGAGTTCACCGGCGCGGAGAGCCGCTCGATGAGCATCGAGCTGCTGTTCGACGCATTCGAGGGCGGCGACCGTGCGCCAAATGGCAAGAGCGTCATGGAGTGCGTCGCGGTTCTCGAGGAGCTCGCGACGCCGGTCAAGCCCGACTCGACGCAAGAGAACGAGCGCCGTCCGCACCACTGCATCCTTACCTGGGGCGCGGGGATCAAGTTCCAATGCGTGATCGAGAACCTCACGACGAAGTACACGATGTTCTCGGCGGACGGCACCCCGACACGTGCGACGTGCACCGTGAAGCTCAAAGAGGCGGCGCGCGTCGACAGGAAGAAGAAGTGATCCATGGGCGCCGCGGCACCTAACGTCGACATCATGATCAAGGGCGACGAGGTCCCGGACTCGGACTTCATCTCCTATGTGGTCGAGCGCGACATGTTCCAGCCGGACATGGCCGCGATCACGCTGTCGAACCAGAACGACATCTACGGCGGGAAGTGGGACATCGGGACCTCGGTGGAGATCAAAGTCGGCGACGACAAGAAGCAGATCTTCATCGGCGAGATCGTCGGCTTCGAGGGCAGCTGGAAGGGCGGCGACAAGACGACGATCACGATCCGCGCCCTGAACAAGATGCACCGCCTGCTGCGCAAGCGGAAGTCGATCACCTACGCCGACAAGACCGACCAGGCGATCCTCAACGACGTCGTCAAGGACGCGGGGCTCACGCTCGACTGGAAGCACGCCACGTCGATCACGTACAAGCACGTCTACCAGCACAACCAGACGGACCTCGAGTTCGTCCGCACCCGCGCGGCGCGCCTCGGCTGTCACGTGTGGTGCGTCGACACCAAGCTCATGGTGAAGGAGCCCGACTTCGGGAACTCGAGCAAGGTCGAGCTCTCCGTCGACAAGGGCGGTGCCCTGCGCCGCTTCACGCCGCGGATGAACTCGTCGGCGGTGGTCAAGAAGGTGACGGTCAAGGGCTGGAACCCGGAGACCAAGGAGCTGATCTCCGGAGACTGCGCCGACGTGGCGACCAAGCTGGCGAAGGAGGACGCGGTCGCCGCGTCGAAGGACCTCGGCAAGGAAGAGACGTTCACCGTCGACCATCCGATCTGGAGCGTCGAGGAGGCGAAGGCGCTCGCCAAGGCGCGCCTCCGCGAGCTCAACCTGACCTTCATCACCGGCGAGGCCGAGTGCGAGGGCCGGCCCGACCTGGACCTCGGTCAGACCGTGAAGATCGTCGCCGACGAGAACAACAAGGCCAACGAGCCGTTCAACGGCGACTACTACATCATGGGCATCACCCACCGGCACTCGATGCCGAAGGGCGCGAATGGTGGCTTCGTCACGACCCTGAAGGTCGCCCGGGACGGCCAGAAGCCGAAGTAATGCGTCCGGGCGGCCCACGACACGACTCGCTCGACCTTGTGCAGTACGGACTGCACTACGCGGTCGTGTGTCAGAACCAGGATCCGGACAACATGAACCGGGTCAAGGTCCGGTTGCCGTGGCTCGACGGGGGCGACAAGGACCAGACGTGGTGGGCGCAGCTGATGACCCCGATGGAGGGCAAGAAGTTCGGCTGGTACACGCTCCCCGACGTCGACGACGTCGTGGTCGTGATGTTCGTCGCCGGCGACACGTCGATGCCGATCATCGTCGGCGGCGTGTGGAGCAAGCCCGACTTCTCGCCGGAGCCCAACGAGGACGGCAAGAACAACTTCCGCGGCTATCGCAGCCGCTCGGGCTCGCGCCTGGTGTTCGACGACTCCGGCAAGGTCAAGGTGTGGTTCGCCGACAAGACCGGCAAGAACTACCTGGGCGTCGGTGACTTCGCGAAGGACGGCGCCGGGCCGAACGTCTGTGCCGTGTTCAAGCCCCCGATGTCGGGGGACAGCGGCGTCGCGCTCTCGACGTCGGAAGGCAAGCTCGAGACGACCGCGAAGAACAAGCTGACCGTCTCGGCCAAGAACATCAAGATCAACGCGAAGACGACGATCGACGTGAAGGCCGGCGGCGAGGTACTGCTCGAGGCCTCGTCGTCGATCAAGGTCACGTCGGGCTCGCCGAGCAACTACGACGCCCCCACGATCGAGATCGCATGAGCTACTTCCCCATCGACCGCCCGATGCCGCTCGCGCAACGCGCGGCGAAGGTCCGTGGGGTGCATCTCGCGATCGTCGTCGACAACAAGGACGGCGACGGGAACCCGGGCTATCGCGTCAAGGTGAAGTTCCCGTGGCTCAACGACCAGGAGAAGACGTACTGGGCGCGCATCGCGGTCCCGATGGGCGGTCCGGATCGCGGCACGTACTTCCTGCCGGAGAAGGACGATCAGGTGCTCGTCGTGTTCGAGCACGGCGACATCAACCGCCCGATCGTGATCGGCGCGCTCTGGAACAAGAACCAGGAGTGGCCCGAGGTCAACCAGAGCGGAAAGAACCAGACGAAGCTGATCAAGTCACGCTGCGGCCATCGCATCATCTTCGACGACAAGGACGGCGCGGAGAAGGTGATCATCGTCGACAAGACGAAGAAGAACAAGATCATCCTCGATAGCGCGGGGAAGATGGTCAAGCTCGAGTCCGACGGTGATCTGGAGATCAAGGCCGCCGGCAACATCGTCATGCACTCGAACGCGCTCAAGCTCGGCACGAAGGGCAAGCTGACCGGCAAGGGCCAGCAGGTGCTGGTGCACGCGACCTCGACGCTGGGCTTCAAGGCGAGCGGCAACATCATCGTCGATGGCTCGCAGGTCACGATCAACGTCAACAACGCGGCCGCGACGTCGGTCTCGGGCTCCGGGGCGGGCGAGCTCGGCGGTACCGCCGCGGAGCAGGCGAAGGCTCAGGTCCAGGAGCAGCAGGGCGGCGCGGGCGGCGCGGGCGGCGCAGGCGGCGCGGGCGGCGCGGGCGGCGCGGGCGGCGCCGGTGGTGCAGGCGGCGGCGGTGGTGCAGGCGGCGGCGGTGGTGCAGGCGGCGGCGGTGGCGGCGCGGGAGGCGCAGGGAGCGGTGCGCCCGAGCCGGCTCCCGCGCAATCGAGTCCTCCGATGGAGCGTCCGACGCCGAACGCGCCGTCGTCCAGTGCGGGCGCGAGCGGCGGTGCGGGCGCGAGCGGCTCTGCCGGCGCGAGCGGCTCTGCCGGCGCGAGCGGTAGCGCGGGCGCGACCGGCTCTGCCGGCGCGTCGGGCTCTGCCGGTGCGAGCGGTAGCGCGGGCGCGAGCGGCTCTGCCGGCGCGTCGGGCTCTGCCGGCGCGTCGGGCTCTGCCGGTGCGAGCGGTGGTGCGGGCGCGACCGGCTCTGCCGGCGCGTCGGGCTCTGCCGGTGCGAGCGGTAGCGCGGGCGCGAGCGGCTCTGCGGGCGCGAGCGGCGGTGCGGGCGCGAGCGGCG
>JAEUJX010000242.1 GCA_016794545.1 Myxococcales bacterium
GGGAGATCCACGAGCGGGGGGCGATCCGGAAGCGGTCCGGCGGCGAGTACTTCCTGGACACCACCGCGCTCGACAAGCTCGAGCCGATCGCGCTCGGACCGTGGCTCGCGGCGCGCGAGCTCGCCGAGCTGTCCCCCGAGCTCGTCGCGCTCGCGCGCGTGTGCGCCGTGCTCGGCGAGGAGCTCGTGCGCGACGCGCTGTTCGCGATCGTCGAGGCCGTCGAGCTGGCCGGGGGGGCGACGACCGCGATCGACGTCGACATCGGGCTGCGCGAGCTTGCCGTCGCGGGGCTCCTCGAGAGCGGTGGCGCGCGGTGGCGGTTCCGCTCGGCGCTGCTCCAGGAAGGCATCTACACGACGACGAACGCGGCCGAGCGCACCGCGATCCATCGCGCGGCACTCGAGTACTGGAGCGCGTCTCCGATGGAGGCCGAGGGTGTCGCCGAGCGGATCGCGCGCCACGCCGAAGCGGTGGGGGAGCCGGAGCAGGCGGCGGGGGCGTTCGCGGTGATCGCGGAGCGCGCCGCGCGCGAGCACCGCGCGCTCGACGCCGATCAGGCGTGGGAAGGTGCGGTGCGCAACCTCGTCGCGGAGGATCCGCGGCGAGGCCGCGCGCTGCTCGGCCGGGCGCGCGCGCGGTACAAGCTGCAGCGGATCAACGACGCGCTCGTCGATCTCGACGCGGCGCTCGCGATCGCGAAGGTCCACGGAGACGTGCGGCTCGAGATCGAGGCGCTGCTCGAGCGCGCCACGGCGCTCGACTGGGCCGAGGCCTTCGCCGGCTCCGCGGCGGCGGCGCAGCGCGCGAAGGAGCTGGTCGCGCTCCACCCGAGCTACGACCTCGGCGTCGAGACCGATCTCGCGCTCGGTCGCAGCGCCTGGCGCGCGCGCGACTTCGACACCGCGGCGCCGCTGCTCGCCTCGGTCGCGGAGCGTGCACCGAAGCACGGGCGCCACGACGCGGAGATCGTCGCGACGCTGCTGTCGGCGACGCTCAAGGTCGATGTCGGCGCATTCGACGAGGCCGCGCGCGAGTTCGAGAAGCTGATCCCGCTGTGCGAGGCACGCGACGACCGCTTCCACCTGGGCGCCGCGTACACGAACCGCTCGTGGCTGTGGTCGGCGAGCGGGCAGGTCGAGCGCTGTGCCGAGGATCTGCGCCGCGTCATCCAGATCGCGCGCGAGATCGGGCAAGCGATCCTCGAGCGCGTCGCGACCTACAACCTGGCCGAGTCGATGCTGTGGTCGGGGGCCCTCGAGGAGGCGCTCCAGGCGGCGCGGCGCAGCCTGACGCTCCAGCGCGGGTACGGCGAGGGTGCGGCAAGCTTCGATCAGGTGCTCGTCGCACGTGTCCACGCGGCGCGCGGCGACCTCGTCGAGCTGCGGGCCTCGCTCGAGGCGCTCGATGCCGCGGCGCTCGCGCCGCCCGAGCAGGCGAT
Organism: Myxococcales bacterium; assembly: GCA_016794545.1. Taxonomy (GTDB): domain Bacteria; phylum Myxococcota_A; class Polyangia; order Haliangiales; family Haliangiaceae; genus JABFXX01. Next base: position 1,439 of record JAEUJX010000242.1, read on the forward strand.
CGTGCGGGTGCTCGGCTGCCTGATTTCCCGAGCGTCTCCCGATACCTGGCAGGCGGCACTCGCGGCCGCGAACCAGCTCCTCGGCGTCGATCACCAGATCGAGCTGGGCCACCTCGCGTGGACGGCGGGCGTGCTCTCCGAGGCTGCGATCACCGAGCTGAAAACCTGGATCGCAGCTCACAGTGTGTGGTCGCGGCGCACCACCGGCCCTACAGCTAGGGAAAACGCATAGTTGCGCACGGTCCGGATCGTCTCCAGGATGGTCCGCATGCGCTTTGTTTGCGTCGCATTCGCAGTCAGCGCGGTGATGAGTGCGGCGGCGTGCACCGGTGAGCTCGGCGACGAGGAGCTCGGCGAGTCGTCGACGAGTCAGTCGGTGGTCACGCACAACCGGCTCTCCGTGAATCGGCTCGCGGTGAACCGGCTCGCGGTGAACCGGCTCGCGGTGAACCGACTCGCGGTGAACCGGCTCGCGGTGAACCGGCTCGCGGCGAACCTCGACAGCATGGGCGACCTCCTCGCGACGGCCGAGGGACAGGATCTGCTCGGCTACATCATCAGCTGCGCGCTGCCCGAGGGGACGGTCCTCGAGGCCGAGGATCCGGTCACCGGCGACCCGCTCGAGTTCTTCGGCGGGCTCGGGCTCGCGAAACGGTGGCTCGATCGTCCGCTCGACAAGAAGGGCAAGCGCTGGGTCAGCGCGTGTCTCTACTCGCGCGTCAACGCGCACGACGTGACGGTCCCGATCTCGATGCGCGGTCCGCACCGCGGCCTCGCCACGACGCCCGAGGAGCTCGCGGGCTGGACGCTGCAGGAGGGCGGGTTCTACGGCGACTACTTCCGGCCGCTCGACCAGCCGATCATCTGGATCGCGTGCCGGGGCAAGGACCAGGCGGCGGGCGAGACCGGTGGGCTCGCCGAGCGCGACTGCGCCGAGCCCGATCCGATGAACCCCGGCAAGACGCTGTGCGGCTTCACGTACGCCGGCAACTGCGGTGACTACGGCGCGCCGGACCACGAGCACGCGTGCCGGAAGTGGTCCAAGCACGGCTACTGGGCGTCCTGCCAGGACGACGACCGCTACGACAAGAACAACAAGTGGCAGGCGAGCGACGACGACGACGACAACGGCGATCACGATCACGACGATGACGACGACGCGTACGACAAGCACGGCAACTGCACGCGCCGCGCGTCGTACCACCAGGTGATCACCACGTTCACCCAGCCGTAGGTTCGATGCGCGCGCTGGTCCTGATCCTCGCGGCCGCGGCGTGTGGCTCGCCGAGCCCGGGCGGTGGTGGCGACGGTGGAGGCGATGACGGCGGCGGTGGCGGCAGCGACGCCGACGTTCCCTGCGATTGCCTCGACGCGCCGGCGACCGTCGACGCGCTGTTCGACAGCCCGATGGCCGACGCGCCGGCCGACACGGCGGTCAACACGGCGTGCCCGACGTGGTGCGTGGAGAACGTCGCGGGCGTCACCGGCATCCTGTACGCCGTCGTCGCGGTGAGCCCGAGCGAGGCGTTCGCCGTCGGTGACGGCGGCGTGATCCTGCACCGCACCGGCGGGGCGTGGGCGCCGATGACGAGCGGGACGACGCAGAACCTCCGCGGGGTGTGGGCCGCGAGCCCGATGGACGTGTGGGCCGTCGGTCACGGCGGCACGATCCTCCGCTACAACGGCTCGGTGTGGACGCCGGTCACCGGCGTGACCACGAGCGACTGCGCCGCCGTGTGGGGCGCGGGCCCGAATGACGTGTGGGTCGTCGCGACCGGCCGCGTGCACCACTATACCGGCGGCACGTCGTGGTCGATGACGAGCGTCGCCGGGACGCTGCTCGGCATCTCCGGCACGGGCCCCAGCGACATCTGGCTCGCGACCGAGAACGGCTACCTGAAGCACTACACCGGTGGCAGCTGGGGGACGGTGATGCCGACCGGCGGCGGCGCGGTCACGTTCACCGTGCACGCGATGCCGGGTGCGGTGTGGACGAGCAACGTGACGCCCGGCAGCGAGGCGCTTCGCCTGGCCGGCACGACGTGGACCTCGTTCGGCACCGGCTCGACGATCTTCCAGAGCTACCACGGCGCCGCGCTGAACGACGTCTGGGCGGTCGGCAACACCAAGGTCGGGCGCTGGAACGGCACGAGCTGGACGACCAGCGTGCCGACCGGGAATACGAACAACCTCTGGGGCGTCTCGGGCTCGGGCAGCGACGTCTATGTCGTCGGATCCGGCGGCACGATCCTCCATCACAACTGAGTGATGCTAGATTCTCCGGCGTGAGCATCACCAAGCGGATCCTCGAGAGCGCCCAGTCGGGCATCTCGCGGCTCACCTCGCTGGTGATCGTCGACGACGAGCCGCTGTCGCACGTCGAGAGCGCGGCGCTCCAGTCCGAGCTCGCGGCGCGCAAGGCGGCGCGCGAGAAGGCGCCGCGCAAGCCCGAGGACAGCCCGATCGCGAAGCTCGCGACCAGCGACCCCGCCGCGCGCGCGCAGCGCGAGAAGGCGGCGCGGGAACGAGCGGCGCGCGTCCACAAGGACCGCGACGAGCGCGAGGCGCGCGCGAAGGCCGCGGCCGACGAGCAGTTCCGGCGGATGAAGGAGCAGGCGGCGGCCGGCGGGGGGAGCTGGACGTCGTCGTCCTCGTCGTCGAGCAGCTCGTCGTCGTCGAGCAGCTCGCGGCCGCCGCGCGCGGGCTCGACCGAGGCGAAGGTCGCCGAGTGGTACCGGGTGCTCGATCTCCAGCCCGGCGCGGACATGGCGCAGATCAAGAGCAGCTACCGTCAGCTGATGCGCAAGTACCACCCCGACATGCACGCCGGAAACCCGCAGAAGCAGAAGGCCGCGACCGAGCTCTCGATGCGCGTGACGACGGCGTACAACAGCCTCGTCGATCACCTCGACAAGAAGTGACCGTGGTCGTGCGAGCGCTCGTGCTGCTCGTCGCGGTCTCCGCGTGTGCAGCGGACCCGACCTGGCGCGGGCACGCGGCCGAGGACTCGTGGACGACGCCACCCGGGGTCCCGCTCCAGCTCCGGGTCAGCAGGCTCGAGGGACCGGGGACGATCACCGCGGTCACACTGCCGGCCCGCTCCGCCGAATCGCCGAGTGGTCCCGCGGTCGCCGGTACGCGGCTCTCGGTCACCCTCGACGGCATCGCCTGCGAGGTTGCCGTCACCGGCCGCTCGACGGAGCTCGTCAGCCGGACCCGCCCGGCCTCGGAGGAGGTCCGGCGGCCCTCGACCGCCGCCGGGACGCGCGAGCTGACGTTCGTGGCGGTCGAGCTGGCGTGCGATGGCCACGCGGTCCCCGGGACCGACGCCAGCTCGCGCGGTGCACGCTCGCGGCGCGGGATCGCGTGGGCGCTGTTGCCGCTCGCGCTCGCCGTCATCGCCGGAGAGCTCGCGCGGCGAGGGCGGACGGCGCTCGCGGTCGCCCTCGGCGCCGGAGCGCTGCTCGGCGGCGCCGCGCTCGCCATCGGCTGGTTCGAGGGGACCTTTCGAGTCACCTATGCCGTGCTCTACGCCGGACTCGCGACGGCAGGGTTGATCGGAATGCGTGGGGACTCCTGGCAGCTGCGCGCGGCGCTGATCGGCGGTGCCGTCATCGGCGCCGTGATCGCTCCGCTGCTCTGGCCGCTGTGGGTCGGCCTCGGCCCGATCGCGGCGCTCGGCTTCGCGGCCGTGGGTGGTGCACTGGGTGCCGTCGCCGCGGTGCTCGCCGCCGAGTAACAGCGGTGTTGCACGGCGTGGACGCGAACCACATCGCCGTAGAAGGTGAGGTCGACCCTGCGGTACACCACGCCCCGTGGACGCCACGACGACTGCCTCCAAGACCGCCCTGATGGTGTGTGCCTACCGCGCTCGCGCGAGCAAGTGGCCGACGCCGCTGTTCGTCGATCCGTGGGCGGAGTCGATCGCCGGCGCCGACGGCCACGAGATCGCGAAGCGGCTCGACGCGCGGTTCGCGCCGATGGAGCTGTGGCTCGCGCTGCGGGTCGCGTACCTCGACAAGCTCGTGGGCACCGCGGTCGACCGGCTCAACGTGCGGCAGATCGTGATCCTCGGCGCCGGCTACGACACGCGGGCGGCGCGGCTGCCCCGCGCGGGCGTGCGGTTCTTCGAGGTCGATCATCCGGCGACGCAGGCCGACAAGCGCGCGCAGCTCGCGAAGCTGCGGGGCTATCCGGTCGAGGCCGCCACGTACGTGACGTGCAACTTCGAGCGCGAGGATCCGATCGAGCGCCTCGTCGCGAACGGCTTCTCGACGACGGAGCCGGCGCTCGTGATCTGGGAGGGCGTCGTGCCGTACCTGACCGAGGGCGCCGTTCGCGCGACCGCGATCCGGCTCGCCACCGGGCTCGATCCGCGGTCGCTGGTCGCGTTCGACTTCGTGGGCAAGAAGCTCGCCGGCGGGCAGAACCTGTCCGTGAAGGACCAGCAGACCCGCGAGTACGTGGGCGAGCTCGGCGAGCCGATCCAGTACGGCTCCGACGACGTGCTGCCGCTGCTCTACGAGTGCGGCTTCCGCTGGGTGCGCTCGCTCGACTTCAACGAGCTGGCGCTGGAGATGATCGGCGACTACAAGCGCGAGTGGATGTTCCGGTTCCAGCACATCGCGCTTGCAGCGGTGCGCACGCCGGTGGCCAACTGGCCCTGACCGCTTGCGCCTCTCGAAGCTCCGGCCCTATGTCCCGCACCTGCTCGCCGCGCTCGGCGCGATCGCGATCGCGTGGGCGTTCGCGGCGACCACGCTCGCGCACACGCGGCCGATGGGACTGCCGCTCGACGACAGCTACATCTACCTGACCTACGCGAAGCAGTTCGGGCGGCTCCAGCCGTTCAGCTACTACCCGGGCGGTGGCTACTCGGCGGGCTCGACGAGCGTGCTGTGGCCGATGCTGCTCGCGCCGTTCTGGACGCTCGGCGCGCGCGGCCACGCGCTCGTCTGGGTGTCCTTCCTCCTGTGCACGCTGCTCTACGCCGCGACTGCCGCGGGCGTCTATCAGATCGCCGCGCGTATCGCGGGCAAGGCGGCGGCGCTCGTCGCCCCGGCGCTGACGCTCG
>JAEUJX010000281.1 GCA_016794545.1 Myxococcales bacterium
CCGCAACACCCGGTCGCGCTCGCGCCCGGCGACACGTTCCGGGTCGGCGACGTCACGATCACCCTGCAACGAGCGGGTGTAGGCCCGACGACGTCATCCGTCGCGAGGCCGACCCCCGACGTGCCGCTCGAGCTCCGTCTCACCGAGGAGACCGCGCGCTCCGCACGCCACGGCGAGCCGTTCGTCCACGCGCGCGTGCACGTCGCACCAGCGCAGGCAGATGCGGCGCGCGAGATCCTGTTCGACGCGCTCCGCACGTCGGACGTCCTCGCCGAGGACGGGCCGGGGCGGTTCCAGCTGCTGTTCCCCGCCCTCACGAGCGAGCGGGGGTTCGGTGTGCTGCAACGGCTCGTCGGCGCGCTCGGTGGACACGGCATCGCCTCACGCACCGGTATCGCGGCGTATCCGGTCGACGGCATCACCGCGGCGCAGCTGTCGGCACGCGCACGCGAGCTGACGGCGATGACGAGTCGCGATCGGTCGCCGATGGATCACGTGAGACGGCTGGTGGCGAGCGTCGCCAGGGGCGACCTGACCGTGCTCATCACCGGCGAGACCGGCGTCGGCAAGGAGCTGATCGCCGAGATGATCCATCGCGCGTCGCCGCGAGCGCAGCAGCCGTTCGTGAAGGTCAACTGCGCGGCCATCGCGGAGCCGCTCCTCGAGAGCGAGCTGTTCGGCCATGCGCGCGGTGCGTTCACGGGCGCCGATGCGGCGCGCCTCGGCCTGATCGAGACGGCGGGTGGGGGCACGATCTTCCTCGACGAGATCGGAGAGATGGGGCTGCGCGTCCAGGCCTCGCTGCTGCGCGTGATCGAGGAGCGTATCGTGCGGCGGATCGGGGAATCGGAGGGGCGCGCGGTCGACGTCCGCATCGTGTGTGCGACGAACCGCACGCTGGCCGAGGAGGTGGAAGGCGGCCGGTTTCGACGCGACCTGTACTATCGGATCGGCGGTGTGACGGTGGATGTGCCGCCCCTGCGCGACCGGCCCGACGAGGTCGAGTGTATCGCGCGCGCCTTCGCCGCGCTCGCGAGTGGTCGCACCCAGCAGACAGTCCCCGTCTTCACGGACGAGGCGATCCAAGCGCTCCGAACCCACCGCTGGCCCGGCAACGTTCGCGAGCTGCGCAACACGATCGAGCGCGCGGTCCTGCTCGTCGGCGATGGCCCGATCCGGCCGGCCGAGCTCGGTCTCGCCCCATCCGCCCCTCCGTCCGTCAGTGATCTGTCTGGCGAGGCCACGATGCCCCCGATCCGGCGCAGCGCGCGGGTGCTGTCGAGCGAGCTCGCCGAGCTCGAGCGTCATCGGATCGTCGAGGCGCTGGAGGAGTTCGGCGGCAACCAGACTCGCGCCGCGCGTGCGCTCGGCCTGTCGCGCACGACGCTGGTCGCGCGGCTCGAGGCCTACGGGCTGCGCCGCCCGCGCAAATGATCTCCGGGCCCGGGACGTCGTCCGGAGGTCGCGATCGCACCGGAGAACCGCTGCGCCGTGCGCGGGCGCGGCGCTAGGATGCAGCGCGATGAGCAACCCCGCCTGTCCGATCTGCTCGATGGAGGATGTCCTGGCGCGCGACGATCGCTACGAGTGCTCCACGTGCGGGCACGAGTGGGAGCGCGAGCAGTCCGAGGAGGCCCTGGAGGCCGAGGGCGCGCGCACCGTGAAGGACGCCGTTGGCAACGTGCTGGCCGACGGTGACACCGTCACGCTGATCAAGGACCTCAAGCTGCGTGGCTCGTCGGACGTGCTCAAGCAGGGCACCAAGGTGAAGAACATCCGCCTGGTCGACGGCGACCACGAGATCGACTGCAAGATCGACGGTACGCCGATGGCTCTCAAGGCGATGTTCGTCAGGAAGGCATGACGCTGACCATGGCCGACGTTCGAGACGAAGCTCGCCGGCTGCACGCGCTGTATGCGGAGCGCCCGGCCGATCTCGTCGCCCACCTCTCGCAGCAGATCGGCACGGTCAAGACGTACGCCCAGGTCCTGGTCGGGTTGTGCGGGCTCACGGTGACGGTCACCGGGTTCTCCGGTGCGCACATGATCCGGGCGGGCTCCGCGGCCGCGGCGCTGATGGTCGCCGGCATCGCGCTCGTGCTCGTCGGGCTGGTCGCCTGCATCCAGACGATCACGCAGCTGCGCTGGGTCAGCCAGGACCTGCACGACGACCTCGTCGAGACGGCGGCGATCGTGATCACCCGCCGCAACCGCCAGCAACGCCGGCTCTCGATCGCGGCGGTGTTCGTGGTCGCGGGCCTCGCCTGCTACCTCGGCGCGGTGGTCGTCGCCGCGATGGCGAGCGGCACGAACTTCGCGGGCTGAACGAGGCGTCGTGGCCAGAGGCCCGCCCTACCGCGAGGTGACCACACCGCCGGCCGTGACCAGCTCGCCGACCTCGCGGTCGCGATCGACCGCCACGACCCACACCACGTCGCCATGGTCGGGATCCCCGCGCGTCCACCAGCCCTCGGCATCGCGCGCGTCCATCCACGCGTCTCGGTCTCCGCTGACGCGAACGTGGATCGTCCGCCGCCGCGGACCTCCGAGGACGCGCCGCACCCTCGCCCGGTAGTCGGGCAGGAAGTCGCACTCGACCTCGTCGTGAAGGCACGCCTCGGGACCGCGCGGGACGACGTCGATGCGCAGCACCTGATCGGGGTATCCGATCGCTTCGGCCGTCTCGCCGTTCGGATAGATCACGACATAGACCAGCGCCACGCCAGAGGAGCGTACCCGGATCAGGCCCGCTCGGTCGGGTCCGCGCGAAAGCTGGCGAGGACCTGCTGCGACCGCTCGGCGACGCGGCCGGCGAGCGTGGCGAACTCGGGGCGAGGCCGGAGCCGCGCGAGCATCGGGCACCACGTCATCCACGCGTGGTCCTGGAGGCCCGCGTCGACGGCGACGCCGATCAAGCGCAGTGCCTCGTCGTCGTCGCCGACGAGCATGAGGAACTCGGCCATGAACTGGCACCGGCTCGCGCGGAGCCGCGGATTCGCGACCAGCGTCACCTCGGAGAGGGCGGCGCGATCCTCGGCCGAGAACACCCCCGTGCGATGGATGTGCTCGGCGATCTCGTGGTAGCGCCGGAACGACGCGGGGATCTCGCCCGTGACCGGGGGGAGGGCGTAGAGGTTGCCCCGCCACATCTCGAAGCGGGCGATCGAGACCTCGTCGAACGCGCGGTTGCCGAACATCTCCGGGTGCGTTCTTGTCCGATCGAGCTCGCGCATCGCCTCCTCCCACCGGCCGGCGTACACGTAGGCGCGCGGGAGATCGATGCGGTGCAGGCCGGCCGGATCGATCGATCGCGCCGCCTCGAGGTGCGCGATCGCGTCGTCGAGCGCGCCCGCCTCGAGGGCGATCGCGCCGAGCAGGGACTGCGCCATCGTCAGGCCCGGTGCGCACGCGAGCGCACGCCGCAGCGCGGTCGCGGCCTCGGCGGTGGCGCCGCCGTAGATGCGGCTCACGCCACGCGCGAGCCACGCGTCACCGGAGCTCGGGGCCAGCTCGACCGCGCGATCGGCGTGGGCCCTCGCGGACGCGAGCCGGTCGTGATCGCCGTAGAACGCGGCGCGCGCCTCCGCGAGGGCGAGCGTCGCGAGGATGCCCGCATCGTCCGGCTCGAGGGCCAGGGCCTGTTCGAGACCGGCGATGATGGGAGGGAACGTTCCGTCGATCCAGCTCGCGCGCAGCTTCGCCTTGAACTCGAGGTAGCGCTCGGCCGCGCGCGGATCGAGCCGTGCGCGCTCCGGCAGGTCGAGCTCGACCGTGAGCGCTCGCGCGATCGCACGAACGACCTCGTCGCCCGTGGCGAGCAGGCCCTCGGGGCCCGTGTCGAAGTGGCTCGCCCACAGCTGGAACCCGTCGCCGACGCCGATCGCGCGGGCCGCGATGCGCACGGCTTCGCCGCGCCTCCGGAT
>JAEUJX010000314.1 GCA_016794545.1 Myxococcales bacterium
TGTGGCGTGCGGCCGAGCTGCTGGTGGATGCCGTCGCGCTCGGCCTGGGTGAGGTTCGCCTCGATCTCGATCGCGAGCTCGTTCTGGCCGGCGATCAGGAACGAACGGTAGGCCTCGGCGTAGCGGCCGGCGCGCGCGTACGCGAGACCGAGGTAGTTGACGGCGCGGCCCTGGCTCGGATCGAGGGCGCGGCTCGCCTCGAGGGCGGTGATCGCCTTCTCGTGCTCGTTGACCTTCAGGTAGACGAGGCCGAGGTTCAGCCGGTGCGACGGATCGGTCGCCGCGAGCTCGACCAGCTTCTCGTAGATCGACTGCGCGTCGCCGAACTGGCCGCCGCGGAAGTACGTGAGCCCGAGCAGGGCGAGCACGCGCTGGTTCTCGGGCTCCGCCGCGAGCGCCTCGCGGAACGAGGCCTGGGCCAGATCCAGGCGCCCCGCCTTCAGCTGCTCGCTGCCCGTCGCCACGGCCTGCTCGATGGCTTCGCGGTCGCGCGCCGGGGTCACCACGGGATCATTGAACCACAAAGGTCATGGGACCGCGAGGGCGCCACCCGCATCGATCACGACCGTCACGCTGCCCTCGTCGGTGCGCGCCACCGCTGCACCCGCGTCGCGCCACCGCGCGACCACGGCCGGTGATGGAAAACCGAACCGGTTGCCGCGCCCGCACGAGATCACGGCGAGCCGCGGTGCGGTCGCGGCGACGAACGGCGCGGACGACGAGGTCGGGCTGCCGTGGTGCGGGACCTTGACGACGTCGGCGGGTCCGAGCAGCGGCACCACCACGTCCTCGCCCTCGTGCTCGACGTCGCCCGCGAACAAGATCCGGCGGCCGGCATACGCGAGCTCGAGCACGAGCGAGTTGTCGTTGACGCTGCGCACCGGATCCGCGGCCTGCTGCCCGGCGTGGCTGGGTGCCAGCACGGTCAGCCGCACGCCGGCCTGCTCGCGCGCGACGCCGAGCGGCGGGAAGGTGAGGGGCGCGCCGGTCGCCCGCGCGACCCCGGCGAACGCCGCGCCCTCGCGCGTGGCCTCGACCTCGCGCACGGCCCACAGCTCGCGCACCGGCACGCCGAGCTGGCCGAGGCCACCGAAGTGATCCGGGTGCGGGTGCGAGACGATCGCGAGGTCGATCGCGTCGTGCCCGCGCGCGAGCACGGCGGTCGTGATCGCGCGGCCGCCGTTTGGACCCGCGTCGATCAGCCACACCGCGCCATCGGGGAGCTCGACGAGCGCGGCGTCGCCCTGGCCGACGTCGAGGAACGTCACGCGCAGCGCGCCGGGGGCCGGCGGCGTGCGGGCCATGCTCCACGCGACGCACAGCGCGAGCCACAGCGCGAGGTCGGCGCGCGTGCGGCGGCCCGAGCGCGAGGCGAGCCACGCGGACAGCGCGACGAGCATCGCCATCACCACCGCGCTCGCGACCGCGGCGCGCGCGACCGGCACCACGGTGGCGAGCGCGCCGGCCCCGGCATCGACGAGCTCGACGAGCGCGACCGCCGCGCGGAGCAGCGGATCGCCGAGCTCGCCGAGGACGAGACCGACGAGCGCGAGCGGCAGCGCGACGAGCTCGACCAGCGGCGTGAGGACGAGGTTGCCGATCACTCCGCCCGCGCTGACCTGCTGGAAGTGAAAGGCGGTGATCGGAGCCGTGGCGACCGAGACCCAGACCGAGGTGACGAGGCCGCGGACGAGCCAGCGCCGGACGCGGGACCGCCGGGCGCCGAGGGGCTCGGGCGCGGCGGGGATCGCGGCGAGCGTCAGCGCGGCGACGAACGAGAGCTGGAACGCCGGATCGGCGAGATCCTCCGGCGACCAGGCGAGCAGGAGCAGCGCCGCGGCGCCGAGCGCATCGACGAGCCGCAGCGGTCGCGCGAGCATCTGCGCGACCAGCCACAGCGCGATGACGATCAGCGCGCGCACGGTCGCCACCTGCGCGCCGGTGACGAGCGTGTACGCGATCGCGAGCGCGAGCGCCGGTGGCGCCGCCCAGCGCGCCGGGTGGACGCGGCCGCCCCACGGGGATGCCGCGACGAGCGCGGTCAGCAGCGTGAACGCGAGACCGGCGATCGCGGCGAGGTGCAGGCCGCTCACGCTCAGCACGTGATAGATGCCGGCGGCGCGCCAGCGCGCGTCGAGCGCCTCGGGGACGTCGCTGCGGTCGCCGACCGTGATGCCGGAGAGCGCGGCGCGGGCCGCCGGGGCGCCGCCGGTGGCCGCGATCCGGCGGGCCCCCGCGGCCTGCGTCGCCTGGGCCCACCGCCACGCGGTCGCGCGGAGCCCGTGATCGACGCCGAGCCGCTCGACCGCGCGCGCGTTCATCACGTGGCCGGTCCGCTCGGTGATGATCCGGCCGGTGGCCGCCACGCGATCGCCGGGGACGAGCGCGTGCTCGCTCCACACCCAGACGTCGCCGATCCGCGCGCCGCTGCCGCCGCGCCGGGTCCGGACCACGGGACCCTGCACCGTGCCCGCGATGCGATCCTCGATCCGGTCGTCGGCGCGCGTGCCGATCGGCAGCTCCGACCGGACCGGCGCGCCCCGCGCGAAGCCGGCGGCGAGCACCGCCACGGCCGCGAGGCGCGGGCTCGAGCGCGCGAGCGCGGCGAGGGCGAGCAGCGCCGCGATCAGCCAGCGGGTCGCGCCATCGCCCGATCCCGGCACCAGCGGCGCGAGCGCGATCCCGGCCGCGAACGCGAGCGCGGCCGGCAGCGGGGCGAACGGCAGGTGCGGCACGGGCGGCGGTATCGACCAGTCGCGCCGCGGGTTGCGTGTGGGTGCAAGCCGCCGTCTTTGCGGCGGGAGTGCGCGAATCGAGGGCGCTCGCCGTTGCGGGCGGGAGCATCGCGACCGTACGATTCCACCGGGTCATGTCGAGGCGACTTCGCTCGTGTGCGTGTGCCGTGATGTTCGTGTTGGTGGGCGCGGGGGGCGCCACGGCCGGGCCAGTGGTCGGGAAGCTGGAGCTTCCTGCCGCGCCCGAACGAGCACCGGTCGTCGCGAAGGGGTTCCTCGATCGCGTCGAGAACCCGCTCGCGCCGGCGCGACCGGTGAGCGTGACGCCGTACATCGTCGTCGCGCTCGAGGGCAACGAGAAGAGCGCGGCGCCGGGGCAGGTGACGTGGGAGCTGGTGGGCGAGTCGTTCGCGCGGCCGGTGATCGGCGCGCCCGCCGGCGCCGAGATCGTCATCAAGAACACATCGAAGGTGGCGCGCACGCTGGTCGCCGCCGAGGACAAGAACCTGGTGCCCGCCGGGCCGATCAACCCGACCGGACCCAAGTCGTTCCGCGTGCCCAACCCCGCGGTGTTCACGATCGGTGACGCCGACGCACCGCACCTCCAGGGCAAGATCGTGGTGACCGCGTCGCCGTTCGTCGCGAGCGTCGACGACGCCGGCCGGTTCGAGTTCGCCGATGTTCCCGAGGGCAGCTACAAGCTGCGCGTGTTCTACAAGGACGCGTGGATCGACGCGGCGACCACCGATGTCGTCGTCGAGAAGAAGGGCAAGACCGAGGTGACCGCCAAGGTGCCGGCGTTCGGCACCGGGAAGAAGTGAACCGCCGTGTTCCTCGCGAAGATCTGGTTCTTCATCGTGTCGCTGGTGGCGGCGGTCGCGATCACGATCGCCCTCGTCATGCCTCGTCCCGCGCAGCGCGTGCTCGCCGAGGAGGAGCAGCAGCGGCTGGTGGT
>JAEUJX010000703.1 GCA_016794545.1 Myxococcales bacterium
CCACCTCGCCCCGCGTCGTCGTGGAGCTCGGGCGCGCGCCCGACGGCCTGCCCTGGCTGGTGCGTGCGGACCGCTCGCGCGAGCTCGAGATGCTGTTCCACGTCGTGCCGCAGGTGTTCGGCCTGTCGCGCCGCGAGGACCTCCCCGCGCGCGTCCGCGACGCGCTCGAGAAGGATGTGGCCGCCGGCCTGATGGGCGTCCACGAGGTCGACCTCGACGGCAAGCCGCGCCGCGCGTTCGTGTCCCGCAAGAAGCTGAAGCAGCTGCTGGGACCGACGCTGTTCTCGCAGCTGCTCGAGCGCCACTACCCGCAGGTGCCGAGCCACGAGCTCGGGGACCGCGGCGCGATCACGAACATCGGCGCGATCGCGACGCCCGACGACGACGTGAAGCTGCTCGAGGCCGTCGACAAGGCCATCGACTCGCTGCGCGCGAAGCGCCACCTGCTGCTCGACCTCGGCGGATCGCAGGCGTACTCGTGCAGCGTGCGCGAGACCGACCGCGCGCTGCGCGTGCCGAGCGCGCCGATCCGGCCGCTCGCGTTCGAGTCACTCGCCGCGTGCGGCGGGGTCACCATCACGATCGGCGCCCCGACCGGATCGTGGACCGTGCCGCTCACCGAGCGCGACTCGCTGCAAGCGGCGCTGACGCGCGTGTACCAGAGCGGCTCTCCGGGCTGGACGCGCTACCACGTGCCGCGCCACGAGCTGCTGGTGCAGCTGGTCTCGGTCGCACGCAGCGTCGACCAGCTGCACCGCAAGGAGCGCATCCACGCGGACCTCGCGCCCGGGAACCTCCTGATCACCGAGGGCGGCGCGCGCGCGTTCGACGGACTCGACGTCGAGGCCGGCGAGAAGGCGGTCGCGGCGACGTTCGAGTGGGCGGCGCCCGAGCAGATCGTCGGTCACCCCCTCGATCCGCGGACCGACGTCTACGCGCTCGGGCGCATCGCGGCGCAGATCCTCGAGGGCGTCGTGTTCGGCGAGCAGACCGTCTACATCGTCCCGATCGGCAACGGCGACTCGCGCCGCGTCGAGCTGCTGAAGGCCGAGGGCGTCTTCATCGATATCACGGGGACGGCGCACGACCGCAGCTGGCAGCGCGCCTGGCAGGACCTGCTCGGACGCGCCGTCAGCTACGACCGCACGAAGCGCCCCGCGAGCGCGGGCCACTTCGCCGACGAGCTGCAGTTCGTGCTGTCGCGCCATGCCGTGCCCGCGACGCTCGATCTGTCGCCGATGTTCGGAGACATCGTCGGCGTCGAGGGCGCGGGCGGGATCACGTTCGCGCACGTCGTGACGGACTGACCCCGCTCGGGTAGGCTGTCGGCGATGCTGATCCGCTGCCAGCGCTGCGGCGAGCCGCTCGATGCGTCGGCGCGGTTCTGCGGAGCGTGCGGCGCGGCGATCGAGGATCCGAACATCGGGCGCGTCATCGGCGGCCGCTACACGCTGCGCGAGCGGCTCGGCGAGGGGGCTCTCGGCGTGGTCTACGCGGCCGAGCACGTCGAGCTGCGCCGCCGCCTCGCGATCAAGCTGTTGCCCGAGGACGCCGCTCGCAACGCGACCACCGTGGAGCGGTTCCGCCGCGAGGGCGAGCTCCTGTGCCAGCTCCGCTCCGCGCACACCGTCACCACCTACGAGTTCGACCGCGACGCCGACGGCTCGCTCTACATCGCGATGGAGCTCGTCAACGGCGAGAGCCTCGCCGACGTGTTCCGCGCGGAGGGACCGTTCGAGTGGCCGCGCGTGCTCCGCATCCTCGCGGGGCTGTGCGATTCGCTCGGCGAGGCCCACTCGATCGGCGTCGTGCACCGCAACCTGAAGCTCGAGAACATCCTCCTCGAGTCGCGCCCCACCTCACCCGACTTCGTGAAGGTCCTCGACTTCGGGCTCGCCAAGCTCATCCAGTCCCGGCTCAGTCTGTCGCCGGTCGGCGAGACCGTCGGCGCGATCGAGTTCATGTCGCCCGAGCAGCTGATGTCGCGGCCGCTGGACGGGCGCAGCGATCTGTACGCCCTCGGCGTGCTCGGCTTCCTGCTCGCGACCGGCCGGCACCCGTTCGCGGAGGCGCGGACGTATGGCGACCTCGTCACCGCGCACGTCAAGACGGAGCCGCCGCTCGCCTCGACGGTGCGCGCGGACCTGTCGCCGGAGATCGACATGGTGTTCTCGCGGCTCCTCGAGAAGGAGCCGCACCGCCGGTTCCCCGACGCGCACGCGCTCGCCGCGCTGATCAGCGTGATGCTCGCGCCGTACGCGATTCGCGACGCGCCGCAGGGCGACACGCTGCACGTCCCGGAGGGCGAGGAGGACACCGCGCTCGCCGAGCTGCCGGCGACGAAGCCGCCGCGGAAGGCCTGAGTCCGCTCACAGCAGATCGAGGTGGCGATCCGCGTACGCCGCCGCCTTCTGCGGCGTCCGCGCGGCACGCTCGTCCGCCAGCTCGCCGAGGTACGCGAGGACCTGCGGGTGGGTCATGATCACCTCGGTGAACGCGCGCGCGGGGAGCCGCAGCGCGAGCACGCGCGACCCCGCCGTGACGTTCGCGGTCGAGCCGCCGCCCGACATCAGCGACATCTCGCCGAAGACGTCGCCCGAGCGGAGCAGCGCGACCGGGGTGCCATCGCGCACGACCTCGACCTTGCCCGACACCACGACGTAGAGCCCGTCGGCGCGCTTGCCCTGCACGATCATCACGCTCCCGGGCACGACCTCGACGACCTCGAACCGCGCGATCAGCGACTGGCGATCATCCTCGGCGAAGGGCGCGAACAGCTCGCTCGTCCGGATCATCCGATCGACCAGCCGCTCGCGCACGAACCGGAGCAGCAGGCTGATCAGCGCGGGGTGCTGCGCGGCGAGCTCGCGGACGAGCTCGCGATCGATGCCGAGCAGCTCGACCGGCGTCGCGGCGCGCACCGTCGCGGAGCGCGGCTGGTCCGTGACGAGCGCGATCTCGCCGAAGAACGCGCCGGGGCCGAGCCGCGCGAGCTCGGTGCCCTGGCTCTCGACGACGACCTCGCCCTCGCTGACCACGAACAGCGACGCGCCCGGCTCGCCCTCGCCGAACAGCGTCTCGCCGGCGGCCAGCTCGCGGAGCTGGAGCCGCGGGATCATGCCCTCGAGCACGCGCGGCTGGAGCTCCGCGAACAGCGGCGTCTTCCGCAGCGCGAGCCGCGCCTCGGGGCTCAGCGTGGGCTTCGGCGGCGGCTTCGGCGGCTCCGGCGCGAGCGTGAGCTCGACGTCCAGCTCGAGCTCGACGTCGAGCTCGAGATCGTCGTCGTCGAGCGGCAGCACGATCACCCCGCTCTCGGTCCCGTCGTCCCGGAGGTCAGGGCGGGAGCCCGGCATCACCTGGGCGAGCTCGAGCGAGTCGAGGCTGGCCCCCGGCGGAATCTCCACGCCCGGGCGCGCGGGGCGCCGCGGTGGCGGTGGCTCGTCGGTCGGCGGCGGCGCCGAGACGATGATCGCCGGCAGCGAGACCGGCGGCGCCGCCGGCGCGGGCGTGGGCGCGACGGGCCCCGGCTTCGGCGCCGCGGCGGCCGGTGCTGGCCGAGGTGAGGGCGCGGGCTGGAGGTCGCGCAGCATCCCGAGCGTGTCGGCGTTCTCGGGATCGATCGCGAGGATCATCTTGCAGACCGCGATCGCCTGGACCAGGAAGCCGCTCTCCACGTACCGCTGCGCGGCGCGCTCGAACGCCGCCACCGCCTCGGGCAGCTTGCCGTCGCGCCGCAGGGTCTCGCCGAGTTTCTTGGGCCAGGTCGGCGATTCGGGCTCCGCCTTCTCGAGCTCGGCATACGTGTCGGCGGCCTTCCCGAGCTTGCCGCGCTCGACGAGCTCGGCGGCCTCGTCCCGCAGCGCGGGGATGTCCTTGCGTGCCACCAGCGCACGATCGCATACCGGGACGATCGTCACCAGGCCGCACCGCGGCGAGACGTGCGAGGTGACGCGGACCGAAGCAAGCCGCGGACCGCCGCGCTCGGAACACCGCCTACGAGCTCCTTGCGCGCTCGCGCGCAAATGCCGATCGTCGGCCCGTGCTCGACTGGATCGCCGAGATCACCGGTGCGCGGCGTGCGCGCCGGGGCGCACACCTCCAGACCCTCTGGGGCGGCTACGGCGAGCTGTTCCGCGTCGATCTCGAAGGAGCTCCGGCGGCCACCGCGATCGTGAAGCACGTCGCCCCGCCGCCGGACGTGCGGGACACCGTGTCGGATCGGCGCAAGCGGCGATCGTACGACGTCGAGCACGCGTTCTATCGCCGCTACGCCGCGCGCTGCGACGACAGCTGCCGCGTGGCCCGCGCCTACGGGAGTCGCGTCGACGACGGCGCCTGGTGGCTGGTGCTCGAGGACCTCGATGCGAGCGGCTATCTGGAGCGCCACGACCCCGCCCACGGCCTCGCGCTCGAGGCGTGCCTGCGCTGGCTCGCGGCGTTCCACGCGCGCTTCCTCGGCGCCCCCGGCGAGGATCTGTGGCCACAGGGCACGTACTGGCACCTCGCCACGCGCCTCGACGAGCTCGCGGAGATCGCCGACCCCGCGATCCGCGCGACCGCGCACGAGCTCGACGCCGCGCTCGCCGGCGCGCGCTACCAGACCATCCTCCACGGTGACGCGAAGGAGGCGAACTTCTGCTTCACGCCCGAGGCGCGCGCCGCCGCGGTCGACTTCCAGTACGCGGGCCGCGGCTGCGGAATGAAGGACGTGGCGTACCTCCTGTACGGACACGACGACCGCCACGTCGAGACGTATTTCGCCGCGCTCCGCCGCGCGCTCGGGGACGCCGCCGGCCCCGTCGAATCGGAGTGGCGCGCGCTCTACCGGACCGCGCAGCTCGATCTGCGCCGGTTCCTCGCCGGCTGGCGCGGATAGCTCGCCCGACCGGCGATACGCTACGCTGCCCGGCGATGGACGAGGCGCACTTCGTGATCGAGTGGGACGGCGCCGACGACCGCCTGGTCGCGATCGAGCCGACCCCGGACGAGGTCGCGCGCCACGCTCCCGAGCTCGCGGTCGCGTACAACCATCCCGCGAACGCCGCGCTGATGGGCCACACCGACGTGATCTCCGAGGAGGAGATCGTCGAGCACTACGCCGACATGGCGGAGGACGGCGCGCACCAGTTCCTGCTGTTCCGGGACGGCGTGTTCGTCGGCGACGGCGATCTCCGCGGCCTCCGCGACGGCTCGGCCGAGTTCGCGTTCATGATCGGCGCGCCCTCCGCGCAGGGCCGAGGCCTCGGCACGCGGTTCGCGCTGATGATCCACGCGCTCGGGTTCCGGCACCTCGGGCTCGAGCGAATCTACGCATCGGTGGTCCCCGAGAACGTCGCCTCGCGCCGGGTGTTCGAGAAGCTCGGGTACCTCCCCGACGACTCGGAGGCGGCGCGCGCCTACGCGGACGAGCCGGGTGACGTCACGCTCGTGATCGATCGCGCGACGTTCGAGGACAGACACGCGCCAGCGCTGGCGCAGCTGCGCATCACGCGTCACGATAGGCGCACATGATCAGGCGCCATCTGACCGCTCTCGCTCTCGGCCTCTCGCTTATCGGCGGGGTCGCGCACGCCGACCCCGCCCCGTCCGAGATCTCCGCCGCGGACGCCACCAAGCTGCTCGCGTTCTTCGACAAGCTGATCCCCGCGATGATCGCGGTGAAGGACGACTGCGGGAAGATGGCGGGCGCGATCGACAAGGCGGTCACGGCCGATGCCGCGATGCTGAAGGTCGTGATGAAGCAGCTCACCACGGGCAAGACGCTGCCGAAGGACGCCGAGGCCAAGCTCGCCGACATGATGTCGAAGGGCGGCAAGGAGCTCGACCGGTGCGCGACCGACTCCGCCGTCGAGACCGCGATGAAGCGGATCTTCGACCCGGATCTCCCCTCGCCGCCGTCGGCCGCCGTCCTCGCGGAGCTCAAGGCGCCGGTCGCCGCGGACCTCGCGACGTATGCGAAGACCATCCCCGGCAAGGGCGAGCTGATCGCGACGATCAAGACGAGCGTCGGCACGGTCCGCTGCCAGCTCTACTCCGACAAGGCGCCGATGACGGTCGCGAACTTCGTCGGCCTCGCGACCGGCAAGAAGCCATGGCTCGATCCGAAGTCCGGCAAGCTGCAGAAGGGAAAGCCGTACTACGACGGCACGATCTTCCACCGCGTGATCCCGGACTTCATGATCCAGGGCGGCGATCCGACCGGCACCGGCACCGGCGGCCCGGGCTACCAGTTCGCCGACGAGACCTCGGCGGACGTGAAGATGGCGCCGGGCGTACTCGCGATGGCGAACGCCGGTCCGTCGACCAACGGCAGCCAGTTCTTCATCACCGAGGGCACACCGTCGTACCTCGACGGCAAGCACACGATCTTCGGGACGTGCAAGCCGCTCGATGTGGTCGGCAAGATCGCGCGCGTCAAGCGCGACAGCAGCGACCGGCCCGCGACCGCGGTCAAGATGAAGGTCACGATCAGCCGCGGCGCGCTCTAGTCACTGCCCGAGGCGGTGGCGCGGCTTCTTCTGCTTCCTCGCCGGCGGCGGCGTCGCGGCCTCGACATCGGCGGCGGCGGAGTCGAACACGGCGGCGGCGGCGAACGCACCGAGCGCGGCGATCGGCGAGCCCTCGAGGCCGAGCACGGCCTCGCCGACGAACGTCGCACCGGCCGCCGCGGCCTCGAGCTTCGCGGCCTTGCCGCTGTGAAACCAGCGGTGATACGGCCACGGCTCGAGCAGCTGCTCGGGATCGCGGCGCGACTCCACCGCGGCGAGCTCCGTCGCGACGCGCACCGCCTCGTCGCGCAGTGACTTCGCCTGCCTCCGCTTCGGAGGCGGATCCGGCAGCGGCTCGCCGTCGGGATCCGGCGCCGGATCGGCCGCCGCGGGGGCGGCCACGCCGATCAGCGCGATGCCGAGCAGGAGGCGCTTCATGACTCCCATCGTGCCCCAACCGGTGCGACCGCGGCAGGAAGATCACGCGGGCTTCACCCGATGTGGTGAACCGTTCACGGATCCACCACCGCCGGGACCTGATTTCCGTGTGATCGCGCGTGGTCCCGCCATTGCACCTCCACCGCCCGTGCGCCTCGCTGTCGTCGCCGCCGCGCTGGTCCTCGGGTCGGGGACCGCGTCGGCCGAGCCCTGCCGGCGCGCCGAGGTCGCGGATCCGGCGCCCGGGCGGAGCGAGGCGGTGCTTCCGGCGGAGGCGCGGATCGCGCGCGACCTCACGCTCTCGAACAACACGCTCGTCTGGTCGTCGGGCGAGAGCCTGTGGCGGCTCCGCCTCGACGGGAACGTGTGCGCGGAGCGGATCGCCGGCCGCCCGGCCGAGGCCGCGAGCGCGGTCGACTCGCTCCGCGTCGCCGTCGCCGGGGACTCCGTCGTGGCGCTGACGCGGACGGCGCTCATGGAGCTGGCACCGACGGTCGCCGCGGCCGGCACGCCCGTCGCGCAGCTCCCCGAGACGCCGCAGACCTTCGTGATGGCCGACGGCGCGCTCTACACCAGCGTGTGGCGCAGCGATGCGATCTATCGCGTCGATCTCGCGACGGGCACCGCGGTCGAGCTCGCGCAGCTGCCGAAGGGGAGCGGGCGGTTCGGCTTCCTCCTCGCGGTGCACGGCGACACGCTGTACGCGGCGAGCTGGGGCCAGCGCACGCTGACCGCGATCCCGCTCGGGACCGGGATCCCGAAGACGATCGCGCGCGGCCTCGCGGCCGGCCCGACCGCGCTGTCGCTCGACGACACCCACGCGTACCTCTACCTCGAGAGCGGGCCGAAGTTTCCCGGCGCGGTCGTCGCGATCGAGCTCGCGAAGCCCGGCGCGAAGCCGCGCACGCTCGCGACCGGCATCGCGAACAGCGACTCGCTGCTGCGCGACGGCGACTGGCTCTACCTGCGCAGCGACGCGCGCGGCAAGCGGGGCGCGATCGATCTGGTCCGCGTGCCGCTCGCCGGCGGCGCGCCCGAGCGCGTCGCGGTCGACCTGCCCTCGCCGGCGCGGCCGATCGGCGCCGACGCCGAGGCGATCTATCTCGACGGCGGAACGCGCATCGTCAGATTGCAAAAACCGTGAGGTAACGGGGATGTACAGCCGTTGCACACGGGGGCTCCCCCACCACCTGGGGCGGTCACACCCGGCGCGGGTGGCGTTCCCCACCGGCCAACTCGTTGACCACACACCATCGCGCGCGGCCCGCACCTTGCTGGTTCGATTGTCATGCGCAACGCGATGCTCGCCACGATCATGTTCTTCGCCGCGTGTCACGCCGACGTCGAGTCCTCGGACCTGATGTTGACCGGCAGCGAGGAGAGCTACGTCATCAACGCCCAGACCGGTGCCAAGGAGTGCGTCGGCAAGAAGGAGCTGGTCTGCCATATCCCGCCCGGGAATCCGGCGAACGCGCACACGATCTGCGTGAGCAAGAACGCGGTCGACACGCACGAGTCTCATCACGGCGATGCCGCGGGCGCGTGCGCCACCGAGCCGCCGGGAGATCCGGGCGACGGCACGCTGCCGCCTCCGGGTGGCGGTGGCGAGTGCGACGACGATTGCCCGCCGACCGGCGGCGACGGCACGATCCTGTAGCGACGCGTGCGGTACAACCGGGGGCATGGCCGATTCACCTCGCCTCGCCTCCGTGCACATGACGAGCGCGCCCGAGCGGTACGCGCAGCACATCCGCGCCGGGCACCACACGCTCGTCGCCGACGAGCCGGCATCGCTCGGCGGCGCCGATGCCGGCCCCGCGCCGTACGCGCTCGTGCTGTCGGGTCTCGGCGCGTGCACCGCGATCACGCTCAGGATGTACGCCGAGCGCAAGGGCTGGGAGCTCGGCGAGATCGCCATCGACCTCGCGATCGTCCGCGACGGCGACGCCGAGAAGATCGAGCGCACGATCCGGATCGCGGGCGCGATCACCGAGGAGCAGCGCGCGCGCCTCGCGGAGATCGCGGACAAGACCCCCGTGACCAAGACCATCAAGCGAGGCACGATGATCGCGACATCATTCGTGCCTACCCCGGGCCAAGCGTGACTACACGAGGCGCTGCTAGGCTCTGACGCATGAAGCACCTCTCTCTGCTCGCGCTCATCACCACGGTGCTGTCGACCGGCTGCATCATTCGCACGCGCAACCACCATCACCACCGCGGCTCGGCCCGGGCGAGCTGCCCGCCGGCGCACCACTGGGAGAACGGCGCGTGCGTCCACAACGGGCGCGGACGTGGCAACGGCAACGGGAAAGGCAACGGTCCCGTGATCCGCGATCACCGCTGACGCATGCGTTGCGCACCCGCGCGCCGGCGCGCACCTGATTCGCGGTCAGCCCAGGCCGACCCGGACGTCGAGGACCGCGTCGGGCGCGACCGCCGAGACGACCCGGGTCGCCAGGCGGACGTGATCCGGCTGGTGGACCCACCCCCGCAGGATCACGTGACCCTCGCGGACCTCGACGCCGATGTCCGTGAACCCGCACGCGATCAGTGCGTCGGTCACGACATCACGTAGTCGCGCATCTGTATCGGCCGACACCGCGGGCGGGCGAACAGGCCGCACCGATCCGTCGGGCTCGAGCACGGTCTTGCGCGTGATCTCGTCGTAGCTCTCGGGCGCGTGTGCTTTCATGCCTCGGTTCCATTGCATCGGCGATGCCCACGGCTCTTACCGTCACGGCCGAGCATGCGCTTCGTGCTGTTCTTGCTCGGAACCCGCCCCCGTCGCCCCAGTTGCGCGCACGCGCTCGGTCGACTAGCGTGGCGGCGCAATGCCTCTCGACCCTGCGTTCGTCGCGGACTGCCCGTACGGTCCCGGCGGTTTGCTGATCGACGACATCATCGAGATCGATCGCGCCGCCTCGCGCCTCGTCGCGACGATGCCGACCCACGCCGAGCTGCCGATCACGCGCGACCAGCGCGCCGATCCCGTGCGCCACCCGCGCCACGTCTCGGGCGGCCTCATGATCCACGTGACCGGGATGGTCGGCTTCGCGCACGGCTATCACATCCTCGATCTGCGGCACGCGGACGGCTGGATCGGGTACGGCACGCACATCCACGAGGCGCGGTTCCGCAAGATGGCGCGCATCGGGCCCCCGCTCGTGCTCGCGTGCACGGCGACGTCGGTCCGGCGGATCCGCGGCGCCCTCGTCGTGCGCTACGCGTTCGAGTTCACGCAGGACGGCGACGCGGTCTACGAGGGCGATCAGACCGCGCTGTTCCACCGCATCACCGACGCCAGCGCCGCCGCGGTCGGCTGAGACACGAGCTCGGATTCCACGGCCGACCAGGCCTCGCGGGCGACCGCGCCCTCCTACGGGACGAAGCGGGGCAACAGGATCCGGGTCTCGATGCGGAGGTGCTCGAACACGTCGGCCTCGAGCGCGCGCAGCTCGTACATCAACGTGCGGTAGCTGTTGCACGCCCAGCCCGGCGGCCGATAGTCACGTGCGATGAGGCGCAGCTCGTGGAGCAGGAGCTGGAGCTCCTCGTGATCGCGGCGCATGTCGAACAGGAGCGCGACCGCCTCGCGCTCGCGCCCCTCGAGGAGCGCGGGGAACAGCACGCTCTCCTCCTCGTCCATGTGCGCGGTCAACGCCGCGGCGATGATGTCGAGCTGTGTCGCGAGCTCGACCAGCGACGGGTCGCGGTCCCCGTGGTCGCGCGCGACCTTGGCGGCGACCCTCTGGAGGAACGGCAGCGCGTCGCGCAGGTAGGTGTGGTGGGGCCCGATCAACTTCTCGATCACGTCGCGGGTCGAGTACGCACGCGGATGGACACGCCGTCTGGCGCGCCGCGCGGTGCCGACCGGTGTGGTGGGATCCAGCATGCCGAGAGGCAATAGCAGCCGCCGTGCCGGTACGCCGCGTGCTACAGGTCCAGGGCATGCTCCTCCAGATCGGACGCCGCCAGCACGAGCCCGAGCTCGTCGAGCTTCTGACCGAGTGCCACACCCGGATCCGCGGGTTTCTGGATCTCGCACATCGGCTCGCGACCACGCCGGGTCTGCAGCCCGATGACATCACCGGGGCCGCGGGACAGGTCCACCGCTACTTCACGACCGCGTTCCCGCTCCACATGGCCGACGAGGACGAGCTGCTGCTGCCACGCCTCCGCGGCCGCGAGGCCGCGCTGGACGCGGCCCTGGACCGCATGGAGGCCGATCACGAGGAGCACGTCGACCTCGTCGAGCGGCTGGTCGCGCTGTGCGACGAGCTGATGCGCGACCCGCGACGTCTCGCCGCACGTGCCCGGCTGCTCGGGGAGACCGTGGACGAGCTGACCCTCGGGCTGGAAGCGCACCTGAGCCTCGAGGAACTGGTGATCTTCCCGCGGCTGGACCGCCTGTCGGCCGTCGAGCGCGCGGCGATCCGGCGCGAGATGCGCGCACGCCGCAGCGCATAACGCGCAGGGTTTGCCGGCAGCGAGCCGATTCCCGCAGCGTTAGCGCGAGAGCGCAGAAAGCAGTCCGTCGCGCTGCCCGAGGCGATCGGCGCGGCCGATCGGACGGCCCTCGGCGTCGAGGGCGACGATCGTCGAGCCGTGCACGAACTCGCCGTTGTCGAGCCGGCGGTACTTGACGCCGAGCACGGCGGCGAGCGTGCGCGCGTCGCCGTCGCTCGCGGCCGCGACCGTCCAGCGCGCGTCGAGCCCGCGCTCCGCGACGAGCGTCGAGAGCTTCTCGGGGGTGTCGCGCGCGGCGTCGAAGCTGACGAGCAGCACGCGCGCGTCGGTGCGGCCCGACTCGGCGAGCGTGGTGCGGATCTCGTCGATCAGCACCGGGCACGCAACCGGGCAGCTCGCGTAGAACATCGCGACGAGGGTCGGCTGCCCGCGATGGACGTCGAGGCCGATCGTCGCGCCGTGCGCGTCGCGCATCGACAGGGGCAGCTCGTAGATCGAGGGGCCGAGCGGCGCCGTCTCGATCGCCGCCGCGTCGATGGCCGGCAGCGGCTCCGGCGCGCGCTGCGAGGTGCGGCACGCGCCGAGGGCAGCGAGGAGGAGCACGAGTCGCTTCATGGCGTCACCTCGTCGTAGGCACAGCGGAAGCCGAGCGCCGTCGTCGTCGCTCGCGCATCGAGCGAGCTGCGGAACGCGATCCGCATGAACGTCGCGTACGCGGCGGGGTCGCGCGCGCTCGCGCCGGCGCCGCCGCAGAACATCTGGGCCGTGGGGTCGCGCGAGTCGGTCGCGACCAGCGACGCGCTGAAGTCCTCGACCCACTCCCACACGAGGCCGTGCAGGTCGCGCACGCCCCACGCGTTCGGCGCCCCACCGACATCCGGCAGGACCGCGGGCGCGAGCTTCGCGTACCAGCGGAGCACGCGCTCCTGGAAGCCCGGGTCGCGCGACGCATCGCGCACGCGCTCGCTCGCCGCGGCCGCGAGCTCCCACTCGCGCTCGAGCGGGAGGCGGCCGCCGCGTGCCGCGCAGAACGCACGCGCCGCGAACCAGCTGACGCGCACCACCGGCCCGCTCGGGCGCGCGGCGCCGAGGTCCAGCGGGCCCGCCCAGTGGGCGAGGTAGTGCTCGTCGACGAGCAGCGGCTTCACGCGATCGCGCCGCCAGGTCGGATTCGCGATCACGAACGCCAGGTACTCGACGTTGGTCACCGGCGTGCGGTCGAGCCGGAACGCCTTCACCGCGACCTCGCGCTCGCTCGGCGCCGCCGGGAACATCGGCCGGTACGTCCCGGGTCCGATGCGCGCCGGCTCCGCCGCGGCGACGCCCGCCGCCGCGAGCACGATGATCGCGAGCGCCTTCACTTCGTCCGCGCCTTCGCCACGTCGGCGGTGGTCACGGGGACGTGCTGGTTGCCCCAGGCGGTGCCGACGAACGTGAGGGCCGCCGCGATCTCCTCGTCGGAGAGGAAGCCCATCGGCGGCATCACTCCGTTGTACGGCGTGCCGTTCACCTTGATCTCGCCCTGGAGGCCGTGCACCACGTGCGCGGCGAGCTTCTCGGAGGACGCGTTCGCGAGGTAGTCGGAGCCCGCGAGCGGCGGGAACGCACCCGGCACGCCCTGGCCCTCGGGCTGGTGGCACGCGGCGCACACCTTCGTGTAGGTCGCCTTGCCGAGGTCAGCCGGCGGCGCGGCGGGCGGCGCCTTGGCGATCGTGGTCGCCGTGCCGGTGTACGGCTTGTCGGTGTGCGTGCTCTTGTAGATCTCGGGCACCGGCGGGCCGGTGACGATCAGCTGACCGACCGCGCCCTTGTTGAACGCGCGGAACAGCGAGTGATCGACGATCGCGTAGGTGCCGGGCACCTCGACCTTGAACTCGACGATCGCCGCGCCTCCCGCGGGGATGAGCGTGGTCTGCACGTTCTCCTGCACCTTGGAGCCGCCCTCGGTCCACACGCGATCGAAGATCTCGCCGATCACGTGGAAGCTCGAGGTCAGGTTCGGGCCGCCGTTGCCGACGAAGATGCGGACCGTCTCGCCGGTCTTCGCGCGGATGGCGCGGTCACCGACCAGCGAGCCCTCCGCGCCGTTGAACAGCACGTAGGTCGGCTTCTCGTCGATCCCCTTCTCCATGTCGAACTGCTGCAGGCCCTGCTCGTGGTACTTGCCCGTCGTGTAGAGCTCGCCCTGCATGACGTAGTACTCGCGGTCGGCCCAGCCGAAGCCGCCGGGCGGCTCGACGATGATGAGACCGTACATGCCGTTCGCGACGTGCATCGGCACCGGCGCGGTCGCGCAGTGATAGACGTAGACGCCCGGGTTCTTCGCCCGGAACACGATCTCGGTCTGCTTGCCCGGCGCGGTGAACGTGCCCTCGGCGCCACCGCCCGGACCGGTCACCGCGTGGAGATCGATGTTGTGCGGCATCTTGCTGTCCGGGTGATTCATCAGGTGCAGCTCGACGACGTCGCCCTGCCGCACGCGGATCATCTTGCCGGGGACCTCACCGCCGAAGGTCCACAGGGTGTAGCGGACACCCGGCGCGACCTCGCGCTCGACCTCCGTGACCTCGAGGTTCACGACCACCCGCGCCGGCTTGTCGCGCGGCGCGATGGCCGGGACCATCGGGGGCTTGGACAGCTCCGCCTGGAGGACGCGGTCGGGGGTGCTCGTGACGTCGGGCTCGACGGCCCTCTGCCTCTCGGTTCCCGGTCGTGCCGTCGCGGTCGCATCTTCTGCGCGGTCACAGGCCCCGAGCAGCAGGAGAGGAATCAGGAGTCCAGGATTGAGGTTGGGCACGGGCCCCCGAAGCAGCAACCGGTGTGCCGGTGCAACTCCTGCAACGACACACGGGGGCCGCGCAGAACCTGCGTCCGCGAGGCGGGAGGCGCAATCAGCGCGCGTGCATCGAGTGCGCGATCGGCCGGCGATCGCCCGTCGCCGACCTCGAGCCCGTAGTGCAGCTCCGCGCCGCCCTGCTCGGTGGCCTCGATCCGCGCGAACCCGCGCACGCCATCCCGCTTGCCAAGCCGCGGCTCGAAGCGCACCTCGCGCGCGACGAGATCGTAACGATAGACGAGCGAGTACGTGAGCGACGCCGAGAACTCGAAGTGGATCTCGGCGGGCAGACCGTCCGCGCCGCGCGCGACGACGGTCGCGCGCCGGAGGCCGGGGACCCAGTGCGGGAGCAGCTCGGGATCGACGAGCACGCGCCAGCAGGCCTCCGGCGAGCGGCGGATCGACGCGGACACCACGCGCATCGCGAGCAGTTTACCTCGGCGCGGCCGCGACGCTAGCTCCGTCGCGCACGCGATCGCTCGGGTGCAGCACGAGCTGCATGCCGGCGGTCACGCCGGAGCGCACCTCGACGAACAACCGTCCGCGGTGGCCGAGCTCGATCGGCACGAGCCGCGCCTTGTCGTCGTCCACCACGTAGACCGCCCAG
Organism: Myxococcales bacterium; assembly: GCA_016794545.1. Lineage (GTDB taxonomy): Bacteria > Myxococcota_A > Polyangia > Haliangiales > Haliangiaceae > JABFXX01. The sequence goes on from JAEUJX010000703.1 coordinate 14,840, forward strand.
CGCTCGCGGTCGCGGAACACCGCGCTCGCCGGAACCACGAGCACGTCATCGGCGTGCCAGGTGACGATGCGCGCGTTGACGCGAAAGCCATCGCCGAGCGTGGGCGGCGCCTGATCGAGCGTCACGATCACCTTCACGCGCTGCTCCTCCACCCCGAGCGCCGAGATCCGCGTGAACGCCGAGGGCTCGACGCGCCGGACCGTCCCGAGGAGCTCGCGGTCGCCTCCCCAGCCTCCGACGTGACACCGCATGCCCGGCAGGATGCGGGCCGCATCGCTCGACAGCACGTCGACGACGATCTCGAGCGCGCCGAGATCACCGAGCTCGAGCAGCGGCGCGCCGGGCATGACCGGCCCCGTGCTCTCGCGCAGCACTCGGAGCACGGCGCCACGGACCGGCGACGTCACCGCGAGGCTGCTCCGCGCCGTGCCGGCGCGATCGGTCCCCAGGATGGCGCGGGCTGCGCTGACCTCCGCGGCGGCCGCGAGCCGCTCCGCCTTCGCGGCCGCCAGGGCGCGGATCGCGAGCTGCTCCTCCGTCTCGGCGCGGTCTCGCTCCGCCGCCGCGACGGCGCCGCGGGCGACCAGCGTGCGCGTGCGATCGGCCTCGCGGACCGCGGCGTCGCGTGCGGTCTGCGCCCGCGCGATCGCCGCACCGGCGACACGCTCGTGTGCGAGCGCCGCGTCGAGCCGCGCGGTGGCCTCGCGGCGCGTGCGCTCGTCGAGCAGCGCCGGCGGAGACGGCTCGATCGCGGCGACCGTGGCACCGGCCTCGACCATCATGCCGGGCTCGAGCTCGATCCGCTGCAGCGTCCCTCCGATCGGCGCCGAGATCACGAAGCGATCGCGCACGCGCGTCTGTCCCTCTTCGTCGACCTCGACATCGAGCGGCATGCGCGCCACGCGACCGAGCTCGACCTCGATCGGCTTCGGCATCCACGTCCGGACGATCACCACCGCGATGCCGACCCCACCGAGGACGAGCGCGACGCGCTTGACCCAGCGCATGACGGAGCGGCGGTTGAAGCGGCGGCGGCGGGTCTTGGGGGTGCTCGGTTGAAGGGCCATGGCTCACTCCGATGACTTGAGGACTCCGACGAGATCGAGGCGGTCGAGCTTGCGGCGCACCAGGAGCGCGCTGACGATGCCGGACAGGAGCGCGATGACCGCCGCCTCGACGTACGTGCGATCGGCGATGTGCACCGAGAACCGGATGGTCTCGGGATCGATCGATGCGGCGAGCACCTCCGACCACACGGTGCCGAGCCACAGCCCGAGCGGGACACCCACGATCACCTGAAGCGCGAGCTCGCCGAGGAGGATCGACGAGATCTCGGCGCGCGTGTAGCCGAGCACGCGGAGCGTCGCGAGATCGCGGCCGCGCAGCGACAGCGCGACGCGCGCGTTGTTGTAGACGACGCCGATCGCGATCGCCGCGGC
>JAEUJX010000396.1 GCA_016794545.1 Myxococcales bacterium
CTGCCGGATCTCCGCGGTCCCGTCCGAGAGGTAGATCGCGTTGCCGCGGCTCTTCGACATCTTCTCGACGCCGTCGGTGCCGGGGAGCCGCGCCACGCGCCCGAACAGCGGCTCGGGCACGGGGAACACGTCGTCGCCGTAGACCTGCGCGAAGCGCCGTGCGACCTCGCGGGTCATCTCGATGTGCGGCGCCTGATCCTCGCCGACCGGGACCAGGTGCGCGCGGAACGCGAGGATGTCGGCGCACTGGCCGACGGCGTAGAGCGGGAAGCCGAACGAGTAGTGATCGCCGAGCTGCTTCGCCGTGATCTCGGCCTTGAGGGTGGGGTTGCGCATCACCCGCGAGAACGGGATCAGCATCGCGAGCAGGAACGTGAGCTCCGCGATCGCCGGGATCTCCGACTGCACGACGAAGGTCGCCAGATCCGGATCGATGCCGGCGGCGAGCGAGTCGCGGACGATCTCGATCGTGTCGCGCCGGACCGCCTCCGGCTCGGTCGCGCGCGTCGTGAACGCGTGGACGTTCGCCACGAGCAGGAAGCAGTCGTGGTCGCGCTGCAGGCGGATGCGGTTCTCGAGCGAACCGACGTAGTGGCCGAGGTGAAGGCGCCCCGTCGGGGTGTCTCCGGTGAGGATGCGAGATCGGGTGGTCATGACAGGCTCCGGGTTGCCGACCGCCGGATCGCGTCACACCACGTGACTTGCCACCGAGCGTCGGCGGCAAGAGGACGTGCAAAGGATCTCGAGCCGCTTCTAGAAGCGGCGCCACCAGCGACGGCGGATCGAGATCGACTGCACGTTCCGACTCTAGCAGCGGCCCGTCGCCCCGTCAGCTACTTCCTGGCCTTCACCAGGTCGTGGACGAAGCCGAGCTTCTCGATCACGCGCGGCGCGAGAACGAACGGATACGCATCTGCCAGTCCCATCGAGCGGTTGAACGAGTTGAGGGCGGTCGAGAGCGCGACCCAGGCATCGATCAGCGTGGTCAGCGGCAGGTCCGCGGCGTGGACGTCGAAGTCGAGGGAGGTGGTCAGCAGCTGGTCGTGGTCGAGCTGCGGCGTCAGCGAGATCCGGTACGAGCCGCCGGTCTCGAGCGTATCGACGATGTGGAGGTAGTGCGCCCAGGTCTCCGCGAAGTCCTCCCACGGATGGGCCGCCGCGTACGCCGACACGAAGCCGCCCTGCCAGTCGGCGGGCGGGCCGCTCTCGTAGTGGCGCTCGAGCGCGGCGGCGTAGTCCTGATCGGCGTCGCCGAACAGCTCGGTGAAGCGCGGGCGTGCGGGCGTGTCGCGCACGAGCCGATCCCAGTACCAGTGGCCGATCTCGTGGCGGAAGTGGCCGACCAGGGTGCGGTACGGCTCGCGCAGCTCGGTGCGCCGCTTCTCGCGCTCGGCATCGTCGGCCTCGGCGAGCGCGATCGTGATGAGCCCGTGCGCGTGGCCGCTCATCACCCGAGTCGCCTGCGCGTCGTCGGCGAGGAACTGGAAGCCGAGCCCGTCCTCCGGGCGCTCGGTGCGATCGACGAGCGGGAGCTCCAGCCGGAGCGCGGTGTACACGAGCCGGTGCTTCGCGATCTCGATGCGCTGCCACGCGGCGTGGTTGTCCGGAGCCGATAGGTCGGGGATGATCACGTTGTGCCGGCACGCCCGGCAACGCGCCTCCGGTCCGTCGTTCGCGCGCACGAGCCAGTTGCACACGCCGTGCGCGGCGTTCGCGCAGTAGCGGTAGCGCTCGCCCTTGCACCGTCCGGCGGTCGCGGTGTGCGTTCCGTCCGCGTCGGGCGCGGAGAGCGCGATCATCGTGTTCAGCGCTGGCTCGTAACCGAGCGCGCTCGCGCACCGCTCGCAGGCGACGTTCTCGAAGAACACGACGAGGCGGCAGGACGGACAGGAGAACAGGCGCATGAGCTACTCGTGATCGGGGCGCGCGAACAGGCGGCGCCAGAATGGCCGCCGGACGTGCTCCGCGTCCAGATCCGCGAACGATTCTGCCGGTCTCTCCAGGCGAGCGCCCTCGGCGAAGAACGCGGTCTCGATCTCGGTCAGGTCGTCTTCGAACATGGTCCGCGAGAGAGCAAGGCCCGGGCCAGCGGGAGAAGCTCCAGGTGGCCACCGCCGTGCAGCGCGCGGACGACGGCACGCCGGCCCACGTCGAGTGATCGTCAGTCGGTGACGATCGTGGCGGCGGCGAACGTCTCGGGCGGCAGTGCTGGTCCCAGGTCGTGGAGCGCGAGCCCGGTCGGGACCTCGTACGGCAGGCACCGGTCGCCGGTGCTGAGGTGAAGCAGTGGCGCCGTGTGGGCCGCGCCGATGCGGCGGAACGCGCGGGCTCGGTCGATCGCGAAGGTCGCGAGGGACAGCGCGTCGGGGATGGCATCGCGTTCGCAGCGCCTGGGGGCCATGCTCGCAACGCCTCGATTCGACCCGCTCGCCGCGGAGCTCGACCGTGACATCCGCGCTCGGTGCTCGCCGCCGTGCGCAGGCGCATGGTTGCCCTGGCAGGAGGTCGAGCACGAAGGTGCGCCGTTCCTCGCCCCGGCGTTCTTCGCGCTGACCGAGCGCCATCTCGTCAAGGGACGGTCGTGGCTGGTCGGCGATGTCGGCGCGACGCTGCCGCTCGTGCGCCAGGGCTACGTCCTGTCGGCGCTCCGCAGCGACCATAGCCCGCGCTTCGACATGATCGGTGACGAGGCCGCGCTACCGCGGATCTGGGAGGCGATCGCGGCGGACGATGGCTGGCGGGTGCTGAGGCTCGACGGCGTGTCGGAGAGCTCGCCGCTCGCGACGGTGCTGCCCGCGCTCGCGCGGAGCGCAGGCGATCGCGTGGTGGTGCAGCACGCGTCGCGCTCGCCGTACTTCGAGCTGGCGGGCTTCGAGGGGCGGCTCGACAAGGAGTTCCGGCGCCAGCTGCGCAAGCGGGCGAAGAAGATCGAGGCCACGCGCTTCGAGCGCGTCTCCGTGTACGACGCCAGGGCGGTCCAGGATCTGTTCCGGCTCGAGAGCTCGGGCTGGAAGGCGGGCGAGGGCACCTCGATCGCGTCGTCCGCGGCGACCATGGCGTTCTATGCCGATCTGATCGCCGAGCTCGCGCGGACCAGTCAGCTGTCGCTGTGCTTCCTGAAGTCGGGTGACAAGCGCATCGCCGTTCAGCTCGCCGCCGAGGACGACCGGACCTGCTACCTGCTGAAGACCGGCTACGACCCCGAGTACCGGAACCTCGGCGCCGGGCACCTGGTCATCTATCAGTTCGCGCTCGACGCCCGCGAGCGCGGCAAGCAGGTCGTCGACCTGTGCGGCACCGAGTGCGACGCGAAGGCCTGCTGGACCGACCTCGCGTCGCAGCGCGTGAACATCCGCGTCTACCGCGGCGCGCTCGGCACCGTGGAGTACCTCGCGCGGCACGTGGTGCGGCCGCAGCTCGGCAAGCTGCGGCGCGCGCTCGCGCGTCACTCCCAGGGATAGAACGCGTTCGTGACGTTCGCGAGGCCGGTGTTGGCGAGCGCCGGGTAGTGGCGCAGCAAAACCGCCTTGAAGCTCGCGCCCTCGATCCAGTCGAGGCCGGCCTGCGTGTAGACCTCGGGCTTGTAGTCCGAGGTGTAGAACCGGTCGGCGTGGATGCGGCGCGACGCCATCAGCGTGAACACCTGGAACAGCGTCTCGCCGAAGCCATAGCAGGTCGGGCGCGTGCCCTCCGCGAGCGTGCCGACGAGCAGGTCGACGCGCTCGATGGCGCCCGCGTCGTGGCCGTAGGTGCGCTTCAGCTGCTCGCGGATCGCGAGGTCATCGGTGAGCTCGTCGATGCTGTCGAGCGGCATCAGGTTGAACTGACGGCGGAGCTCGTTGTAGCGGGGCACGCCGCGCTCGCGGTCGCGGAGGATGTCGACGGCGCCCATGTCCATCGGGCCGACCAACGGGATCTGGAGGTTCTGGAGCAGCGCCGGATAGTTGTTCAGCACGAGGCCACCGGGGTGACCGACACCGAACGAGAACAGCAGCGTCTCGAGGCCGTGCTTCTCCGTGAGCGCGCGCGCGTCGGCGTTGCGGCTATCCTCGAGATCGACGTCGGCGACGCACTGGCCGCGCGGCGAGACGACGTCGATGCTGTCGGGCAGGAGCGTGTGCATGCGATAGACCGAGACGAACTCCTCGGTGAGCGCGAACGGGACCTCCTTGCCGGTCTGCGGATCCGTGTGCAACTCGCGCGGGCCGCCGCGCATGCCGAAGATCACGTGGCGCTCGGGCAGCGGGATGTACGGCGGGAGAGTGATCAGCTTCGGCTTCAAGTACTTGTTGAGGCCGTACCAGTTCGCGTTCATGCCGAGCTCGAGTGTCGGGTTCGGCAGGATCGCGGGCGTCCACTCGACGGTGTGGATCTTCACCATCACGGCGGCGGTGATCATCCGCGCTTTGTCGAACAGCTGCTGGTCCGTCATCGTGGGGTAGCGCGACTGCAGCATCGCCGCGATCGCGTTGTGCTCCTGTGCGAACAGGTTGTGCATGAGGCCGAGGCCGACCCACCAGTTGTTGCGGAAGCCGGTGTCCTCGAAGCCGTCGGCGGCCTTCGGCAGGAGGCCGTCCGCGCCGACCGAGAGGCGGCCGCCTTGGAACGTACGCAGGCGGTTCGCGGTCGCCTCGTTGCTGCCGTAGAGCTGCGAGCCGTCCCACCAGTGCGTCACCTCGTTGGGATACGTCGGGCCCATCGAGGCTTCCGCCGGCGTGCGCGACGGGTCCGCCGCGGTCTTCGGCACGTACATCGTGGTCCGGTTGCCCGTGCGCAGCGGGTCGTCCTCCGCGAGCGGGATCTCGTGGAACGAGCCCGTCGTGGTGGTGTGATTGAACCAGTCGTGGATCTGGAACTGGATCCACGCGGCTGCGAGGAGGTTCAGGAACGGCACGGGCTTCGATCCCGTGTTGCCGCGCGTGAACAGGTTGCGGCTGATCTCGCGCGGGCTCGGCGACATGAGCGTGGTGGTCTCGCCCTGCGCGAACGCGCCGTTCGGATCCATGTTGCGGCCGAACCGCGCGCCGGCCGATCCCATCCAGGTCTTCGCCTGGTCGTTGCACGTGCCGTCGATCGTGCGCGTGGTCAGCGTGCCGTTCGCGCACGATGGACCGAGCGGCTGCGTCGAGCGGTACGTGTCCCACAGGTTGTTCTTCTCGAGGATGCCGCGCATCGCGGCGAGCTTCCCGAGCGCCTTCTTCACGTCGCTCTCGCGCCACCACGTGGTCCACGGATCGTTGGTCCCGTACAGCTTGTTCGGGAACAGCGTGTACTCCTGGATCCGCGTGAAGATGATCGGCAGGTCGAGCAGCGTCGAGAAGGTCGGCGGCGGAGAGCCGTGGGGCCCCCCGCAGACGCCGGGCCGGTAGTCCACCTCCCCGTCGGCGACGGCCGCCGACGACGGAAGACAGAGAGCGAGCGACAGAACCACCCCGAGAGTTCGCATGCGCCCACCCTACGAAGACGCGAATCGCGGGAGCGAAATCCTCACGACGGACTAACCGCAAGGTTTCCGCGAGGATGTAGTGACGGTGCGGCGCCTGACAAAAGGCGTCGTCGCAGCACGCACACGCGCAGACCTCAGCCGAGAAGCAGCACGACCAGACCGAAGCCCGTGCCGAACGCGGCGACCAGGACGGCGGCCAGAAGGCCGCGCGGAATGGGGGTCGAAGGTGGGCGGCGGGCCGTGGCGTCGATCTCGCGGGACGGCGAGGCGTCGCGTGCGATCTCGAGGCGGTCGTAGGGCCGGGTGTAGAGCGCGACCGGGATGGTGTCGTCGATATCGACGGCAGGACGTACGAACCGGTCGGTGACGGCCTCGGTCTCTCCGATCACGCACGTCCGGACGCCGGCCCGCGCCGGGGAGTCGCACGACCGTCAGCGATCGAGGGCTTTTTCCGCGGCGCCGACGACGACCTTGACGTTCTGGATGGCGAACTCGTAGTCGATGTCGGCGAGCGCGTCGGAGGCGCCCATGCGGCAGTGATAGTGCGGGTTTCGGTACTCGGCGGTGTCGGTGACGAACAGCGCCGGGTAGTCCGCATCCCAGAACGGGGCGTGGTCGGAGCGGCGGAGCGGGTCGAGCGAACGCTTCAACGCGGCGAGCAGAGAGATGTTGACGATCGACAGGCCGACCTCGGCCGCGACCGCCTGCATGTCGGTGACGGCGGTGACGGCGGTCTCGTCGTTGACGACGAGCAGGAAATCGCCGCGGTACTCGTTCGCCATGATCTGCGCCGCGGCATCGGGGAACACGGCCTCGAGCTGCGGATCGGTCTTCTGCGACATCGGCGCGGTGCTCTTGTAGCCGAGCATCTCGAACACCATCGAGAGCACGATCTGATCGCCGGCCGCCTTCGCGCGCCTCACGTAGGCGGACGAGCCGATCAGGCCGCGCTCCTCCTCGTCCCAGCACGCGACGACGAGCGTGCGGTCGTGATCCCGCTTCGCGAGCACGCGCGCGGCCTCGAGCACGCCCGCGGTGCCCGTGCCGTTGTCGTCCGCGCCGGCGCAGCTCGCGACGCTGTCGTAGTGGGCGGAGATCACGACGCGCTCTGCCGGCAGCTTCGTGCCGGGCCGGATGCCGATCACGTTGACGCCCGTCGAGTAGGCGTGGCGTTCGACCTGGAAGCCGAGCTGCGCGAACCGGTCCGCACAGAGGTCCTGGACGGCCTGCCAGTGCGGCGTGCGCGGCGTGCGGGGCGCCGCGATCGTGGTGAGATCGGCCTCGTACGCGGCGCGGTCGACGGCCTCGTACGCGGGCGGATCGGAGCCGCCGCAGCCGGCGAGCACGCAGAGGGCGGAGACGAGACCGAGCCGTGACATCGGCTGGGGTTGTAGCTCAGTCCCCGACGCCGGTGGCGACGCGTCGCCGTCCTCGATCCGCGCTACGGGATGACCGACTGCCAGGTCGGATCGCCGGGGTGATAGAAGCCTTCAGCGCCGGGTTCGCGGTCGATCTCTGCCGGCTGGGGCGGGAGCGGCGCCTGTATACTGGTCGGGTCGCCATGGGGGTCGTCGACGTGACACTGATCGCGCTGTTCGCGATGCTCGTGGCCTTGATGCTCGTCGAGCACCGCTGGCCGGTGCGCGCGTACCCCGAGGTGAAGGGCTGGCGGTGGCGGTGCGTGCTGTTCATGCCGATGGTGCTCGGCATCTCGGCGGCGGTGCCCTACGTGCTGGCCGATGTCACGCGGAGCGCGGGCCTCGTGCCGGGACATCGGCTCGGCATCGTCGGTGGCACGCTCGTCGGGATCCTGGTCTCGGAGCTGATCGTCTACTGGGCGCACCGGCTGCACCACCGCGTGCCGCTGCTGTGGAGGTGGATCCATCAGCTGCACCACAGCGCGGAGCGCGTCGACGTGTTCGGTGCGGCGTACTTCCACCCGTTCGAGATCCTCGAGGGCACGGTCGTCGGCGTGCTCCTGTTCAACGCGGTGCTCGGTCTCGCGCCCGAGGCGGCGTTCCTCGCGGCGGCGTGGCAGGCGTTCAACGGCGTGTTCCAGCACGGCAACATCAGGACGCCGAGGTGGCTCGGCTACATCGTCCAGCGGCCCGAGGCGCACGCGCTCCATCACGAGCGCGGCATCCACGACTTCAACTACGCGAACCTGCCACTCTGGGATCTGGTGTTCGGCACGTTCAAGAGCCCGGCCGCGTGGCAGGGCACGGCGGGCTTCTACGACGGCGCGTCGCGCGAGACGCTGCGCATGCTGATCGGTCGCGACGTGTCGGGAGGTGCGCCGCGCGCATGACGCCGCTGCGTCTCATGCTGTTCGATCGCACGTGCCGCGGCCGGGGGCTGTCGCCAGGCCTCAGCCACGCGTGGTCCGGCGGCGGCGCGCTGTACCGCGTGCTCGGGCGGATCGACGCCTACGCGGGCGCGCGCTCGTGGACCGAGGCCCTGGACTGGCTCGTCGCGACCGCGCGCACGCGGCCGATCGGCGAGATCCAGTTCTGGGGCCACGGGGAGTGGGGCGGCCTGTGGATCGACGAGGAGCTGCTCGACGCCCGCGCGCTCGAGCCCGGCCACTATCTCCACGAGCGCCTCGCCGCCGTGCGCGCACGACTGGCCGCGGACGCGCGGTGGTGGTTCCGCAGCTGCGACGTGTTCGGCACCGCGTACGGGCAGGAGTTCGCGCGGCGGTGGACGCGGTTCTTCGGCTGCCGCGCGGCCGGGCACACGCACCAGATCATGGTGTGGCAGAGCGGCCTCCACGAGCTCGCCCCGGGCGAGGAGCCGGCGTGGTCGCCCGACGAGGGCGTGGTCGGCGGGCTGTGGCACGCCGCGGAGTCCGGCCGGCGCGTGCCGCGTACGATCACGTGCTTCCACAACGAGGTGCCGGAGTGACGGTGGAGCCGCGCAAGAGCTCGTTCGTCCCGGCGCTCGGCGCGCACTGGCTGACCGCGCTCTACGACCCGCTCACGCGGATCTGGCGGGCGCCGTCACGGATCCGTAGGTCGGTGATCGCTTCGCTCGCGCTCGAACCGGGCATGCGGATCCTCGAGCTCGGCGCCGGGCCGGGTCGCCTCGCGTGCCAGATCAAGCAGGCGCACCCCGAGGTCGAGGTCGAGGCGGTCGACATCGATCCGAAGATGGTGGCGCGCGCGCAGAAGGAAGCGGCGACGCGCGGCATCGAGGTCGCGTTCCGCACCGGCGACATGACCTCGCTCGCGCGCGAAGGCCGCTACGATCGCGTGTACTCGACGATGACCTTCCACCACCTCGAGCCCGCGGCGAAGACCGCCGCGCTCGCGGCAGCGCACGGCGTCCTCGACAGCGACGGGCACTTCGTCGTCGCGGACTTCAGCCGCCCCCGCGATCCGCTGCAGTGGGCGCTGTTCGCGTGGATCCAGCAGCCGCTCGACGGCTTCGCGAACACGCGGCCGCACCGCGACGGTCGGTTCGAGCAGGCCCTGCGCGATCGGTTCGGCGGCGTCCGCTCGGCGCAGGTGTGGCGCACGATCGCCGGGACGATCGAGAGCTTCGTGTGCACGCCGTGATCGCGCTCAGGCGCGCAGCCACGGCATCGCCGCGGCGCGCGCGATCCGCGCGATCGTGCGCGCCGCGTCGCGCACAGAGATCCGCGTCGCGTGGATCAGCGCGAGCAGCCGGGTGTCGTCGGCGCTCGTGAACTTCCCGTGCGAGGCGACCGCCGCCGCGAGCCGCGCGCAGGCGAGGGACAGCGCGACCCCGGTGCCGCCATACGCGACGTTGAACACGATCGCGTGGTTGTCCTCGGCCATGCGGATGATCGGCAGCCCGGTCACCGTGGTCTGAAACCGGCCGGTCCACACGTGCTCGATCGGCACGCGCGCATCCGGGAAGCTCCCCGCGATCTGGCGCTCGAGCTCGCCGCGCTCGGCACCGGTGGGCGCGCGCAGCTTGTCGACACCGCCGTAGATCACGCGGCCCCCGTGCGTGCGGTGATACGACTGCGACGGCGTGACCTCGACGGTGAACTCGCCGTCCCGCCGCGGGAGCGCGGGGAGCGGCGCGCTCGCCGCCAGGAAACTATGGACGACGAACGCGCCGCGTACCCGCTCGCCGGCGTCGAGCTCCGGCGTGTACGCGTTCGTGCACAGCACGACCTTGCCGGCCTCGATGACCGTGCCGTCCTCGAGGTGCACGCGCGCGCCGCCCGCGCGCTGCGCCTCGGCTCGCGAGACGCGCGCGCGCTCGCGGATCTGGATGCCGAGCTGCTCCGCGTGCAGCGCGAGGCCGCGCACGAGCTTGTAGGGGTGCAGCGTGTACGCGTCCATCGCGAGCACGCGGTGGCCCGGCCACACGCGGCTCTCTCGGGCCTCGTGCGCGAGTCCGGTGTGGGCGACCGCGCGCGCGAACGTGGCGAGCGACGCATCGGCGACGCGGGTCCGGGCCTGGAGCGCGAGGCGCGCCGGCGCGATCTCGCAGTCCGGGACGTGCGCGGCGATCCAGCGCGCCTGCTCGTGGACGAGCGCGTTGATCCGCGCCGCGCCCCATGCGTGCTCGGGGATCCGTTCGGCGCCGAGCAGCCACACCGGCGCGGCGAGCGGCGACAGGAAGCCCGCGTTCCGGCCGCTCGCGCCGGAGCCGACCCGCTCGGCCTCGAGCAGGAGCACGCGCGCGGCCGGGTTCTGCTCGCGATAACGGATCGCGGTCGCGAGGCCCGCGAAGCCACCGCCGATGATCGCGAGATCGACGTCGCGCTGCACGGCCGTGGTGGCCCACCGATCGGCCCAGCTCGCGTCGCGCTGCCAGTAGCTCTCCGTCATGGCTCGCGCGGCAGCAGGGCGGGGTGTGTGCGGCCGGTCCGCGGATCGGTCAGCGTCGTGTCGTCGAGGTAGACGCGGCCGGTGCGATAGAGCTCGCGTAGGGCACGCGGCAGCGGCATCGACTGGTAGTGATGCGGGAACTGCGCGCGGAGCTGCTCGCGGACGAGCCGGGCGTGCCGCGCGTTCATCGCGGGGAACACGTGATGCTCGACGTGATAGCCGAAGTCGAGCGAGAGCCACTCGAGCGGGCGCGGCAGCGTGACCGACAGCGAGTTGACCAGCGGATCGTTCACGCCGGGCGTGAGCGGGCTGAGGCTGTGGTTCGTCAGGATGAACGACATCACGGTGACGTTCGCGACGACCAGCGGGATCACGTAGACGAACACGAAGGCGACGC
>JAEUJX010000483.1 GCA_016794545.1 Myxococcales bacterium
GGAGCGCGAGGAGCTGCTCGTGCAGCGCGATCGACTCGGGGTCCGGCGGCTCGCTGGGCCGCGAGGCGAGCTGGATCGCCATGCGCTGCTTGCGGCCCTCGATCTGGCCGTCGTGGACGAGGCGCATGCCGGGCAGCGTCAGTGCGAGGTACAGCGCGGCGGTGCGCTGCGGGAGCGGCAGCTCGTGCGCGAGGCGCGGCTCGTCGTGGTTCTCGAGGAACCGGACCGAGCGGACCTGCTCGTCGGGGTCCTTCGCGAGGTGGGCGGGCAGCTCGGCGAGCTTCGCGTGGATCAGGAGGTCGTAGAGCGCCTTGTCGTACGTGAAGTCGAAGCCGAGGCGCTGGAGCCGGCGCTCGAGGCCCCAGTAGGCCTCGGCGATGAACGTGAAGTCGCGGTGGCGCGCGCGCACCGCGTCGATCGCGGTGGACCAGAAGTCGGGCGCGACCTTGCCGCCCCAGGTCCTCGCGAACACGTCGGGCAGCACGAGCATCGCCATGTCGCAGCGCACGCCGTCGCACATGCCGGCGATCGCGAGCAGCTGACCGGTCATCGCGTCCCGCGTCAGGGCGATCCGGTAGTCGAGCTGCGCGGTGTCGGTCCACGGCGGGAAGTGCGGATCCTTGCCACACGCGATGGCGCCGCCCGGCTCGCGCACGTAGAGGTCCGGTGCGTCGGTGATCCAGTGATGATCGCGCGCCGTGTGGTTCGGCACGAAGTCGAGCACGAGGCGCACGCCGCGCGCGGCGAGCTTCGCGCGCAGCTCCGCGAGCGCCGCATCGCCGCCGAACGCGGGCGAGACCGCGTAGCGCGCGATCGCGTACGGCGAGCCGACGACGGCCCGCCCGGGGAAGTAGCGCCGCGCCTGGGCGAGGCCGTCGGGACCGAGCGTCCACACGCCCATCAGCCACACGTGATCGAAGCCGCGCGCCGCGAGGCGGTCGAGCTCGGCCTCGGGGAGGTCGGCGAGCGTGCGCGCGCCCGTGGTCTCGAGCCACGTCCGCGCGAACACCTGGTAGAGCAGCGGCTGCGTCACTTGGCGGGCGCGGTCAGCAGGCGCCATTCGCGGCCGTCGCGCCGGAGCAGTGCATCGGCGGAGGCGGGGCCCGCGGAGCCTTGCTCGTAGATCTCGACGCCGGGCGTCGCCTCCCACACCTGCAGCACCGGCTGGATCAGCTCCCACGCGCGGTCGACGGAGTCTCGCCGGTTGAACAGCGTGGCGTCGCCGCGCATGCAATCGAGCAGCAGGCGCTCGTAGGCCTCGCTGATCGGACGCTTGAACGCGTCGGCGTAACTCATCGTCATGTGCACGTTGCCGACGTTGATGTTCTCGCCGGGCACCTTGGCCACGAACCGCAGCGAGATGCCCTCGTGCGGCTGGATCCGCAGCGTGAGCACGGCGGGTTGCAGCATGCTGCTCGCGGCCTCTTCCTTGAACAGCACGAGCGGCACGCTCTTGAAGTGGATCGAGACCTCGGTGAGTCGCTCGGCGAGCCCCTTGCCCGCGCGCAGGTAGAACGGCACGCCCTGCCAGCGCCAGCTGTCGATCACCAGCTTCATCGCGGCGTAGGTCGGAGTCTGCGAGTCGGCGGCGACCCCGGGCTCCTCGCGGTACCCGCGGTACTGGCCGCGCACGCAGTCGTTGGCGACGGCGCTCAGCGTGAGGTTGCGCACCGAGCGCAGGACCTGCGACTTCTCGTCGCGGATGTCGTCGGCGGAGAACGAGGCCGGGACCTCCATGGTGACGAGCGACATCACCTGGAGCAGGTGGTTCTGGATGATGTCGCGCACCACGCCGGTCTGCTCGTAGAAGTTGCCGCGGCCCTCGATGCCGATCGCCTCGGCGGCCGTGATCTCGACGAAGTCGACGTGGTTGCGGTTCCAGATCGGCTCGAAGATGGAGTTGCCGAACCGCAGCACCAGGATGTTCTGGACGGTCTCCTTCCCGAGGTAGTGATCGATCCGGTAGATCTGCGATTCGGTCAGGTACTGGCCGATCATCTCGTTGAGTGCGCGCGCGCTCGCGAGGTCGCGGCCGAACGGCTTCTCGACGATCACGCGGCACCCCGGCACCCCGGCGCGCTGCTGCTGCCGCTCGATCAGGCCGTGCTTGTGCAGCTTCTCGAGGATCAGGGGGAACACCGCCGGCGGCGTCGACAGGTAGAACACGCGGTTGCCCTTCGTGCCCTTGGACTTCGCGACCTCGAGCCGCGCCTTGAGCTTCTCGTACGTCGCGTCGTCGGCGAACTCGCCACCGACGAAGTCGAGCATGCCGGCGAACTTGTCCCACGCCGCGATCTCGACCTTCTGCCGCGAGTGCTCCTTCACGCTCGGTTCGAGCAGCGCCGCGAACTGCTGGACGCCGAGGTCGCCGCGCGAGACGCCGATGATCTGCGTCGGCTCGGTCAGCGCGCGATCGAGCATCACGTTGAACAGCGCGGGGGCGAGCTTGCGCTTGGTCAGGTCACCGGTCGCGCCGAAGATCACGATCGCGGTCGGCTCCGGGCGCCGGCGCTTGGTCTGGTCGCTGAGGATCTCGGCGACGACCGAGGAGTGCTCCATCGGCGGGGGCTGGGTCGGGGGGCGCTGTCGGCTCATGTCGATAACCTCCGGGCGGCGGCCGCGTCGACGAACCACACGACGTCGGCCCCGCGGATCAGCTGGGCGGGGAAGCGCTCCGGGGCGCGCGGGCCCTCGAGCACGGTGGCGAGCGCCTCGGCCTTGTCGGCCCCGGCGACGAGGAAGCGGGTGTGCCGCGCGTTGGCCACCGCGCCGGCGGTCAACGTGAGGCGCGTCGTCGGGCCCTTGGTCAGCGGCGAGTCGATCGGGTTCGCGACGCACAGCTTCGTGGTCTCGCCGAGCGCGGGCGTGCCGGGGAACAGCGACAGCGTGTGGCCGTCGGAGCCCATCCCGAGCAGCACGAGGTCGAGCTCCGGCGGATCGCCGAGCCGATCGCGCAGCAGCGTGTCGTACTCGACGGCGGCCCGCTCCGGCTCGCGCTCGCCGTGCATGCGGTGCACGGCCGTGAGGCCGAGCGGCGCGAGCAGCGCCTGCTTCGCCATGCCGTAGTTCGAGTCGGGGTGGTTCGGCGGGACGGGGCGCTCGTCGCCGAACCACACCACCACCTCGTCCCACGGCAGCTCGGTGCGGCGGCGCGCGGCGAGCAGCTCGTAGAGCCGCTTCGGTGTCGAGCCGCCGGCGAGCGCCACGTGGCACACGCCGCGATCGCCGACCGCGGTGCGCACGATCGTCGCGACGTCCTCCGCGGCCGCGCGGCTGAGCGCGTCGAGGTCCGGATACCGCTGGACGTTCACTTCGGGCGCTCGGAGTGTCCGCCGAACTGCGCGCGCATCGCCGACAGCACCTGATCCGCGAACGACTTCGGCTCCTGGCGCGAGCGGAACCGCGCGTACAGCGCCGCGGTGATCACGTGCGCCGGCACGGCCTCCTCGACGGCCGCGTTCACCGTCCACCGGCCCTCGCCGGAGTCGGGCACGTAGCCCTCGAACTTCGACAGCGCCGGGTCCTCGGCGAGCGCGTTCGCGGTCAGGTCGACGAGCCACGAGCTGAGCACGCTGCCGCGGCGCCAGACCTCGGCGATCTCCGCGACCGGCAGCGTGAAGCGGTGCTCCTCGGCGACCGTCGGGTTCGCCGCGCCCTTCATGATGTCGAAGCCCTCCGCGAGCGCCTGCATGATCCCGTACTCGATGCCGTTGTGGACCATCTTGACGAAGTGGCCGCTGCCCGTCGGGCCGCAGTGGAGGTAGCCCTCCTCGGCCGTGCCCGCCACCTTGCGGTTCGGGGTGCGTTCGACGTTGCCCTTGCCGGGCGCGAGCGTCTTCAGGATCGGATCGAGGCGCTTCACCGCCTCGTCGCTGCCGCCGACCATCAGGCAGTAGCCGCGGTCGAGGCCGTACACCCCGCCGCTGGTGCCGGCGTCGACGTAGTGCAGCTTCTTCGGCGCGAGCATCTGGGCGCGGCGGACGTCGTCCTTGAACATCGAGTTGCCGCCGTCGATGATCGTGTCCCCGGGCTCGAGCACCTCGGCGAGCGCGTTGACCGTGGACTCGGTCGGGCCGCCGGCCGGCACCATGATCCACACGGCGCGCGGCGCCGACAGCGCCTTCGCCAGCGCCTGGAGTGAATCCACGCCCGTCGCGCCCTCGGCGGCGAGCGCCTTCACGGCGTCGGGGCTGCGGTCGTAGACCACGCACTCGTGGCCGCCGCGCATCAGGCGGCGCACCATGTTGGCTCCCATCCTCCCGAGACCGATCATTCCGAGCTGCATCACCGAAACGATCGCACTCCCGCCGAGGCGGCGGAAGGGCTGGGAGGACCGATCCTCCGGAGTGGTCAGGCGTCGAGCATCAGGTCGATCACGATCACGATCGCGAGGATCATCACCGCGTCCTCGGTGTCGGGGATGTCGACGTGATAGAGGTCGCCGCCGAGGCCCGGTTGCTGGGACACCGCCGCGACCACGACCTCGCCGCGCCGCAGCTCGAACGCGCGCATCAGCCCGAGGGTCTCGACGTACTTGAGGTCGGGGCGCATCGGCATGTCGATCCGGAAGCGATGGCGCTTCATGTCGCCGTCGGCCCTCGGCGCGATCCACGCGACGTTCTCCTGGCCTCGGGCGACGATGAAGCCGTGCTGCCCGTTGCGCGTGATCGAGGCGTACTCGGTGCCCTGCGGATCGGCGAACGTCAGCCGGTTCGGTGAAACGTCGATGTTCCCGTCGACGACCGCGAGCTCCCGATCGTCGGCATTCTTGATCGAGAACGACTGACCCAGCGTCCAGAACTTCTGCTTCAGCACGTACCGCATCACTGCCCCTTGTAGCGGTTGATCAGCGCGTTGGTCGACGCGTCGTGTGACGTGACGGGGCCGGGAGCCGCGAGCTCCGGCAGGATCGCCGACGCGAGCTGCTTGCCGAGCTCGACGCCCCACTGATCGAAGCTGTAGATGTTCCACACGATGCCCTGCACGAAGATGCGGTGCTCGTAGAGCGCGATCAGCGAGCCGAGCCGGCGCGGCGTGATCTTGTCGATCAGGATCGACGTGGTCGGCCGGTTCCCCTCGAACACCTTCTGCGGCAGCTTCGCCTCCTCGAGCGTACGGCCCTTCATCAGCGCCTCGGTCTGGGCGAAGAAGTTCGCGAGCAGGATGCGGTGGTGGTCGCCGATCGGGTTGTGCGTCTCGATCGGCGCGATGAAGTCGCACGGGACGAGCCGCGTGCCCTGGTGGATCAGCTGGTAGAAGGCGTGCTGGCCGTTGGTGCCGGGCTCGCCCCAGATCACCGGGCCCGTCGTGTAATCGACGCGCCTGCCGTCGCGGTCGACGGACTTGCCGTTCGACTCCATGTCGCCCTGCTGGAGATACGCCGCGAACCGGTGGAGGTACTGGTCGTACGGGAGGATCGCGTGCGTCTCGGCGCCGTGGAAGTTCGCGTACCACACGCCGAGCATCGCGAGGATCACGGGCACGTTGTCCTCGAGCGGCGCGGTGCGGAAGTGCTCGTCCATGTCGAACGCGCCGGCGAGCAGCTCCTCGAAGTGGTCCATGCCGATCGCGCACGCGATCGACAGGCCGATCGCGCTCCACAGCGAGTACCGGCCGCCGACCCAGTCCCAGAACTCGAACATGTTCTGCGTGTCGATGCCGAACGCGGCGACCTCCTTCGCGTTCGTCGACAGCGCGACGAAGTGCTTCGCCACCGCCTGGTCGCCGGCGTTCAGCTTCTCGAGCAGCCAGGTGCGCGCGGTCCTCGCGTTCGTCAGCGTCTCCTGCGTCGTGAACGTCTTGCTCGCGATGATGAACAGCGTGCGCTCGGGATCGACCCGCCGGAGCGTCTCGGCGATGTGCGTGCCGTCGACGTTCGAGTCGAAGTGGAGCTGGAGGCCGGGCCTCCAGTACGGGCGCAGCGCCTCCGTCACCATCACCGGGCCGAGGTCGCTGCCGCCGATGCCGATGTTGACGATGTCGGTGATCGTCTTGCCGGTGTGACCGGTCCACGCCCCGGTGTGCAGCCGCTCCGTGAACGCGCGCAGCTTCACCAGCACGCCGTTGACGAGCGGCATGACGTCGGCGCCGTCGACCCGGATCGGGCGATTCGCCCGGTTGCGCAGTGCCACGTGCAGCACGGCGCGCCCCTCGGTCCCGTTGATCTTGTCGCCGGAGAACATCCGGTCGCGCCACGCCTCCACCTGCTGCTGCCGCGCGAGCGCGAGCAGGAGCCGGAGCGTCTCGTCGGTCGAGCGGTGCTTCGAGTAGTCGACGAATATCCCGCACACGTCGCGCGACATCCGCGCGGCGCGGCCGGGGTCGGTGGCGAACAGCTCCTTGATCGTGGTGCGATCGATGGTGGCCTTGTGCGCGGCGAGCGCCGACCAGGCGGGCGAGTCCGTTAGCGACGACATGCGCGGAGCAAACCACGGATGGCTCCGGTATGCTCCGGATGGGGTGAGCGCGTGAGCGAAGACCGCGACGATCCGGAACACCTGCGTGCGCGCGGCATCACCGACGATGCGACCGGCTGGCGGCGGTGGGGACCGTACCTCTCCGACCGCTCGTGGGGCACGGTGCGCGAGGACTACTCGCCGGATGGCCGCGCGTGGAGCTTCCTGACCTACGACGCGGCGCGCGCGAAGGCCTACCGCTGGGGCGAGGACGGCATCGCCGGGCTCTCCGATCGGTACCAGCTCCTGTGCTTCGCGCCCGCGTTCTGGAACGGCCGCGATCCGCACCTCAAGGAGCGGCTGTTCGGCGTGACGCCCGACGAGGGCAATCACGGCGAGGACGTGAAGGAGTACTACTTCCACGTCGACAACACGCCGACGCACTCGTACATGAGCCTGCTGTACAAGTACCCGCAGGCGGCGTTCCCGTACCGCGATCTGGTCGACGAGAACCGGCGGCGCGCGGGGCAGGGCGCCGAGTACGAGCTGATCGACACCGGCGTGTTCGACGAGGACCGCTACTTCGACATCCTGATCGAGTACGGCAAGGTGACGACCGAGGACATCGTCATCCGGATCACCGCCGAGAACCGTGGCCCGGATCCGGCGCCGCTGCACGTGCTGCCGACGCTGTGGTTCCGCAACACGTGGGCCTGGCCGGCCCGGCCCTGCGAGCCACCGTCGATCGAGCGCTGCGCCGACAGCGGCGGCGTGCTGGCGCTGCTCGCCGAGGAGGACGGTGATCACCACTACGACGAGCTGCCGCCGCACTGCAGCCTCGGGTTGCGCTGGCTCTACGCGCCGGCCGGCGCCGACGTGCTGTTCACCGACAACGAGACGAACGGCGAGCGCGCCTACGGCCCGGGCAACGCGAGCCGCACGCCGTACACCAAGGACGCGTTTCACCGCGCGCTGTGCGAGGGCGAGCGTTCGGCCCTCCGTCCCGACGGGAGAGGGACGAAGGCAGCGCTCCACTACCAGGAGGTCATCCCCCCGGGAGGGAAGCTGGTGATCCGGCTGCGGCTCACCGACGGCAGCAAGCGCGATCCACTCGCGGACGTCGACGCGATCCTCGCGCAGCGGCGGGCCGAGGCCGACGCCTTCTACGCCGCCGTGGCACCGGCGGGCGCCACGGCCGACGAGCGGCTCGTGCAGCGGCGTGCGTTCGCGGGCCTGCTGTGGACCAAGCAGAGCTACATCTTCGACGTCGCGCGCTGGCTCGACGGAGACAATCCGGAGCAGCCGCCGCCG
>JAEUJX010000522.1 GCA_016794545.1 Myxococcales bacterium
CCGCTCGTGCCGTACCTCGGTGTCGTGAACGCGATCGCGGCGGCCGGTCTGCTCGTCACCGCGCTCGCGATGGGTGAGGACGTGACGGCGCTGCCGGCACAGAGCTACGCCGGGTGCATCGGTGCGGCGGTCGTGGCGAGCGTGATCGGACACAGCCTCCTGAACGCGGCGGTGCGCACGACGCCGACGCACCTGGTCGCGCTGGCGGTGCTCGGCGAACCGATCGGGTCGTCGCTGATCACGTGGGTCGCGTTCGGCGAGCAGCCGCCGGTGTACGCGGCGATCGGCGGGGCGATCGTACTCGCCGGGATCGCGGTCGGGTTCGTGCGGCGCCCGGCGCCTCAGGCGTGAGCCGCGCGCGCGACGGGCGTGTCCTTGCCCTGCTTCCACAGCGCACGCTCGATCGCGAGGAGCAGCGGGCCGAACGTCTGGCGGTCGAGCGCGGAGACGACGAAGCCGCCGCCGTGCCGCGCGAGGTGCTCGGCATCGCCGGGCTCGAGGCGGTCGGCCTTGTTCCACACGAGGATGCGCGGCTTCGCGGAGAGGCCGAGGTCCGCGAGGATCGTGTCGACGGCGGAGATCTGCTGATCGCGGTCGCCGTCGGACGCATCGACCACGTGGACCAGGAGGTCGGCGTCCTCCATCTCCTCGAGCGTGGCGCGAAACGCGCGCGTGAGCTCCTCGGGGAGGTCGCGGATGAAGCCCACGGTGTCGGTGATCACGACCTCGCGCTCCTGCGGGAAGCGCAGGCGGCGGCTGATCGGATCGAGCGTCGCGAACAGCTTGTCGGCTGCCAGCGCGTCGCCCTGCGTGAGCGCGTTCAGCAGCGTGGACTTGCCCGCGTTGGTGTAGCCGCAGATCGCGATGATCGGGACCTCGCGGTGGGTGCGGCGCTGGCGGCGCAGCCGGCGATCGCCCGCGAGGTCCTCGAGGCGCTTCTCGAGGAGGTTGACGCGGTCGCGCGCCCGGCGGCGGTTGATCTCGAGCTTCGTCTCGCCGGGACCGCGGCCGCCGAGGCCGGCCTTGCCGCCGGGGCCAGCGGTGAGCCGCGACATCATGGTGTTCTTCTCGATCAGGCGCGGGATCGTGTAGCGCAGCTGCGCCAGCTCGACCTGGAGCTTGCCGTCGCGGCTCGTCGCGTGTTGCGCGAAGATGTCGAGGATCAGCATGGTGCGGTCGAGGACCTTGAGCTCGGTCGCGTCGCTGATCGCGCGCGCCTGACCCGGCGTGAGGTCGGGATCGAAGATCACGCACTCGGCGCCGAGCTGCATCGCACGCAGCAGGATCTCGTCGAGCTTGCCGCGACCGACGAGGAACCTCGGATCGGCCTCGGGACGGCGCTGGACGATCACGTCGAGGACCTTCACGCCGGCGGTGCGGCACAGCTCCTCGAGCTCGTGCACGCGCGCCTCGCTGTCGCGCGAACGGCCGATGTCGACGTGCACGAGCAGCGCGCGGTCCTTGCCGGCGTCGGTGGCGTGGACGCGGCGCGCGCGGCCGAACTCGGCCTCGAGCGAGGTGATGAGCTCCTCGAAGTCGAGCTCGCTGGCGGTCGCCGGCTCCGGCGGCAGCTCCTTCCACGGGCGGTCGGGCGGACCGTCCGCGAGCAGGTGACCGACGTGGAGCTTGCCGGGGCGGCCGGCCGCGTCGACGGTGATCGCGGCGACGGCGTCGAGCCGCAGCAGCGCGAGGTCGGTGAGGTCGTCGCGCGTCAGCGCCTCGCCGCGCAGGTGCGTGTGAACGAGGCGCAGGCCGCGAAAGCGCCCCTTGCCGCCGCGCAGACGGCCGACGTCGGGCAGGACGATCTTCGAGGCATCGCCGACGAACACGTGCTCGACCGCGCCGCGCCGATCGATGAGGACGCCGATCTGGCGATGGATCTCCGCGCTCTGCATCGCGAGCTGGCTGATGAGCTCGGTCGATGCGATCTCCGAAGGCGCCACGCGCCGCCGGTAGAGGCGCTCCAGCGCCTTGATCTCGCTCGCCTTGAGACCGGCGAGGTTTCCCGTGACTTCTTCCTGCAACGGCGGGCACTGTACCCGGAACTTCGTGAGGCGCCACACGGAAGGCTCACGGAAGGTTCCGGTTTCGTACGAGTCAGGAACCGAATCTCACGATTGCAGCGAGGGGTCTCGGGGATATAGTGGCCACCGTGACACGGCGGTTTCGAGCGTTGGTGGCGCATCCTCAGGTGGAGGCGCTCGGGGAAATCGCGGAGATGCTCGGCGGCCTCGGCCTGCAGGTCGAGACCGCGCGCTCCACGGTCGAGGCGCTCAACAAGCTGCGCGCGAACGCCGCGCACGTGATCGTCAGCTATCACCTGTCCGGCACGTTCGATGGCGTCGGCCTGCTCGAGGGCTCGATCCTCGCGGCGCCCGAGGCGCTGCGCATCGCGCTGGTGTCCGCGCCCGACGAGGCCGTCGAGCTCGACTACCGTCCGCCGCACGCCGGCATCATCATCCGCCTCGTCGCGAAGCCGAGCGAGCGCAGCCGCCTGGTCGGCCTCGTCGGCGAGGGCGTGAAGCTGATGACGCTCGTCGAGGAGCAGCGCGAGCTCGTCCGCAAGCTGTCGCTCGACCAGACCAAGCTACAGCGCCGGGAGACGCTGCTCGACACGGTGGTGAAGGAGCGCACGAAGGAGCTCGAGGAGAGCTACGAGAAGCTGAAGGCGGCGAACCGCCAGGCGCTGTTCGGCCTCGCCGAGGCGATCGAGGCGAAGGACCCGTACACCAAGGGTCACTGCGGCCGCGTCGCCGCGTACTCGCTCGTGCTCGCGAAGGAGGCGGGCTATCCCGCCGACGGGCTCGAGACGCTCGAGTTCGGCGCGTTCCTCCACGACATCGGCAAGATCGGCATCCGCGACGCCGTGCTCCTGAAGCCCGGCCCGCTCGACGACGCCGAGTGGGTCCACATGCGCGAGCACCCGGTGAAGGGCTTCGACATCGCGTCGAAGATCGCGATGCTCCACCCGATCATGCCCGCGGTGCGCAACCACCACGAGCGCTGGGATGGCTCGGGCTATCCCGACAAGATGGTCGCGCAGGACATCCCGCTGTCGGCGCGCATCGTCGCGATCGCGGACGCCTTCGACGCGATGGCGACGGACCGCCCGTACAAGAAGGCGCTCTCTCTCGACGAGTGCGAGGCGATCCTGAAGAAGACCGCCGGCAAGATGTACGACCCGGAGCTGATCGACGTGTTCGTGACGCGTCACCTCGGCGCGCTCTACCGCGACGACTACGCCGACCTGCCGTACGACGACGGCCAGGACGTCCCGCTCGACGACCTCGTCGCGAAGTAGTCCGAGACTTCACCGTCGGGCGAGGCCAGGAGGCAGTAGATTGGTCCGCATGGACCGCCGCGCCCTCGTGCTCGTGCTCTCGCTCGCCACCGCCGCGAGCGCCGACAAGAAGATCCAGGGCATGACGCCCGGGTTCCAGCGCGAGGCGCAGACCTGCGCGACGCAGGTGTCGGGCCTGAGGAAGGTGCAGACCGGCGCGACCTCGCTCGCGCCGACGCTCTCGCCCGAGGACCGGACGGCGCTCGACAAGGACCTCGAGGCGCTGAAGGCCGGGCTCGTCGGTGTCGAGACCTACTGCACGGCGGTCACCGAGCTCGTCGCGTTCCTCGAGGCGAGCAAGGACGCCGCGTACAAGTCGGTCGAGAAGGAGCTCGACACGCGCGACAACGCGGTCCGGAAGCTCCGCAAGGAGAGCAAGAAGATCATCGAGACCACCGCGCCGATCACCCGGCGGTGGATCGGCCGGATCGCCCAGAACCAGGTGCAGCGCCCCGCCGAGGTGAAGCCGAAGCCGACCGCGTTCCCGAGCGGCCGCAGCGCCGTCCTGCCGAACCTCGGCAAGGGCGCCTGGAAGGTCGAGGGGCACAAGTCGCAGGATCTCGCGAGCTACGTGGAGGGCGACCGCACCGCCACGGTGATGGTGTCGTCGTTCCAGACGTCGGACTGCGAGGCGGCGAAGACGACGCTGAAGTCCTCGCCGCTCGCGGACGCCCTCACGCGCGTCGAGGGCCTGGAGCTGGCGTGGCACGTCCAGCTCCGGTCGGGCGACAGGACCTTCGGCGAGGGGTTCTGCGTCCGGCTGGGCGGTGGCCGGATCGTCGCGACCTTCTCGGAGTCGCCGGTGCGGACGGACACCTTTCCGCTGATCCGCCGGCTCGCGCTCGACCTGGCCCGCGCGCACGTCGCCGCCGCGAAGACGCCCTGAGGGTGTACCCTGGGAGGGTGCGTCGGCTCGCCGTCCTCGTGGTCGCCCTCTGCGGGTGCGGCCGGCTCGGGTTCGAGGACCGCGCGATCGCGACCGAGGACTGCGCGCTCGCGATCGAGCCGGCGCAGTGGCGGATGAACTTCAACAGCACGCGCGCGTTCGCGGGCACGGGCGGCCAGGCGCCGTACCAGTACCGCTTCACCGGCACCGGCGCGACGCTCGACGCGGGGAGCGACACGCTGCGCGCGCGCGACCAGCCCGGCACCGGCACGGTCACCGTGACGGACGGCGCCGGCTGCACCGCGGAGGCGAGCGTCGAGATCGGCGGCGACACGCTGTGGTACGTCGGCGGCAGCTCGATGGGCGTGCCCTCGGCGCAGGTCTACAAGAGCACCGACGGCG
>JAEUJX010000729.1 GCA_016794545.1 Myxococcales bacterium
GCTCGGGCGCATCTGTAGGGCTCGTGGCGACGATCAACCCGTAGCGCCGGAGTGGTCCTTCCTCGGCCAGTGCGGTCCACGCTGCGCGAGCGGTCGTTCGTCCAAACACGACGCGCCGGAGCACATCAGTGGACACGTCCGGTGATTGCTCGGTGCTCAGGTCACGCAGCAACTGGCGCGCGATCGGACAAAGGTCGTGCGCGATTAGAACCCAGAGCAGGCGCTGCTGCGGTCGGTCGACCTCGAAGCGTCGATGAAGCAGTGTCAGCGGAAGCTCCTGCGCGGTACACGCGAGCCGGGTCTCGATCTCGGCCTCGGCGGCGATGAGCCCGTTCGGCCATGCACTCGACAGCGGATCCGCGCGCGCGAACAGGTCGACGTGCACCGCTGCTGCGTGAGCACGCGCGTGCACGGTTCGGATGGCGGCCTCGACGAGCTCCTCCTGTGAACCGTACGGAACGACGTCGGCGGGCGCCGCGAACGAGATGGCTGCGGTCATGCCGGCCTCTATCGACCAGCCAGTTCCAGAGTTGCGTCGCGATGTATGTGCGCACGCCGACGCGGCTTTTCACTAGCTCGCAACCAAGGGGCCCAGCGGTCGATAGGAGGCCCCATGCATCTCTGCATGTCCCGTCCCAGACACCCCGCACCACGTTACATGGACTCCATGAGGTGCCGCGGAATGCGGCAGGCTCATGTCCTGCCGGTCGAATCCAGGAAGGCGCCACGATCATGCCATGCTCCGAGGATGCGGTACGCGGTGTGGTTGGTCATGGCGATGGCGGCGGCGAGCTGTACGGCGTCGAACCCGCGGTCTTGCAAGGACGGGCTGTGCACGGATCAGGCGTATCCGTTCTGCGATGTAGACGGGAGCATCAGCGGCACGCCCGAGACGTGTGTCGCGGTCATCTGTACACCTTCCGAGTTCGGTGGATGTCGCGGCAACTCCGAGCTCGTCTGCAACTCCAAGGGGAACGACTTCGATCTCGTAGACTGCTCGTACGGTTGCGGCAACGAGGGTTGTAAAGACTGCTCGGCGAACGAGCACTGCCCGGCCGGAAAGCCGGTTTGCGACGTGGGAGGAGTCTGTCGCCCATGCTCGACTGACGACGAGTGCGCGAGCGCCGTATGCGACAGCGGACAGTGCGTGCCCGAGATATCCCTCCTCTACGTCGCGAGCGGCGGAAGTGGCAGCTCGTCTTGTACGCACGCGGCGCCATGCACGTTGAGCCGAGCGTTTTCGATCGCACGCGCAGCCGCGATCCCGCCGACGATTCGGATGCTGCCGGGCGTGTATTCGCAAGGCTTGGTCTTCGACGGCGCCAGTACCGCACAGATCTCGGTGGTCGCGACGGGCGCCACGGTTGTCGGGATCGATGGCGTCACCGTCGACAACGGCGCCAATGTCAAGATCCGGGGTCTCGCCGTGATGGGGCTCAACGTCGCCGTTCTCTGCGGTGACAGCATCGAGCCGCACACGCACCTCGAGCTTGACGCCGTGGAGATCAGCGCCGGTTCCAGCTCCACCAACCTCGTCACGCTCAGCAATTGCTCGATGTCCGCGAACACGGTCGCTCTCGACCTCAATGCGAGCACGGGACACGCGATCGGAGTGTCATCAGACAGCGTCTTTCATGCAGATCGGTTGCGGATCCACGGTGACACGCCGTCGCAGATCGGGGCCGTCGGTTCACGCTGGGATGTTCGCATCACCAACTCGCTGCTTGAGAACGTCACGATCGTCCTCATCCCGTTCGACACGATGGTTCCCGCCTCGGTGTTCGCGCTCGGTTACAATACCGTCCTGCTCGCCTCGGGGAACACGCTCGACTGCAGCAACGAGAACTTCCTGACGGTCGTCTACGACAACAACGTGATCGTCGGCCAGAACCTCGCCAACGTCGTGAGTGGCACCAGCTGCACCATCCAGAACAATGTTCTGTACCCGCAGATGTCCCCGCCGCCCGCGAACATCACGGCGGATCCGCTGCTCGTCAGCCCGGCAACAGGCGACCTACACCTGAAGCCAACCAGCCCGGCGATCGACGCGGCGGCGTCCACGACTAGGTTCCCCGGCGTGCAGTCGGATTACGACGGCGCAGCGCGACCCCATGGACCGAAACCGGACATTGGAGCGTACGAGTGGCGGCCGTGATCACCCGCGATAGCACTCACGAGACCCGCGCAGCCTCCGCTCGCGGAACACCCGGTAGCCTCACAATCCAGGTGCGCCGTTCGGGAACTCCGTGCACTGGAAGAGACCCGCGTTCTGCGCGGGGTACCTGTAGAGGCCGGAGAAGCACATCTCTTTGTTCGACGAGTCTCCGAACGTGACCTCCTGACCCGTGTTGTTCTTGTAGGTGCATGTCACCTTGATCTTGTCACCCTGGGCGACCTGGATCGTCGGCGTCTGCGGGTAGTAGCTCTGCTCGGAGAACGTGAACGCCTTGTCATGGATCGCGGTCGTCGTCGTGCCGTGGGTCCACTCGACCTTCTGGTGGATGGCGATCTGATGCATGTGCGGCCACAGCGCGAAGAGCGTGTATGGCTGCTGCGCCGTACACGAGTAGGAGAACGAGTGCGGCTGATTGTCGGAGGGGATCCGCAGGAGGAAGGTGCCCGCGAACACCATCTCGGCGAGTGTCGCCGGTGGGGTCGGCGACGTCTTGACGAGGATGGCCGAATCACCGCTCATCTGCGAGTCGGTCGCGTTGAACAGGTGCAGGTTCAGGTGGATCTGCGTGCCCGCGGCGACCTTAATTCCGACGTCCGCCGGGAAATCGAGCGGATCGGTTCCGACGCCGGAGGCGTAGAGCATCACCATCCCGAGCGTGCCCACGCCGCAATCCTGCTCACCATCGGGCCCCGACGTGCCGTTGGCGCCGGCGATCGAGAGCACGGTGTGATGAGTGCCCGCGGGCGCTTGGGCGATGATGTTCGTGATGTACGTGTCCGTCGGGATCGTCAGACGAACGCAGCGGTAGATGTCTGTCTGCCCCGCGCTGAGCGTCCAACTCCGGCCGATCAGTCTGGTGTAGCCGGCTGGAACCGCGACATCGGGCGTTCCGCCGCCGTCGATCATCGGTTGATCGTCACCGCCGCCGCCGCCGCCACCCGCACCGTTACCGCATCCGAAACACAACAGGGACAGGACGGCCGATGCCCCCAGGAGATGGCGCATGCCGGGAAGCATGCCCAAACCGGAGGACGATGTCTTCCGTGATCTTGGGCCGTCGTGGCTAACAGCGCCTCGGCGCGCTGCGGCGTCGCCGCGTCGAGCCCGGACCCTGGCAAATGCGAGCACCAGCTCGCCTTTGTCGCCTAGTCCTCGTCCAGGTGCCCGGTGAGCTTGAGCTTGTTCTTGGCCGACTTCGCGAGCTTGCTGCGCGGGCGCTCGTCGATGATGCCCTGGAGGAGCTCGGCGCCGAGCTCCTCGTTCGAGCCGTCACCGGACTCGAGCAGGCGGAACCCGAGCGCGTAGAGCGCCTCGTCGGAGAGGTCCTTCTCGCGCGCGAGCTGCTTCGCGACCGGGAAGCCCTTCGCCGCGAGGCGGCTGAACTGCTCGAACACCGGGTCGTCCGTACGCGTGGTGCGGATCAGGCCCTCGCCCGCGGCCTCGAGCGAGAGCAGCGCGAGGAAGAAGCGCTGGTCGTCGTCGATCGCGGTGTCGATGTCGGCGCGCGAGCGGAGCAGCGGCTTCAGCGAGCCGAACGCCTCGACCGACTTGCCCTGCTTGCGGAGGCGCTTCGCGCGCTCGAACAGGAGCTCGACGTGCTTGGCCGGCGCGATGTCGGCGATCAGCTCCGCGAGGACGCGCTCGAGGACGATCTGGTCCGCGGTCGCCTTGCCCTTGAAGTGGACGTCCATGTACTCGCGGACGCGCTCGACCAGCTCCTCGATCGCCTGGTTCGAGATGTTGCCGCGGTGCGAACGGAGGACACCGGCGTAGCGGCGGGCGACCTGCTCGTCCTTCGTGGCGAGCAGGGCACGCGTGACGGGCAGGACGGACTCGGGCGCCTTCGCGAGCCCGCGGGCCGCCGCGTCGCGCGCCGTCGGCTCGTCTCCGCCGAGCGCCTCGACGAGCGCCTTCACCGCGGAGGCACCGCCGCCGGCCGGCATGCGCTCCATCGCGAGCTTCTGCGCGGAGACGTTCTTGGACTTGGCGAGGCCCGCGAACGCCTTCGCGAGCGACTCGGGGATGCGCGCGCCGCGCAGCGTGTCGACCGCGGACTGCGCGACCGCGAGGTCGTCGCCGTCGGCGAAGTCGATCAGCGCCTCGATCACCTTCTCGGTGCCGCGCGCCTCGCTCTGCGCGACGATGCGGCGCAGGCCGGCGATCGCGGCGAGGCGGATCGGGCGCGGCTCCTCGGGGTCGGCGTACTTGAGCAGGAGCGACTGCGTGGAGGGACGGGCGAGGTAGCCGATCAGGCGGAGCAGGGCGCCGAGCTCGGCCATGCCCTTCGCGACGTCGGGGTCGCGCAGCGGATCCGCGGCGGCGACGGCATGGCCGTTGGTGTGGCCGTTGGTCTTGCCGTTGGCCTTGCCCTTGCCCTTGCTCTTCTTGGCCTCCTTCGCGGCGGCCTTCTCGGCCTCGGCGGCGGCCTTCTGCGCACGCGTCCAGGCCTTGCCGAGCTCGCGGTTGGCCTCGCTCGCGCGCTCGATCGCGCTCTTCTCGACCTGGTTCGCGAGCTTCTCGTTGCCCTGGTCGAGCTCGGCGCGCACGAGCTGGAGTGCCTGCTCGCCGAACTCGGAGTCGGCGAGCTGGTCGAGCACGGCGTCGATCGCCGGCTGCGTGCCGCGACGGAGGAGGAGCTGCGCCATCACGCGCCGCGCCTGCACCGGGCCGCCGCCGATCTCCTTGCGCAGCGTGCCCTCGGCTGCCGCGCCCTGCTGCGCGAGCACCTGGGCCGCGCGCGCGGCGAGCCCCTCGTCGTCGCCGTGGAGCAGCGGCACGAGCTTCGGAGCGATGCCGCCCGCGCCCATGTCGGCCAGGCCCTCGAGCGCGATCCGCCGCACCTCGCCGTCATCGTCGGAGAGCCGGTCGGTCAGCGCGGACTCGACGCTCTTGTCCCCCTTGCCGACCGCGGAGAGCACCGTCGCCGCCGCCGCGCGCAGCGCGACCTTCTCGCTCTCGAGCAGGTCGATGATCGCACCACCTAGATTCCTGGCCATACGTGGCGGGGAACCTACCGCCGGCCTCAGGCGATCGCCAGACCGATCACCCAGCCGATCGTACCCATCGCCGCGACGGCGACGCCCGGTTTCACCGGACCGCGGAGCGCCACCCCGATGCCGGTCAACCAGGCCAGGATCCCGAGCACGGCGAGGAACACCCCGCCCGGCGCCGGGCCCGTGCTGCGGGCGAGCCGCTCGACGTGGAACGCCTTGCGCGCCGCCGCGTCGGCCCCCGCCGACAGCGCTCCCTCGGGGTCGCGCGAGGCGAGCTCGGCGATCTGCGCATTCGCGGCCGCGAGGTCGTCGGCGTGCGGCTGCCACAGCCCGCGCGTGGCGAGCGCGGCCGAGCGCACCGCGCGCCATGCCGCGAGCGCGTGACGGTGATCGGCGGCGGCGAGCGCGCGGAGCCGGTCATAGGCGCCGTCGACGTGCGGCGCGGCAGGCAGGTACCACCGCGCCGCGGTCTCCCAGCCGGCGATCGCATCGGCGATCCGGCCCTCGGCCAGCGCGGTGTCGCCGGCCGCGAGCGCGCCGCGCCCTTCGACCACCACCCGCACCGCGCACGCCCCGATCGCGGCGATCGCGATCGCGGCCGCGAGGATCACCGACTTCATACGAAGTCCCGCCGGTGGAACAGCAACGCCGACAGGGCGAGCAGGCCGATGATCCAGCCGAGGCCGTGCAGGCCGGCGAGCCCGACGTAGCCCCACGACACGAAGTCGCCGTGCACGCTGACGTGCGCGCCGTCGATCGAGCGCCCGGAGACCGCGAACAGGTGGAGGTCGGGGACGATCTCGAGCGTGATCCGGGTCAGCGTCTTGATCCACGGCGACGCCGTGCGCGCGGCCGCCTCGACGTCGGGGGTGACGCGGCCGATCACCCACATCGCGAGAGCGAAGATGCCCGACATGAACGGCGTCGAGAACGACGAGAAGAAGATCGCGATGGCCGCGACCGTCAACACCTCGAACCACGCGAGCACGATCGCCTGCACGACGTTGCCGGTGACCGGCGTGCCCTGCACCGCGTTGACCAGCGTCATCGCGAGCCCGAACAGGACGACGAGCACGGTGAGGACGAGCGCCATGCCGAGGTACTTGCCGACGACGAACTCCCACCGCTCGATCGGCTTGCTCACGATCGCGTGGATCGTGCGCCGCTGGACCTCGGTGTAGAGCAGGAACACGCCGAGGAAGATCGCGGTCAGCGCGCCGAACAGCGACATGCCGGTCAGGCCGACGTCGCGCGCGACGCGCGTCTCTTCGTGCGCCATCTCCCCGAGCACGATCGAGAGGAGGTTCGCGCCGACGACGAGCACGACGATGCCGTACAGCACGCGGATGCGCGCGGCCTCCCGGAACGTGTTGAGCGCGATCGCCCAGATCCGGCCGATCACGTGTCACCTCCCGGGCTCGGTGACGCCTTCGCGTCCTCCACCTTGCGCAGGAACAGATCCTCGAGGGTCTCGTGGCGCGGCGTGACCTGGACGATCTTCCCGCCGGCCGCGTGCGCCTTGGCGATCCAGGCGTCGATGTCGGCGTTCGCCGGCAGCGTGAGCGACAGCGCGTCGCCCTTGCGGCGCACGCGGTCGCCGGCGTC
The DNA here is from genome assembly GCA_016794545.1 of Myxococcales bacterium. Lineage (GTDB taxonomy): Bacteria > Myxococcota_A > Polyangia > Haliangiales > Haliangiaceae > JABFXX01. The sequence goes on from JAEUJX010000729.1 coordinate 6,775, forward strand.
GGTCAACGCGGTGACGTCGGCGGCCTCGGCGATCCGGATCATCACGTCGGTGCCGAGCACCGTGCGACTCACCAGCTCGCCCGGCGTGCCGTGCTCGCGCAGCTCGCCCTTCACGATGATCGCGACGCGATCGGTGATCGCCTCGACGTCGGACAGGATGTGCGTCGAGAAGAACACGGTCTTGCCCTGGTCGCGCAGCGACAGGATCAGATCGCGGACCTCCTTGCGGCCGATCGGATCGAGCCCCGACATCGGCTCGTCGAGCACCACGAGCTCCGGGTCGTTCATCAGCGCCTGCGCGAGGCCCGCGCGCTGGAGCATGCCCTTCGAGTACTTCTTCAGCGCCTGGCCGCGGGCGCGCGACAGGCCGACACGCTCGATCAGCTCGTCGGCGCGCTTCTTCCGCACGGCCGCCGGGATCCCGAACAGCCGGCCCGCGAGATCGCAGAGCTCGGCGACGGTCAGGTAGTCGTAGAAGTACGGCGCCTCGGGGAGGAAGCCGACCTGGAAGCGCGCCGCTCGGCTCGGGAGCTGCTTGCCGAGGATCGTCGCGGAGCCCCCGGTCGGGCGGATGAGCCCCATCAGCGTGCGGATCGTCGTGGTCTTGCCGGCGCCGTTGGGACCGACGAACCCGAAGATGTGGCCCTTCTCGACCTGGAACGTCACGCCACGCAGGGCCTCGACCTTCCGGCGCGCGAATGGCGTCCGGTACGTCTTCGTGAGGTCGCGAACGTCGATGGCCAGATCTGCCACGCGCCGCGAACATAGCGCATCTACTTGATCGTGTAGACGAACGTCACGGTCGAGCACACGGGCATCGGGCGTCCGTTCACGGTGTACGCGCGGTAGCGCCAGGCCCTCGCCGCGGCGACGAGCTTGGCGTCGTACGCCGGGTACTTCGTCGTGCCGAGGATGCCGACCGAGGAGATCCCGCCGTCGGTCGCGATGCAGATCTTGAGCGTGCCGACCGCGCGGTCCCGGCCATCCCGCAGCATCTCGGTCTTCACGATGTCGGGCGCCTGGATCTGGGTCTCGCCGCTGATCCGCAGGCCCTGCAGCACCGTCGGAGGCACGATCGCGACCTCCTTCTTGCAGACCTTCGAGCAGCCGTCGCCGTCGGTGAGGTTGCCGTCGTCACACGCCTCGCCGGTCTCGAGCAGGTTGTTCCCGCACTCCGGGTCGCCCGCGAGGCCGGCCACGCACGCGTCGCCGACGCACGAGCCCGAGCCCGACCCCGACCCCGAGCCGGAGCCGGTTCCCGAGCCGGTGCCGCTGCCCGATCCGGACCCCGACCCGCTCCCGATCTCCGTCGACACCACCGCCGGCACCGGCGCGGTCTCGAGCTGCTTGTCCTCCGGCTGCACGGTCTCCTCGACCTTCTTCTTGACCGGCGTCTCCTTGTCCTGCTTCACGGCGTCCTTCGGCTTCTGTCCCGGCGGCGGTCCGCCCTCGGGCTCCGACGGCGGGAGCATGACGCCGAGCGCGATGTCGACGCGCCCCGGCTCGAGCCGCTCGAGGCGCCACACGCCGGTGGCGAACAGGAAGATGCCGACGCCCACATGGGCGGCCAGGGAGACAGGAATGAGCCAGCGACGTGCCATGGGACCCCCGACGTCCAGCATGCGGCACGGATCTACGACCTTGGCTCGCACCTGCTGACGCGCGCGGACCTGACGTATCGTAGGTGTCGCAGTGGTCGGCGCCCTCGTCGTGTTCTGCGTGACCTATCTGGTCATCGCGAGTCGCCAGCTCCACTGGATCGGCCTCGATCGCCCCGCGGGAGCCGTGGTCGGCGCGGTCGCGATGGTCGTCGTGGGCGGTCTGCCGATGGACGCCGCGATGAAGGCGATCGACCTCCAGGTCGTGGTGCTCCTGTTCGGCGTGCTCCTGATCGCCGCGTACCTCGCCGAGGCGCGGTTCTTCCGGCTGATGGCGTACCTCGTGCTGACGCGCGCCACGAGCGCGCGTTCGCTGCTGTTCGGCCTGACGTTCGTCACCGGCGCGCTCTCGGCGCTCCTGCTCAACGACACCGTGTGCGTCCTGCTCACGCCGCTCGTCGTGGCCGTGATCGTCGAGGCGCGGTTGCCGGCCCTGCCGTACCTGCTCGCGCTCGCATCCGCGGCGAACGTCGGGGGCGTCGTCAGCTTCTCCGGCAACCCGCAGAACATGATCGTCGGCGCCGCCGCGCACGACACGATCGGCTTCGCGCAGTACTTCGCGGTCACGTTGCCCGCCGGCGCGGCGTGTCTCGTCGCGAACGCGGCGGTGATCGCGTGGCTGTTTCGCAAGGAGCTGCCGGCCGGGCCGCTCGCCGAGCGCTCGCCGCCGAAGCCGGCGATCAACGTGCCGCTCGCGATCAAGGCGCTCTCGGCGCTCGCGCTGTTCGCCGGCCTCGCCGCCGCCGGAGTCACGCTCGCCGGCGCGGCGATGACGTCGGCCGCGCTCCTCATGGTCGTCGCGCGCACGCCGCCGAAGCAGGCGTTCGCGTACGTCGACTGGCAGCTGCTGGTGTTCTTCGCGGGGCTGTTCGTCGTCGTCGCGGGCGTCGCGCACGCCGGCGTGCTGACGCACCTGTTCGAGGTGGTCGCGCCGGTGGTCGCGCGCGGGGATGCGGCCGGCGACGCCGCGTTCGTCGGCCTCGTCGTCGTCGCCTCGAACCTCGTGTCCAACGTGCCGCTCGTGCTGGTCGCGGTCGGCTGGGTGCCGGCGATGCCCGATCCGACGTGGGGCTACATCATGCTGGCCGTCGCCTCCACGCTCGCGGGCAACCTCACCCTGTTCGGCTCGGTCGCGAACATCATCGTCATGGAGGGCGCCGGCCCGCGCGGCGAGATCGGGTTCTGGCGCTTCCTCCGCTACGGTGTGGTGATCACGATCGTCGATCTCGCGGTCGCGTTCGCGATCCTCGGCGCCGAGAAGGCGCTCGGCGTGCTGCGCTGGCTCGGCGTGTAGGAATTCCGAACAACTGGCCCAAGGTCTGGGCAAGTCGCCAAGCGCCTGAGCAAGCTGCATTCAGTTGTTGATACATACCACAATAAAAACAGCTACTTGATGCGGCACGTCCACTGCACCGGAGGGGTGCATGACGATCAGCCGCCCGCTCACCCTCCTGCTGTTCGTAGTTGGCGCCGCGTGTTCCGGTCAGGATCCGGTCGCCGTTCCCGACCCGGGAGACGGCTTCGCGATCCGGCAGCACGACGACACGACCTTCGACGCCACGGTCACCTCGGGCGGCGCGACGCTTCGCCTGCAGGTGCAGCAGGTGGAGCGGGACGTCGTGGACGTCACGTTCGACTTCGGCGATCCGGTGATCGGCTTCCACATCGACTACACCGCCGGCCTCGGCGAGTTCCAGCCGAGCGGCGCACCGCTCGACGCGGCGCAGAGCCGGCTCGTCGACGCGCTGCTCGCGGAGCTCGGCAAGATGCCGTCGATGGTCGCCGCCGACCACTCGCGCGTCGACGACGTCACGTACCGGGTGACCAGCCTCATGCAGATCGTCCCGACCGGCGAGGCGCTCGCCGCGCACCCGATCGTCGCGGCGCAGGGGTGGACCCACATCTCGTGCTCCTGCTTCAACCAGTACCTCGGCAACGGCCAGTACCGGATCTGCGGCAAGGGCTCGGGCTGCACCGGCGGCAGCGGCAACGGCTGCAAGGGCCGCTGCGGCACCGGCTGCTCGCCGTGCGTGGGGACCGCCGCGTACACGCGCGACTGCGGCCGTCACGACTGGGGCATCGGCAGCTTCGCCTCCGCGTCCGATGATTTCATGTTCGCGTCGAACAACTGCGGCTGCTGACATCGTCGTGAGGACGGGCGGCCAGCGGTGCGCCACGGGGAGTAGCATGGGTGGACGCGATCACGGCGCGTACTCCGCATGGCACGCCACCGGCAACGAGACGTAGACGACGCCCGGCGACCGCGGTCGACCTTGGCCACGAGCCGCGCGCTCGCGGTGCTGCTGACCGCCGCGGCGTGCCAGTCCTCGCCGGCCGTCGACGAGGCGTCCTCGGAGATCGTCGGAGGTACCGTCGATCTCGCCGACGACGCCGTGGTCGGCCTGACCTACCGCGCGCGCCCGTGCGGCACGGCTCCGGTGGCGACGTGCACCGGGACGTTGATCGCGCCCCGCGCGGTGCTCACCGCCGCCCACTGCGTGGACGGGGAGTCCGCGGCGACGTTGCTCGTGTTCTCCGGCCCGCGCGCCGACGGCGGCGCGCGGGTCGAGATCGACTCGATCGAGATCCACCCCGACTTCGATGGCCTCGCCGCCGACCTCGCGATCGTCACGCTCGCCGCGCCGCTCGCGGCGGCGCCGCTGCCGCTCCGCCGCGCTCCGCTCGACGCGGCGGCGGTCGGGACGCGCGTGCGCCTCGTCGGCTACGGCGCGAGCGAGGCGGGTGCGGAGGGGATCAAGCACGAGGGCACCGCGCGCATCACGCAGGTCACCGCCGCGTCGATCGTGGTGGCGCCCGATCCGGCGCTGACGTGCAACGCGGACAGCGGCGGCCCCGTGCTGATCGCGGAGGAGGTCGCCGGCGTCGTCGCGTACGGCG
>JAEUJX010000621.1 GCA_016794545.1 Myxococcales bacterium
GGCACGTGCAAGGCGCGCCGATCGCTGAACACCGTCGCGGAGGTCGCGACCAGCGGAGCATCGCTGACGAGCGAGCCATCGAGCTCCGCCACCGTACCCTTCGGGCTGATGACGCGCGCGCGGACCACCGGCTTGTCCTGATAGAACGGGCTCCACGCCGTGGACAGCGTGCCCCAGTCATCGACGCCGGCTTGCGTCTGGATGACGAACACCATGCGCCACGTCCGCGTCGCGCGACCTCGCTCGTCGAACGAGATCTCCGTGTCGTCGCGCAGGATCCGCACGGGCCAGTCGCCGGGGCTGGGCGACTTCGCGGCCGCGAGCAGCTCGGCCGGGGTGGCCGTGAACGCCGGCTTGTCGAGGGCCGAGCCCGCGTGCGAGGAGCCATGCAGCACAGCCACGCACACCGACCCAAGCACCAACACCTTCCTCATCCGCGCATCATAGCTGTAATGCCGGGCCGGTTCGGCACCTCTGCCCGGCATGACCGCACTTCCCCAGCTCGATCTCCCCGCGTTCTCCGCTCTCGCCGCCCTGCCCGGCGTCACCGTGATCGACTTCACCGCGCGCTGGTGCGGACCCTGCAAGGTCATGGAGCCGGTGCTCGCCGCGCTCGCCACCGAGTACCGGGACCGCGTGCGGCTCGCCGCGGTGGACGTCAACGACGAGCCCGTTCTCGCGGAGACGTACGGTGTCCGCGCGATGCCGACGCTCGTCGTGCTGCGCGACGGCAAGGAGGTCGGCCGCGTCATCGGCAGCCGGCCGCGCGCGTTCGTCGCCGGCGTGCTCGACCGCGCGCTCGCCGGCGACGTGGCGATCGCGAGCCCGTAGTATCCTCGCGGGATGAGAGCGGTGTGGCTGGCGCTGTTCGCGTGCGCGGCGTGCAAGGAGAGCAAGAAGGAGGAGGCCAGGCCCCGCCCCCTGCCCGACGACGAGCCGCCGGTCGCCCGCGAAGCGGAGCCGCCCGCACCGAAGACCGGCGGCGGTCTGCCCGAGAAGGGCCCGCATCCGGACTACCCGACCGCCGCCGCCGCGGGCACCGACAAGATCTTCTTCCTCGAGGAGCCCGATCGCGGACCGAAGCCTCCCTCCACGTATGCGATCCCGAAGGACCTGACGTGGACGCGCGCGCCGTCCTGCGAGATCTACGAGAAGACGTTCGCGTGCGGCGCGGGCAGCGGCGAGTGGCACATCGGCAAGAAGCCGGGGGTGACGGTCGTCGACGAGCGCCGTGGCGCGCAGGTCGACGACAGGACCGTGTACCTCCACGGCGCTGACGGTGCGATCACCCAGCGGCTCTCGGTCGACCGCGAAGGGCGCGTCACGGACGCGCTGCTGTTCTCGCAGCCTGGACGCTACACGGGGCGCACGCGCAGCGGCGGCAACGCGCTCGACGGCTGCGGTATGTACGCGTACGTCGAGGACAAGCAGGGTCGGGTCATCGAGACGAAGTGCCTGCAGTGGCTCGGCGAGCCGATGCGCGACACCTCGGGCGTCGTGATCACGAAGTACGTGCTGGACGAGCGCGGCTTCAACCGCGAGTGGACCCACCACGGGATCGACGGAGCGCCCATCGATGATACCGATGGCGTCCACCGGACCGTCGTGACCCGCGACGCCGCCGGGCGCGTCACGCTGCGCCAGCGGTTCGGGGCCAGCGGCGCACGCGTGGTCAGCTCCACGGGCTGCGCGGGCGCGAAGCTCGAGTACAACGCGAACGGGCGCCTGGCGCGGAGGACGTGCCTCGACATCGCCGACGCGGCGACCGGCGATCCCGACGGCATCGCGCAGACGACGTATCGCTACGACGCGGCCGGTTGCGAGGTCGCGCGGCGCGCCTTCGACGCGAAGGGGGGACGCGCGAAGAGCACGCACGGCGTGCACGGACGCGATTACACCGTCGACGAGCGCTGCCACACGCTCTCGGAGACGTGCCTCGACGTGCGAGAGAAGCCCCGCGCGTGTAGCCCGGGCGTGGCCGCGCGCACGGTGTACGAGCGCGATGCGCGCGGGTTCGTGACGTCGTCGAAGTACTTCGACGAGACCGGCGCACCGTCGGGCGACAGCGGATACCACGTGCACGAGTTGCGCTACGCGTACGACGACGCCGGGAACGCGACCGAGATGCGCTGCTTCGACGAGTCGGCGCAGGCGGTCGAGTGCAGCAAGACCGGGTTCCACGGCTGGCGCGAGGTGTTCGACGACGCCGGCCGCCTCGTGTCGCAGCGGTTCCTCACCACGAGCGGCGGCGTCGCGACCAACATGGGCGTGTTCGAGCGGACGTTCCGCTACGACAACTACGACCACGTGGTGGAGCAGCGCTCGCTCGATCGCGACGGCAAGCTGATGGACGTGCACGGCATGGCGACCCGACGTCACCTGTGGGACGCGACGCACCGGCTGTTCGCCGTCCAGCTGTTCGGGCTCGACGACAAGCCCGCGCGCTACCGCGCCTGCTACACGGGCGCGACCTGTCCGCCCACGCCGTGGCACGCGGTGCGGATCAACCGGCGCGCGGACGGCACGGTGCTGACGAACCAGTTCTTCGACGCGGACGGGCAGCTGCTCACCACCGTCGACTGCCTCGAGAAGCCCTGCTTCGAGGACGCCTGAGCGCGCCTACGCGCTCATGCAGCGCTCGAGCTGCTTGCGCGCCCGGTGCAGCAGCACGGCGACGTGCCCCGGCGTGACGCCGAGCGCGGCCGCGGCCTCCTCGCCGGAGAGCTCCTCGAGCACGCGCAGCGTGACGACGTGGCGGTGCACGTCGCCCAGACGCGCCATGCAGCCCTCGAGCTGCGCGGCGGCGGCGGCGGTCGCGAGCACCTCGTCAGGGCGCGGCGAGCGATCGGCGAGCGCGGACTCCTCGACCTCGACGTGGGGCCGCGCGCGGTGGTGGCGGTTCCTCCAGTTCCGGGCACCGTTGCGGACGGTCGCGGCGAGCACGCGCGCGGCGGCCTCCGGTCGCTCGCGCAGCGCGGCGGCGTCGGGGCGCACGATCAGCGCCTGGAACGCGTCCTGAACCACATCGAGCGCGTCGGCGGCGCCGACCCCTTCGCGGCGCGCGATCGCGGCGAGGCGACCCGCGTGCCCGCGGGCGAGCGTGGAGACCCAGTCAGCGCAACAGCAGGAGGACATGCGTGCGTAGAGGTGGCGAGCGCCTCGGGCATTACAACCGGGCGGTAAGCGCGCGAATTCCCGTACCATGGTGCCATGTACACGCTTGGCGATCTGCTCGGGCGGGGCGGCATGGGAGAGGTCGTGAATGCTCACGACCAGCGGATCGGACGCGATGTCGCGCTGAAGCGCCTGACGGCCGAGGCGCCGGGCGCGACCGAGGTCAACCGGTTCCTCCGCGAGGCGCGGATCCAGGCGCGGCTCGACCACCCGGCGATCCCGCCCGTGTACGAGCTCGGCACCGACGAGCAGCAGCGGCCGTTCTTCACGATGAAGCGGCTCGCGGGCCGCACGCTGCGCGAGATGATCAACACCGAGCAGCCGGCGAGCCAGCGGCTGCTGCGCGCGCTCGCCGAGGTGTGCCTCGCCGTCGAGTTCGCGCACCAGCACGGCGTCGTGCACCGCGATCTCAAGCCGTCGAACATCATGCTCGGCGACTTCGGCGAGGTCTACGTGCTCGACTGGGGCCTCGCGCGCGTGCTCGACGACGCGCCCGCCGAGGTCGTGACGCGCGACCTCGACAGCCTCGACGGCAGCCCGGGAGGCGAGCCG
>JAEUJX010000626.1 GCA_016794545.1 Myxococcales bacterium
GAGGCGCGGGGCGGCCTGGTCATCGCGCGGAACGGGAGGCACGAGATCAGCGCGGACCGGTCGCGCGTCTTCAGCGCGGCGGGTCGATCACGGCCGGGGCAGCCGCAGGGCCAGGCCGACGCGGGTGCGCGTGATCGACGCGGAGCGGGAGGCGCGGGGCGGCCTGGTCATCGCGCGGAACGGGAGGCGCGAGATCAGCGCGGACCGGTCGCGCGTCTTCAGCGCGGCCCGTCGCGCGGCAGCAGCGCGATCAGGCCGACGCCGACGCCGTGGACGTCGACGTCGCGGAGCCGGAGCCGGAGGCGGAGCGCGACCCGAGCTTGGAGAGGTTGACCGAGACGAGCTTCGACACGCCGGGCTCCTGCATCGTCACGCCGTACAGGTTGTCCGCTGCCTCCATCGTGCGCTTGTTGTGCGTGATCACGATGAACTGCGAGCGGTCCGTCATCTCGCGGACGAGCTCGTTGTACCGATCCACGTTCGCCTCGTCGAGCGGCGCATCGACCTCGTCGAGGATGCAGAACGGCGACGGCTTGATGAGGAAGATCGAGAACACGAGCGCGACGGCGGTGAGCGCCTTCTCTCCGCCCGAGAGCTGATCGACCGTCGTGTTCTTCTTGCCCGGCGGCTGCGCCATGATCTCGACGCCCGCCTCGAGCAGGTCGACATCGTCGCCGCCGGAGAGCGAGAGCGCGGCCTGACCACCGCGGAACAGCCGCGGGAAGATCTCCTTGAACGTGTTGTTCACGGACGTGAACGTGTCCTTGAACAGCTTGCGCGAGGTCTTGTTGATCTTGTCGATCGCGCGCTGCAGCTGATCGACGGCGCGTTCGAGGTCGATCTTCTGGGCCGAGAGGAACTCGAAGCGCTTCGAGACGTCGGCGAACTCCTCGATGGCGGTGAGGTTGATGTCGGTGCCCATCCGATCGATCAGCTCGCGCAGCTCGGTCAGGCGGGACTCCTCGGCCTCGCCGATCGGGGCGCGCTGGTGGTAGTCGGGCAGGACGCTGGTGATCTCGAGCTGGTAGCGCTCGTCGATCTGCTCCTCGACGACCCGGCGGGTCATCGCGACCTGACCGTTGCGCAGATCGAGGGCGTTGACCTCCTGCGCGAGCTTGTCGGAGCGCGAGCGCAGCTCGCGGGCCTCGAGCTCGATGTCGGTCAGCGCGGAGACGCGCGCCTGGTAGGCGGTCCGGCCCTCGTCGAGCGCGCGGGCCTCGGTATCGCGCTCCTCGCGCACGGTCGCGAGCTCGGCGGCGAGGGCGTCGCAGCCCTCGCGCAGCACGGCGGCGCGGCGCACCGCGTCTTCGATCTCGGCGGCGAGCCGGTCGGCGCGCGCGGCGAGCTCGGAGTCCATCTGCGAGAGGCGGAGCGTGGCGGACTCGGCCGCGGCGCGCTTCTCGCCGAGCTGGGCGGCGCGGACGCGCGCCTCGGTCAGCACCTGCGCGAGCGCGTCGAGCTGATCACGGTGCGCGGCGACGAGGGCCAGCATGTCGAGCTGCGATCGCTCGAGCTCGTCGATCCGCGCCTCCGCGGCGCCGCGCTTGTCGCGCGCGGCCTGCTCGTCGCCGGCGATCGCGCGCAGCCGCTCCTCGAGCTCGAGCTGCTCGGCGTTGAGCTGGGTCAGCCGCTCGCGGTGGCGCTCGAGATCGCCGCGCACGCGGGCCTCGTCCTTCTCGTGGCCCATGATCGCGAGGTCGCCCTCGTGGACCTGCGTACGCAGACCCTCGAGCGCCTTGATCACCTGCTTGAGCTCCGTCTTCGCGGTCACGAGCCGCGTCATCGCCTCGGACAGGTCGTGCTCCAGCGTGCCCGTGATCTCCTCGAGGTCGCGGATCTCGCGCTTCTGCGCGAGCACGCCCGCGCCCTGCGCGTCGCGCGAGCCGCCGGCCACCACGCCGTCCTCGTCGATCACGTCGCCCTCGAGCGTGACCAGGCGATCCGTGCAGCCCGCGTTGTGCAGCGCGAGCGCGCGGTCGAGCGTCTCGACGACGACCGTGCCGCCGAGCAGGCGCTTGCCCACGTCGTCGTACCCGTTCTCGAACGAGACGAGGTCACTCATCCGCCCGAGCACGCCCTCGCCGCCGATCGCGCCGTGCGCGGCGTGCAGCTGCGAGCGGTCCTCGAACTCGATCTTGCCCGTCGACCGGACTTCGCGACGGCCGAGCGAGTCGAGGTCGGCCTCCGTCGACGCGCGGCCGAGGTCGTCGTCCTCGGCCCCATCGGCGGTGAGCACCGGCGACGACGCGTTGCCCTCGCCCTCGAACCGAGGAACCCCCGCCGACGCCGACGACAACGACGACTGATCGTCGACCGAGAAGCCCGCGTGGCCGCCCGCGAGGCCCCCGGGAACGGTGTCCCTCATGAGGTGGGCGCCGGGGCCGCTGTCGACGACCGGCACGAACGCGCTGCGCCCGGCCCCGCCCGCCTTGAGGAAGCCGATCGCCGCGAGCCCGACCTCGGGCTGACTGACGAGCACGCCGCCGAGCCGATCGCCGAGAGCGGCCTCGACGGCGACCTCGAGCGTCTCCGGCGCGCGCACGACATCGGCGACGACGCCGCGGATGTCATCCGTCGTGAACTTGTCCCCGAGCGCGCCCTCGCCCTGCATCACGGCGCGCGTGCCGCGGGCGAAGCCCTCGTAGCGCTCCTGGATCTCCTTGAGCGATGCGAGGCGCGACGTGCGCCGGTGCAGCTCGGTGCGGAGCGTCTCGACCTCGGCCTCGCCGCGCGCGGTCTCCTCGGCGAGCGTCTCGCGCCGCGCCTCGAAGCCCTGGTTCTGGCTCCCGAGGTCGAGCCGCGTCTGGCGCAGCTCGACGAGCGCGCCATCGACCCGCCGCGCCTCGCGGTCGAGCTCCTTGACGCGGTCGGTGTGCATCTCGGTCTCGTTCATCACGCGGCCGAGGCGGCGCTCCGCCTCCTCGCGCCTGCGCGCGAGCGCGTCGATCGTGGTGGTCGCCGTCGCGATCTCGGTGCGGCGCGAGCCGAGCTCGGTGCGCGCCTCGTCGAGCCGGCCCTGCGCGTTGACGAGCTGCTGCTTCGCCTCGCCAGCCGCGGCCTCGCGCGCGGCGACCTCCGCGCTCTCGCGCGCGACCTCCGACTCGAGGGCCTCGAGCTCGGACGTGCGCTGCGCGAGCTCCTCGGCGCCCCGCGCGCGCTGCTCGGCGAGCTTCTCGATCTCCTCGCGGGCGCCGGCGCTTCGCGCGTCGAGCTCCTCGGCCTCGCGGCGCTCGAACCCGATCTTGCTCTCGCCGAGGCGGAGCCGGTTCTCGAGCTCGTAGACGTGCTCCTGCACGCCGACCAGGCGCCGCTCCTCGACCGACAGCTCGGCGCGCTCGGCGATGACGTGCGCGTCCTTGGTCGCGAACGTCACGCGGACCTCGTCGAGCTCCGCGCGCGCCTCCTCGAGGCGGCCGGAGATCAGCGAGCCCTCCGCGGTCAGCTCGAGCCACCGGTGCGCACCCTTCCACAGCTCGATGTCGCGCATCTCCGCCTTGTACTTGCGGTAGCGCTCGGCCTTCTGGGCCTGGCGGCGCAGCGTGCCCATCCGCTTGTCGAGCTCCGCGACGATGTCCGACACGCGCATCAGGTTCTGACGCGTCTGGTCGAGCTTCTTCTCCGCGGCCTTCTTCTTCGCGCGGAACTTCGTGATGCCCGCCGCCTCCTCGATGATCAGGCGGCGGTCCTGCGGGCGCGACGACACGATCTGGCCGATGCGGCCCTGCTCGATGATCGCGTACGCCTTGGTGCCGACACCGGTGCCGAGGAAGAACTCGGTGATGTCGCGCAGGCGGCACGGCGTCTTGTTGATGAAGTACTGCGAGGTGCCGTCGCGGTAGAGGCGCCGCGTGATCGTGACCTCGGTGTAGCGCGCGAAGTCGATCTCCGGCGGCCGATCCGCCAGCATCTCGGCGACCTCCTCGGTCGGCGAGGCGATCGGGTTGCCCTCCGCATCCACCCACTTCCCGACCGTGGCGGGCTGATCGGCGAGCGCGGCAGCGGGCGGCTCGGCAGGCGCCTCGACGGTCTCGCCGAGCGCATCCATCGCCTCGGCAGCGGCCTCCTCCGGCGCGAGCGCGTTCAGCGCGCGCTCGGTCTCCGCCTCGTCCGAGTGCTTCGCGAGCTCGAGCGTCTCGTGGGAGAACCCGACGTCGTCGAACGTCAGGGACACCTCGGCCATCGGTGCCGGACCGCGGGTCTCCGAGCCGGCGAAGATCACGTCCTCCATGGCCTTTCCGCGGAGGTGCTTGGCGCTCTGCTCGCCCATGCACCAGCGGATCGCATCCACGATGTTCGACTTGCCACACCCGTTCGGGCCGACCACACCGGTGATCTGCTCGCTGATGTTGACGACGGCCCGGTCGCAGAACGACTTGAAGCCGATGATCTCGACTCGCTTGATGCGCATTGGCGGCGTGCAGGGTGGATCACCCCTATGACATTCGGGCGTTGGCCCCCCACGTGCTATCACCTCCGGGGTGAGGCTCCCAGCGGCGTTCGTCGCGCTCGCCGTCGCGGTTTCGGCGATGGCCGACGCCGCGCCGACGATCGACATCCGCGCGCAGACCTCGGTGGCCCTGGACCGGATTCGCCTCCGCGGTGACGGCCTGGCCGAGGTCACCGGCCAGCTGGTCGACAGGCTGACCGGCGATGGGCTCGGCAACCAGACAGTGTCGATCCGGATCGGGGACGAGCTCATCACCGCGACCACCGCGCCCGATGGTCGGTTCCGCGCGACGTTGCCCGTGCCGCCCGGGCCGCAGTCGGTCGAGCTGGCATTCCCCGGCGGCCCGCTGCTCGAGCCCGCGAAGCAGAGCATCACGACCGACCCGTCGAAGGCGCAGGTCGTGCTGACGGTGACCGTCGAGGACGCGCCGAGCGGCGCCGCGATCCTCGTCCACGCGACCGCGGATGACCTCCCGGCCGGGCTCCCGATCGAGCTCTCGATCGGCAACCGGGTGGAGCTCGAGGTCGGCGGCGGTGCCGCCGGCGACCTGAAGCCGATCACCACGCTCGAGTCCGGCCACGCGTTCCTCCTGACCCGCAAGGCCGCCGGGGGCGCCGGCGCCAAGCGCCTGCGCGCGGTGTTCGCCGGCGACGAGTCGCGCGGCAAGGCGCAGGTCGAGGCCGCGTTCGAGCTCGCGACCTCGACGACCACCACCATGGCGGTCTCCACGAACAGCCTCGCGTTCGAGGACGACCTGATCGTCACCGGCACCGTGATCGATGACGATGGCCGGCCCGTCGGCCGGGCCGCCGTCACGCTCGTGTCGGGCGACCGCCGGCTCGGCCAGGGCGCCACCGGCGACGACGGCGCCTACCGGTTCCAGGTCGAGGGCGAGATCATCGGTCAGGGTCAGTACGGGATCCAGGTGACCTCCGACCCGGGGCTGTCGTTCATCCGAGGGAGCCGCAGCCAGCCCGCGATCATCAAGGTCGGCGCACCGCAGCCGGTGCCGGTCAGCTACACGATCGCCGCCTTCGTCGCCACCCTCGGCGCCGCCGCCGGGTTCTTCATCGCCCGCGCGAAGCCGTGGCGGCGGTTCCGCCGCGCCGCCCCGGCCGCCGAGGTGGCGTCGAACCAGAGCGAGGCCGACCAGACCGCGGGCGGCCTCGTCGCGAACAAACCCTCGGTGATGTCGACGCTGCGCCGGCCCAACGACGACGGCTTCTCGGGCGTCGTCCGCGACACGGTGCGCAGCCGGCCGGTGCCCGGGGGCGTCGTGGTGCTGACGCTCGGCGACGTCGAGCGCGACATGCGGACCGACGAGGACGGCAGCTTCGCGATCGAGAAGCTCGCGCCGGGAGAGTGGCGCGCGGAGGTCGCGGCGCCCGGCCACGTCACCGAGCGGTTCGGCGTCTCGATCCCGCATCGCGGCGAGCTGCGCGGCGTGCGCATCGATCTCGTCCCGGTGCGTGAGCGCGTGTTCCAGCTCTACCGGCGCGCCGCCGAGCCCGTCCTGCCCGAGCCGCGGCTGTGGGGTGTGTGGTCGCCGCGGCAGATCGTGGACCACGTGCGCGCGCAGCGGCCGAGCCCTGCCCTCGCCGACCTCACCGACTTCGTCGAGGAGGTGTACTTCTCGCCCCGCCTCGCACCCGAATCCGTCCTCACCTCGGCGAGCGAGCGGGTCGAGCGCGCGATCCGCGAGCGCAGCCACGCCGCGTAGGATATAAGGCCCCCCATGCTTTCCATGGACGAGCTGATCAAGCTCGGCATCGCGGTCGTCGCGATCGTCCTGGTGCTCTTCCTGGTCCGGCGCGCGGGGGCAAAGAGCCGCCTGCAGGCCACGAGCGCGCGCGAGCGGCTCGGCGTCGAGGAGGCGGAGGAGGCGCGGCCCCGCCGCGAGCGCAAGCGCCCGCGGCCCGGCGAGCCCGAGCTGCCCCCGAAGAAGGCGGCCGAGCCGGAGGAGCCCGAGCCGGGCAAGGCCCGGCGAGCCGGGCCGGGCAGCACTGCCGAAGGCGGTGCGGAGGTCGAAGTCGACCAGGATGCCCGGGACGCCTACAAGGCCGGCCTGGCGAAGACCCGCGGCGGATTCGTCGCGCGCCTCGGGAAGCTGTTCGGCAAGAAGAAGATCGACGCGCAGACCCTCGACGAGCTCGAGGAGGTCCTGTTCACCGCGGACATCGGCCCGCGCGCCGCCGACCGCATCTTCACGTCGGTGAAGAGCGGCCTGTCGAAGGCCGACCTCGAGGACTCGGAGAAGATCTGGTCGCAGATCAAGCGAACGTCGCGCGAGATCCTGAACGTCGACGCGAAGGCGCTCGACCTGTCCGCGCACACGCCGTTCGTCCTGCTCGTGCTCGGCGTCAACGGCGTCGGCAAGACCACCACGATCGGCAAGCTCGCCAACAAGCTCGCGCTCGAGGGCAAGAAGGTCATCCTCGCCGCCGGCGATACGTTCCGCGCCGCAGCCACCGAGCAGCTCGAGGAGTGGGGCAAGCGCGCGAACGTCCCCGTCGTGAAGGGCAAGGCCGGCGGCGATCCGTCGAGCGTCATCTTCGACGCGATCAAGCGCGGCAAGGACGAGGGCTTCGACATCGTGATCTGCGATACGGCGGGCCGCCTGCACTCGAACGCTGGCCTCATGGACGAGCTGAAGAAGCTCCGCCGGGTCTGCGACAAGGCCCTCGCCGGGGCCCCTCACGAGACCTGGATGGTCCTCGACGCGACCACCGGCCAGAACGCGATCGCCCAGGCGAAGACGTTCAAGGACGACATGGGCATCACGGGCATCGTGCTGACCAAGCTCGACGGCTCGAGCAAGGGCGGCGTCGTCCTCGGGATCTGCGACGAGCTCAAGGTCCCCGTGCGCTTCGTCGGCGTCGGCGAGAAGATCGGGGACCTGCGCCCGTTCGACCCCAACGCCTTCGTCGAGGCGCTCTACGTCGATGCCAGCGCCGGTGAGGGCGCGTAGCGCAACTGTCAGCGCCTCCCCCTGTCCCCTGGTGGATCCCCCAACTCCCTGCGCCGTTTGCTTGAGCGGGGAAAAAGGCACGTGTTATGAAGCGCCTACGAATGCGGGCAATCCACCGATCTATGGTGTTCCTCCTGGGTCTCGCCCTCGTCGCCGGGACGGCATCTGCCGACGATAAGAAGGGCGGCAAGAAGGGCGGAGGCGCCCCGCCGGCCGGCGGAGGCGCGCAGGGTGGCGGCGGCGCGGGAGGCGCAGGCGGCGCCGGCGAGCCCGAGATCGAGATCGAGGGCGAAGGCGGCGGCGAGATCGACATGGGCGCCCCCGAGCCCGGCCCCGGCGATCTCAACGCGGACCTCGCCGCGCAGGACGCGCAGCAGAACGCCGTCAAGGCCGGCCCGATCAAGCGCACGCCGCTGTCGTGGAAGGACATCCTCGTCGTCGTGCGCAAGCCGTTCCTGAAGGCGCGCCGCACCGAGCTGCTGCCGCTGTTCGGCACCACGATGAACGACAACATGGTTCGCCACTACACGCTCGGTGGCGAGCTCTCGTACTACCTGACCGACGTCCTCGCGATCGGCGTCGAGGGTCAGTACTACATCCACTCGTTCCGCGAGCCGTTCGATCTCGTGGCGCGCCAGGCGCGCCGCTTGCCGACGGTGAACCAGTACAACTGGTCCGCGGCGCTGAACTTCCACTACGTGCCCGTCTACGGGAAGTTCGCCGTGCTCGACAAGAAGCTGGTGACCTGGGAGGTCTACTTCACCGCGGGCATCGGCGCCGGTCAGTCCGAGGTCGTCCCGCGCGACACCAAGTTCCCCGGCTTCACGAACCTCCTCATCATGCCGAACGTCGGCGCGTCGATGCGGTTCTTCCTCGCGAAGTGGCTGACGGTCAGCCTCGGCATCCGCGACTACATCTTCTACGACAAGTTCGAGCCGACCGACCGCTCGCCGACGATGAACGCCACGGCCGACCAGGCCAAGGACAACTCGACCGGCTCGCTCATCAACAACGTCATGTTCCAGGTCGGCATCAGCTTCTGGCTCCCGACCTCCTTCGAGTACACGACCTTCCGCTGAGGCGCTGGGAGAATCAACCGATGAAGAACATCCTCCTCGCGACCATCGCGGTCCTCGGCGTCACCAGCGCTGCCTACGCGGAGCGCCGCCTGAACAACCTCTCGAAGGACGTCGCGGTCCGCCACCGCCGTCTCCTGGTCAAGAACCGGTTCGAGCTCACGCCGCTGTTCGAGTCGACGATCAACGCCGACTTCCGCCACATCGTCGGCGGCGGCCTCAAGCTCGAGTACCACCTCGGCGACATGCTCTCGATCGGCATCCTCGGCGTCGGCTCGACGGCCATCGACACCGGCCTGGTCAAGAAGATCAAGCCGACGCTCGAGACCTCGACCGACAACGCGACCCGCGAGCCCTCGCTCGCCGAGTTCAACGCGCACCTCAACTCGATGCCCCTCCCCGGCGCGGCGTACGTCTCGCTGACCCCGTGGTACGGCAAGCTCGCCGCCTTCAGCCAGGCGTTCGTCGCCTTCGACTTCTACTTCCAGGCCGGCCTGTCGTACGCGCAGCTCAAGAGCGACTGTCCGACGACGATCTGCTCGGACCCTGCCCCCGGCATGTCCTCGGGCCCGGGCGGCATGAACCCGCCGGACAACAACCCGAACAACGACGCCCCGCTCAACGACGGCTCGCGCCTGGGCCTCTACCTCGGCGCTGGCATCCACGTCTTCCTCTCCGACTTCATCGCCCTCGACCTGACGATTCGCGACTACGCGTTCTCGGACAACCCGTCGGGCGCGGACTTCAACGCGAACCTCGCGGTGACGAGCGACGACAGCCGCTTCCTGCACCACCTGTTCTTCGGTGTGGGCGTCTCGATCATGTTCCCGACGACCGTCAAGCGAACCCCCTGACGCGCGCCGGCACCCCGATCGCGGGTGCCACCGAACCTCACGGCCTGCCAACGAAATTGGCAGGCCGTTTCCGTAACTAGCGGAGATCCGGTAGCCTGCTTGTGGATCGTCGCTTGCTGTTCCCTGGGGTTGGTTCCATGCGCCTTGTCCGGATCCGGCTCGTCTTGCTCGCCAGCGGCCTGGTGGTCGCGCTGGGGGCGTGCATCACACCCTCGATCCCGATCCCGCCGCCGGAGCCAGCGCTCATGACGTTCGAGCTCTCGGGCGACCCGAACAACAGGACGGCGTCGTTCAGCTACCCGCCGAACGTCAACTACATCGACTCGGTCGTCATCGTCTACAACCGCCAGAAGGGCAAGGGCGTCGTCGAGGACGCGCATCCCGATGGCAGCGTCGGCCCGACGGACCCCATGCCGGCGGACGTCGGGGACGAGGTCGTCGTCTCGTTCCAGAGAGACGACCAGACGGTCTCGACCTGCGTGCGCCTGCGCGAGGGCGCGCAGAGCGCGACCGACTACTGCGGTCCGTAGGCCGGCGCTAGTAGCGCGCTAGTAGGTGATCGCCGGCCACGCCATCAGCGTGGGACGGACGGTCTGCTGCTCGCCGTTGCGCTCGATCAGCAGCACGGGGCGGGCGCCCGGGTGCGAGCCGAAGATGCGCTCCTGGAGCTCGCCGGCGGAGTCCACGCGATCACCGTTGATCGAGATGACATGGTCGCCCGGCTGCAGCGCGATCGCCTCGGCGGGCGTGCCGGGAAGGACGGAGTCGATCTGGGCGACGCCGTCGTGGAAGACGTAGCGGATGCCGAGGAACCCGTGCTCGGGGGCGCGCACCGCGATCTCGCGGACATCGGCGGTCGAGTGATACGGGCAGTTGCGCGAGGACATGCTGTCCGCGACCTGCATCGCCATGAGCGTGGTCGCGAGCGCGAGCCCCGACGCGACACCCGCCATCGTACATACGACGGCGACCGTACCGAGACCGCGGCTGCGCTCGCTAGGGAGCATGGCTTCGCGACGGAGAACGGGGAGTTGAGCAGGAGCGGCAGACTCGGGCGGAACGTCAGACATCTACGGTGCCTCGCTTTCGGTCCTACTCCCCACTATACGGACCGAGGGCGAGCGAGGCCAGGTCAAAAACCGACGAACGTCCGCCGAGCTTGCGAGGCGTCACATGGCGGGCGTGACGAGAACCCGGTAGGTTCGGGAGCACGGGTGACCGAAGCCCCTCCTCGACGGCGCGTCCGCCGGTGGCTCGTCGTCATCGGCCTCTCCGTGGTGCTGCTCCTGGGCTCCGCGTTCGCGGTCCTTCGCGTCAAGTTCGAGGGGGAGGACCTCGGGGACAACGTCGCGTCGATCCTCAACAAGCGGATGCGGGGGCGCATCGAGATCGGCTCGATCGAGTGGCGCACCAAGGACCTGAAGAAGATCGTCACCGGCGGCTGGGTCCCCATCGTCGTCAAGGACGTGAAGGTGTGGGACGACTGCGCACTCAGCCAGATGCTGACAGCCGACGCCGACGAGATCCGCGTCGGCGACCCGCGCGAGGACTGCACCCCGGACGAGCAGCCCGATCCCACCCCCGGCAGCAAGCGTAAGCCCCGCAAACAGCTGCTGCGCACCCCGCTCATCACGGCCGAGATCGATGCCCACGCGATCCTGTTCGGGAACCACGACTTCGTGTTCCGAAATGTCTGGATCTACGGCGGTCAAGCACTGATCGAGGAGACCCGCGAGCCCTACCCGCTCCACGCCTACGACAAGACGTCCGTCACCATCATCACCGCATTCTACCCGCGGATGGCCGCGGGCTTCCGCGCCGGCATCTACGCGGACTCGCCCCCGCCGGTGTTCGACCTGCGCGACATCCACATCAAGGACCTCGACCTCTACGTCAACTTCAAGCCGTACCAGCCCGAGGAGGCGCCGGCCGACCACATCGGCTTCGGCCTGTCCGCCCACCTCGAGCGCGTCTCGATCGACGCCAAGCCCGACGCGAACGGGGCGTACAAGAACGACTCGTACCTGTACATGGACCCGACCGACCCGCTCGTCGCGAAGTTCTACGTGCGGCTCGACGTCGACGCCCCGCGCGGGCGGCTGCGCATCCTCGACGAGGGCCCGCGGACCGCGTTCCGCCTGCCCTACCCGGACCCGCTCGCCGGCGCGACCTTGTCGGTGGCCGCGCCGGTCGCGAAGGCGCGCGAAGCGAAGTACGACCTCGGTGTCACCGACGTCCGGCTCGGTCGGCTCGCGCAGCTCCCGACCGAGTGGCCGCGGCACGACTTCGTCGCGAACACCCTGGAGCTCGAGCTCCTCGCGAAGACGGTGCCGTGCGAGCTCGCGCCCGGCGAGCCGATCGACGGGATCCTGGTGCCCAAGTACGAGAAGGTGACGCCGGCCGAGCAAGGCGAGCTGCGCCTGAGCGGCGAGCTGGACAGCTACTTCGACCGCCCGTACGACGGCTCGTGGAACCTCACGCTCGACGTGAAGAACCTCGGGCCGACGATCCGCTCGTGCATCAACTCGTCGGTCGGCGGAGATGATCTGCAGGGCACGATCACGCTGACCGGCCCGTACGTCGCGTCGCCGAAGGTGGGGCTCGATCTCAAGAACCTCGACTTCGACATCAACCTCTCGGCCGAGCAGGAGCCGCTGCGCCTCACCCTCGCCGAGGTCCACGGCGGCATCGACCTCGTCAACGAGCAGGGCTTCATCGACAAGACCAAGGCGCTGATCCGCGGCGGCAAGGAGCCCGGCGAGGTCGAGGTCTCGGCGACGTTCGGCCTGCGGCCGTATATCGCGAACGCGTCGATCGAGATCACGAAGGCGATCGATGCCGGACGCTTCCTCCCGCCGAAGGTCGCGCGCGCCGCCGGCAAGTTCCTGAAGGGGCGGCTGCGCGCGAAGGGCGACACCACGCCGGGCGAGGGCTTCGCGCTCGAGGAGTTCGATCTCTCGCTCGGGCACACGCCGACGTCGACGGCGCTGCGCGTGCACAAGGGGCGGCTGTTCACGAACGACAACTTCGCGTCGATCCACGTCGAGAAGGTCGCGGTCGATGCCGGGCAGAGCCACGCGGTGTTCGACGGGATCGTCGACCTCCTGCACGAGGACATTCGCATGCGGATCGAGGGCGTGTTCCCCGATCTCGGCGCGTGGCTCCAGCGCTTCGACCTCCCGGCCTTCGTCGGCGGCGCGGGCGGTGCGGGCGGCGGGAGCGTGATCATCATCCAGGGCAACCTCAAGAACCCGACGGTGACGGCGACCACGTCGCTGTCGGGCGTCCCGTGCCTCGACACGATCGACCGGCTCGAGACGACGTTCAAGGACGGCATCGTCGACATCACGAAGTTCACGTCGGCCGGGCTCGGCGGCCAGCTCACCGGGCACGGGCGGCTGCGCGTCGACGGCCCGCTGCCGTTCATCGAGCACCTGCAGCTCGCCGGGCGTGGCATCGAGGCGGCGAAGCTGTGCGGGCTCAAGGGCACGGTGAAGGGCACGCTCGGCGTGCTCGACGCGCAGCTCGATCGCGTCTCGATCGACAAGCGCCGTGATCCGCTCGACTGGCTCGACTACGCGAAGGTCTACGCGACGGCCAAGAAGCTCTCGATCAAAGGCGACACCTACAGCGACTTCTCGGTGTGCGTGAACCGCGCCGATGACAGCCAGTGCCGGCCCCGGTCCCTGTACGCGTCGAAGGAGGACCTCGACAAGTGCACGCTCGCCAAGAAGTCGGGCGGGTCGTGCATCGTGACCTCGGCGATCCGCGACGCCGGTGGCGTGCTCGATGCGACGGTCGCGAAGCTCCCCGCCGTACGCGGCACGGCCCGCCAGCCGGGAACGCCCCCGCGCCTCGGCGGCGCGGTCTCGCTCGACCTGCCGCTCGCGATCCTCGAGCAGTTCATCGGCACGCGGCTGCTCGGCGGCGACGCGCGGATGACGCTGCACCTGACCGGCACGCCGACGGCCCCGCAGGCCGACGGCCACCTGACCCTGCTCCGCACCTGGCTCCTGAACGCCTTCGTCGGAGACAGTCAGCTGCGCGTCGAGCCGAAGACGCTCGCGAACGGCAAGCCCGGCATCTGGATCCACGGCTCGCTGCTCGCCGATCGTCTGCACATCGACGGCACGCTCGGCACGACAGCTCCGTTCCCCGTCGAGCTGTCGGTCACCGGGCGCCGCATCGAGCTCGACGCGGTCGCCGATCTGACGAAGCTGCTCGGCCTGCCGGAGCCGCTGCAAGCCTGGGTCTCGGGCACGATCACCGTGAAGACGGAGCTCCTGCCGGCGAGCGGTCGTCCGGCCCCGGAGCCCGAGGCGTGGGTCGAGCTGAC
This sequence comes from Myxococcales bacterium, assembly GCA_016794545.1. Lineage (GTDB taxonomy): Bacteria > Myxococcota_A > Polyangia > Haliangiales > Haliangiaceae > JABFXX01. The sequence continues at coordinate 13,682 of JAEUJX010000626.1, forward strand.
CGAGCTGACCGCGATCGTGAATCACACCGGCGCCGACGGCCGGGTCACGCCGCTGCGGCTCGGTGTGATCGACCAGGCGCCGGGCGCGCGGCCCGCGGTGTCGATGCGCGTGACGCCCTCCTCGGTGGAGCTCGCCTGCCGGGACGTGGCGGCGCCCGGGGGGCGCGCGCCCTGCACCACGAAGGTCGCGACGCCGGCCGGCATCGTCGAGCTGTCGGGCCACGCCACGAAGTCGTCGGTGGCGATCGCCGCCGCGGGCACGCTCGACCTGTCCCTGGTGCAGCCGCTGCTCGACACCCGGTTCGACGAGGCCTCGGGTCAGGTCCGGCTGTCCGCCGCGATCAGCGGCACGCTCGACAACCCGACGTACGAGGCGTCGATCGATCTCGATCCCGACGGGCTGTGGACCACAGACCCGGCGCGCGCCAACCCGATCCGGCTGCGGCCGGTCGGCGGCGACACCGTGCTCGAGGCGCCGACCGGCCTCATCAAGCTCGCGAATGGCTCGCTCGGCTTCACCGACGTGATCCTCCAGGTCCGCGACCAGCACATGGACGAGAAGGGCGAGCTTCACGTGAAGGGCAACATCAAGCTCGATGGCCTGACGCCGGCCAACTGGTCGCTGCTGATCAGCGGCAAGCTCGCCGGCAAGATGCTGCTCGTCGCGGTCCCCGACAAGGTCTCGCAGGCCGGCGGCCTCGCGAACATCGAGGGCGACATCATCCTGTCGGGCAAGGGCACCCTGCCGCTGATCAGCGGCACGATGACGTTCAAGCCCGAGGGCAAGGCGCGGCCGCTGTCGCTGATCCCGCGCGGCGTGCGTCGCGAGCTCTCGTTCAACGACGGCACGATCGACATCGAGACCACCGCCGTCGGAAACAACCGGACGTACGTGCTCGCGGTCAACGGCGTGCGCGGCTCGATCGACGGCGAGGGCCTGGTCTCGAACCTCACCGGTCAGGTCGAGCTGCGCGACAGCGAGCTCACCCAGCTGACGCTCGCGCTCGACGCCGACAACATCCCGTTCAAGGTGGCCGGCACCCTCGACGCCGTGGTGTCGGCGCGCGACATGCAGTTCGTGAAGCCCGCCGGCGTCAACGCGCTCGACATCCGCGGCAACGTCTCGATCATCGACGGGACCTACAAGAACAACTTCGAGCTGACCGAGACGATCCGATCGATCGGCAGCGCGACGCCGCCGGCCCGGCCGTTCTGGGACGAGTATCCGCTGCTCGGCAACGCCGACCTTCACCTGACGCTCGACGTCCGCAAGTTCTCCGTCGACAACAACATCGCGACGATCGACCTGGTCGGCCCCCTCATCGAGATCACGAACACGCCGAAGGACCCGCGCATGTCGGGCTCGATCCGCGTCAACCGCGGCGAGTTCCGCATCCCCGGCACGCGCGCGCGCTTCACGAACACGAGCGGCACCGTCGACTTCGCCGAGAACCAGAAAGCCGGCGACCCGGTCCTCGCGGTCACCTCCGAGGCCGACTACCGCGACCTCTCGGGCCAGGAGCACAAGATCATCCTGACGATCACGGGCCCCCTGTCGAATCCGCAGTGGGACCTGCGCACGCTCACCGGCTACAACAAGAGCCAGACGCTCTCGCTGCTCGTGCTCGGGCGCAACCAGGAGTCGCTGCGGCGCTCGCTCGGAGATCAGGGCCTCGGTTCCGATCCGACGAAGCAGGATCCGACGACGAACCCGAGCCAGGGCTTCGCCGACCAGATCGTGAAGGACCTCGCCGGCGACTGGGTCTCGAGCCTGCTCGGCGACTCGCTGACGCGGATCTCCGGCCTCGACGTGCTCCGCATCGAGATCAGCTTCGGCTCGATCGGCCTGCGGCTCGAGAAGAAGCTGTTCGAGAACCTGAAGGCCGTCGGCGACGCCGAGCAGACGATCCGCGGCTCGACGATCAACGTGCGCGGCGAGCTGAAGACACCGCTCAAGCTGTCGCCGTCGGACGCCGGGCTATCGCTGCAGGGCGGCTACCTCAACAAGAACTTCTACGATCCCGCGGAAGAGGACATCAACGACACCAGCATCAAGCTGGTGTATCGCCACATCTTCATCCCCTGACGCCCGTGCGCCGCTCCGTCCTTCGCTTCGCTGTCCTCGCGCTCGCCATGTTCGTGGCCGCCGGAACCGCGCACGCCGACGAGGAGGACGTGCTGACCCCGACCACGTTCGATCCGAGCACGTGCGGCAAGGCGCCGCCGGCGGCGGCGGGATCGAACCCCACGACGCCGCCGGTCACGTGGAGCGACTTCGAGATCCAGGGCACGCTGACCGAGCCCGCCGACACGATCCGGGCGCTGTTCGAGCCGATGATGCAGCGGCACCGCGCGCTCACCGAGGATGCGCGCGGCGACATCGAGAAGCTCGCCGCGTCGTTCGGCTACCACCTCCTCGGTCTGCGGACGCGCGATGCGTCCGGGAAGTCGATCGCCGTCGTGCAGCTGTCGCCGCTGCCGATCGTGCGGCGGATCGAGATCGATGTGAAGCAGGGCTTCATCGACTCGTTCGCCACGCCGGTGTTCGAGGACGAGATCAAGCGCCGGCTCCGCGTCCGCGTCGGCGCCTACCTGCCGTGGACCCCGAACGACCGCAACTGCCAGATCTTCGACGAGCAGCGCCGCGTCGAGGAGTACCTGCGCGACGAGGGTTACTTCGAGGCGAAGGCGACACCGCGGCAGGTCAAGAGCGGCCGCGGCATCACGCTGAAGCTGAAGATCACGCTCGGACCGAAGTACGTGATCGGACAGATCAACGTGGCGCCGCACGATCCGATCGCGGGCGTCAGCGACGATGACATCCGGCGCGTGTTCCGCCACAAGAACTGCCTCCTGTTCAAGCTCTGCTACGGCACCAAGCGCTACAACCGCGCGGACTACACGGCCGACCTGCAGGAGGTGGTGTCCAAGCTGCACCTCGCGGGCTACCCGGCGGTGCGCGTGCGCACCGACTTCGATCCGCTGACGTCGTTCGACCGGCGCACGAAGACGGTGCGGTTCACGATCACGATCGACACTCGCCGCAAGCTGTTCGTGCAGTTCGAGGGCCACGATCCCGACGCGATCGGCGACAAGGACCTGCGCGCGCAGCTCACGTTCGACCAGGCCGCGAGCTCCGACGACGTGGAGGCGAACGAGAGCGCGAAGGCGCTGACCGCATACCTCCAGACGCGCGGCTACTTCGACGCTCGCGTGACGTGGTGGCGCGAGCGCTTCGAGTCACACGACGTCGTCATGTACCGCATCGAGGCCGGCCGCACGCGCCGGGTCAGCGAGGTCGCCTTCGTCGGCAATCGCGCGCTCACCGAGGAGGAGCTGCGAGAGGTGATCGGCACGCGGGAGAACCAGTTCAGCTCGAAGCTGTTCGGCCGCACGACCTATGCCACCTCCGCACAACTCGCCGCCGACGTCGAGAACCTCGTCCAGCTCTACCGGCGCGAGGGCTACCGCGAGGCGCGTGTCAAGGTCGACGCCGCCACGTCGGCGGCGGCGCTCGGCAGCGCGGCGCTCGCGGCGGGCATGCTCGCGGCCGATCGCGGCAGCGACCTGCGGGTGCGCTTCACGATCAACGAGGGCCTGCCGACCATGCTCGTGCAGATCCACGTGGCGCTCTCCGACGACGAGGATGCGATCACCTCCCCCGAGCTCGCCGAGCTGTGCAAGCAGTCACTCGCCGAGCTCGCCGAGCTCTACGCCGAGCCGGCCCTGGCGACGCCGGTGAGCGACGCGCGCTGCGTGGCCGTGGCCCCGAGTCTCAAGTTCAAGGAGGCGACCGCGCTCGACTCGCGCGATCAGCTGAAGGACCGGCTGTTCAGCCACGGCCGGCCGCGTACGAAGGTGAGCTACGAGACCCGACCGATCGGGCCCCGGCGGGTCTCCGCGTACTACCGCGTGACCGATGCGCAGGCGCTCCGGATCGGCAAGGTCGTCATCCGCGGCAACTTCCGAACCGACGACGACATCGTGAAGCGCCTGCTGCAGCTGAAGGAAGGCGCGCCCCTGACCAAGGACGCGCTGGCCGAGGGCGCGCGGCGTCTCCGCAACTCGGGCCTCTTCGACGCGGTGAACATCGCGATGCCCGATCTCGACAACATCAGCGAGGGCAGCGTCAACACCGTGGTCGAGGTCGCCGAGCGCTACGACTACTGGGCGCAGCTCGACATCGAGACCGGCGGCTCGACATACAACGGCGTGTTCGTCACGGCGGGTCCCGCGTTCAAGAACCTGTTCGGCCGCGGCATCTCTCTCGACGTGCGCGGAACGATCGGCTTCAACTTCGACTCCGCCCTCGCCGGTACTCTCGAGTTGAAGCAGCTGGCCGCGGAGGCGACGCTCCGGCTCCCGCAGTGGCTGACGACGAACCTGCCCGTCCAGTTCCAGACCGAGCTCAGCGCGTTTCACCGCCGCCAGGACACGCCGCGCTTCGGCGTGATCACGACCGACGGTGTGACGCTCTCCCTGCTCCGGACGTGGCAGCGCCCCCGCATCGGCAGCCGGCCCGCGCGCGCGATCACGTTCGGCCCTCACTACAACTTCCGCTTGCGCGAGAGGCCCGTCGACGTGCTGCGGCCGCTCGGCGCCGACGACGACGAGGACCAGGTCCCCATCTCGACGCGCATCGGCTCGATCGGCGCCGCGTTCGAGTGGGAGCAGCGCACCGACCGCCGCGGCGTGCTGTCACCGCTCGCGCCGGAGGATGGGTTCCGGATCGAGGCCCAGGCCTCGTGGGCGTTCGTGCTGCCCTACTTCCCGGGCGGCCAGGACACGTTCGTCAAGGTGTCGGCCGCGGGTACCAAGTACTGGCCGCTCGGCTCGCACCTCGTGCTGCGCGGCGACCTCCGCTACGACCAGGGCATCCCGCTCGGAGGCGCGGTGCTCTTGCCCGAGGTCGAGCGGTTCTTCGCCGGTGGTGACTCGACGGTCCGCGGCTACGAGGACGATCGGCTCGCGACCGAGATCATCCAGATGGGCGTGCCGCCGCTCGGCAACCTGTCGCAGATCCGCGTGCTGCCCGCCGGCGGGAACATCCGGGCGATGGCCTCGATCGATGCCCAGCTGCGGATCTGGAAGCTGTTCGCGACCGGCGTGTTCGTCGACGCGGGCCTCATCACGAACCAGTGGACCACCGTCGAGGAGGACGACATCCGGCCGAGCGTCGGCGTGGCCCTGATGCGCATCGTGACGCCGTTCGGGTCGCTCGCGATCGAGCGGGCCGTCCCGCTGCGGCCGCAGCTGGGCGACAACCCGCGCGGCCGATTCCACGTCCGCTTCGCCGCGCGCGCGCAGTTCTGATCGAGTTTCTGCTCTAAGCCGGGCCCATGGGACGCAACGACAACCGCAAGACGAAGAAGATGCGCCGCAAGCGCAGCCAGCTGAAGCTCAAGGCGCGCATCAAGCGCAAGATCGAGACCGCGAAGGCGGCCAAGAAGCCCGCCGCGCCGTCGAAGAAGAAGTAAAGTCGCGGGCGTGACGCCCGAAGAGACTCGCTGCGTGATGACGCAGATCGTGATGCCGATGCACACCAACGGGGTGGCCGGCGTCATGTTCGGCGGGATCATGATGCAGTGGATCGACGTGTGCGCCGGCGTCGCCGCCATGCGCCACGCCGCCGGCGCGGTGCTGACCGCCTCGATCGACCGGCTCGACTTCCTGTCACCGGTGCGGGTCGGCGAGGTCGTGCTGCTCCAGGCGCAGGTCAACTACACCTCGCGGACCTCGATGGAGGTCGGCTGCCGGGTCGAGACCGAGGACATGCGGACGCGCACGCGGCGCTATGTCACGAAGGCGTACCTGACCTTCGTCGCGGTCGACGAGCACGGCAAGCCGCGGCCGATCCCGCAGCTCTCGCTCGCCACCGAGGACGACCGCCGCCGTCAGGCCGAGGCCGAGCTGCGCCGTCACGCGCGCCTGCAGGCGGCCGGCCGCGAGGGTGGTAAGCAGTGAGCATGCACGGCAGCGTCGTCGTCGATCGCAGCGCGTGGGGTCGCCTCCGGGTCACCGGTGGCGACCGCGTGCGCTTCCTCCAGGGCCTCACGACCATCAACGTCGAGCAGCTCGCGGATGGCGCGCACGGCTGGGGCGCGATCCTGAACCCCAAGGGTCGCGTGCTCAGCGTGATCGACATCGCGCACGTCGGCGAGGCGTTCTTGATCGCGTGCGAGCCCCAGGTCGCGGAGAAGACGCGCGGCCTGCTCGAGCGCTACGCGGTGATGGACGACGTGGTGTTCGAACCGATCACCGGGCCCGCCTATCAGGTCTGGGAGGATCCGGTCGACGTGTGGCGCGCGCCGATCATCGACGGCACGAACGACGCGTCACGCGCCGAGACCGAGGGCCCGGTGGAGCGGATGCGGATCCTCGCGGGCTTCCCGCGCTACGGCGCGGACGTCGACGAGGATCACTTCCCGTTCGAGACGCCGCTCGCGCAGTTCCTCGACTACGGCAAGGGCTGCTACGTCGGCCAGGAGCCGGTGTTCCGCGTCCACGCGCAGGGCAACGCGGCGCGCACGCTGCGGGGCCTCGCCATCGCCGGCGCCGAGCCGGTCGCCGCGGGGGCCGTGATCAAGCACCCGGCCAAGGACAACGCCGGCGCCGTGACGTCGAGCGTGATCGACGGCGACCGCACGCTCGCGCTCGGCTACCTGCACCGCACGGCGTGGGAGCCCGGCGCCACCGTCGAGATCGCGGGGCGGACCGCGACCGTCCACGCACTGCCATGGACGTGAGGACGGCCGCCCTCGCCTGTTCGATCACCGCGCTGGGCGCCGCGCTCGCCGGCTGCAGCTTGATCACGGACAGCTTCGTCACCAACGAGTTCTCGGGCGACCAGTACCCGATCGACGTCGAGCTCGCGAGCGGCGCCGTGATGATCGGCCTGCGCCAGGACGGCGCGCCCGATCGCGACGCCGTGCTCGACCTCCTGTCGCCAATCACGATCGTCGATCCGGGCCCCGGTGTTCCGGCGAGCGTGTCGCAGCAGGATGTCCTGCTGCTCGGCGGCGGCACGCCGCGGGCCAGGCTCGAGAACGCGCAGCTGGTCGCGGTCCATCCGTGCGACGAGGACGACTGCACGGTCGGCCCCGGCACCGCCCCGGTGCCGTACCAGGCGGTGGTCGGCGCGGACGTGCTCGCCGGCGACGCGGTCCGGCTGCGGCTCGGCAGCTCGCAGGTGTTCGTGCTCCCCGACGTCGGCGGTGACGACTCCGACCGCAGCCGCGCGTGCGACGCGGTGTTCCCGTCGCCGTACCGCGGAGGTGGCACGCTCGTCATCGCCGGCACCGAGCTCCCGTTCGGCGGGCGGCGCGTCGCGCTGCAGACCTGCCTCGGTGCGAACCCCGATCCCGGGATGCCGCAGAGCAAGCGCGGCGCGGACGCGCTGCTCGTCGCATCGACCGGCATCGGCACCACGATCCTCGGCGAGACCGCCTACGCGCGCTACCGCCTCGCGAACCCCGCCGCGCCGGCGCTCGACACCCTGCCGGATGCCACCGTGCACCTGCCCTCGGGGCCGGTCTCGGGCAAGCTCGCCACGCTGACCTCGCTGGCGCTCGTCGCGACCTCGTCGTCGACGCCGCGCGCCCCGTGCCGCCAGGTCTACGGCAGCCACCTGATCCTCCGGCGCGACTGCGTCGCCACCGACGACTGCCCGTGCGAGAAGGGGGCCACGTTCTGCTCGATCCCCGCGGTCGTCGAGCTCTCGGCGCCGACGGCGCTCGACGTGCTGGTCGTCGTCGACGGCGATCCGACGCTGCAAGCGCTGCGCACCGAGCTGCGGCCCGATCAGCCGGAGGTCGACGGCATCCTCGGTACGAACGCGCTGCGCACCGTCGAGGTCGACATCGACTATCCGCACAACCGCGTGCTCGCGCGCTGCACGGGCGACGGCTGCATCACGCGTCCCGGCCTGAACGCGCGGAGCGATCGCACGCAGATCCAGGGCTGCCTCGGCCCGAACCCCGTCGGCCCGATCTTCTGACGCTACTCCGCGGCTCCGTCGCGGGCGATGCCGAGCTTCTCCATCAGCCGGTAGAGCTGCGTGCGGTGCAGGCCGAGCGCCCTGGCCGCGGCGGCCACCGCGCCGTTGGCGCCCGCGAGCGCCGCGATCACGGTGGCCCGGTCGAGCTCGCCCGGCGACGCCTTGCCGGGCTTCTCGAGGTTCGTCTCGTCGGCGGCCGAGCCCATCGGCTGCCCTGCGGTCTCCGCGAGATCCTCGGCGCGCACGGTGTCGCGGCCGGCGGCCCTCGCCTTGGTGATGGCCTCGCGCACCGCCGCGATCAGCTCGCGCACGTTGCCGGGCCACGGGCGCGCGCAGCACGTCTCGACGAGCCGCGGGTGCACGGCGAGCTTCGCGGCGTCGGCGTTCGCGCTGCCTTCGGCGCCGGCCCTCGCGACCTCGCGCTGCACGAGCCGCGCGATGTCGACCTTGCGTTCGCGCAGCGGCGGCAGGCGAACGGTGACGCGGCCGAGCCGGTCGTAGAGGTCGTCGCGGAACCGGCGGTCGGCCACCGCGCCGCGCAACTCGCGGTGACTGGCCGCGACGATGCCGAGGTCGAGCTTGGCCGGCGCGCTCGCGCCGAGCGGCAGGATCTCGCGGGTCTCGATCGCCCGCAGGAGCTTGGCCTGCACGCTCGGATCGAGGTCCGCGATCTCGTCGAGGAACAGCGTGCCGCCCGCCGCCTGCTGGAAGTAGCCAAACGCGTCGATCGCTCCGGAGAACGCGACCTTCTTCGCCCCGAACAGGAGCCGCTCGGCGACGCCCTCGGGGATCGCCGCGCAGTTGACCGCGACGAACGGGCCGCCGCGCCGCGGCCCCTTGTCGTGGAACAGCCGCGCGGCCGACTCCTTGCCGGAGCCCGACTCGCCGTGCACGAGCAGCGTGTCACCCGCGCCGGCGGCGCGCTCGATCTCCACGAACGCGCGGGCGAGCTCGGGCCCGATCACCTGCTCGCCGGCGTCGACGCGCGGCGCGTCGTGGCCCCGCATGTCCTCGAGCAGCACGAACACCGTGTGGCCGCAGCGGACGACGCAGTCGCCGCGCCGCCGGACCTCGACGCCGATCCGCTCGGTGTTGACGAACGTGCCGTTGCGGCTCTCCTTGTCGGCGATCGCCCAGGTCCCTCGATCGCGCCGTACGACCGCGTGCTCGCGGCTCATCCGGTCGTCGGCGATCTCGTGCTTCACGCCCTCCGCGCTGACCACGCGTCCGAGCTCGACCGGCACCGGCAGCGCGAGCGCCATCGGCGTCGTTCCGGTCGCGACCACCACGACCCCGGGCCGCGCGGGCTCCGTCCCCACGCCGCTATCCGCCATCCAGCACCTCGGCGACGGTCCCCCGGCTGACGATCTTCCCCGCCTCGATCCGCAACACCTGATCGGCCAGCAGGCGCGCCTCGGCCGAGGAGTGCGTCACGTGCAGGAGCGGAATCGAGAGCTCCGCGACGAGCTTCTTCACGAGGTCGATGAGCTGTCCCCGCAGGTCCTCGTCGAGCGCCGAGAACGGCTCGTCGAGCAAGAGCAGCTTCGGCTCGCGCGCGAGCGCCCTCGCGAGCGCCACGCGCTGCGCCTCTCCCCCGGAGAAGGTGCGCGGCCGGCGGTGCGCGAGGTGAGCTACGTTGAGCCGCTCCAGGAGCTCGGCAGCACGCCGCGCGCGCCCGGGCTTCGGCAGGTCGTGCATGCCGTACTCGACGTTCTGCTGCGCGGTCATGTGCGGGAACAGCGCGAGGCCCTGGAACATGTAGCTGAGCCGGCGGTGGTGCACCGGAACGTCGATCCCCGCGTCGCGATCGAACCAGGTCTGCCCGTCGAGCACGACGCGCCCCTGGTCGGGCACCGCCAGACCGGCGACCGCGCCGAGGATCGTGCTCTTGCCCGAGCCGGAGGGGCCCATCACGCACGTGATCCCGGGCGGGCACGCGAGCTCGACGTCGACGCGGAAGCTCCCGCGCTCGACGAGGATCTTCGCCAGGAGACCGTCAGACATGCGACCCCGAAAGCTTCTTCAGGAGCTTGTTCGCGACGTAGAGCAGCGTCACGCCGACCAGCGTGGTCACCAGCGACATGTTGCGCGCGTCGATCTCGCGGCCGCCGTACAGCGCGTTCATCACGTGGATCGACGCCGTCTCGGTGCCGTCGATCATCTGCCCGGCGACCATCTGCGTGATGCCGTAGTCGCCCATCGCGCGCGCGAACGCGAGCATCGCGCCCGCGATGATCGCCGGCGACGCGAGCGGCAGCACCACGGTGAGCAGCACGCGCAGCGGGCTCGCGCCGAGCGTGCGCGCGGCGGCGATCAGGCTCGGATCGATGCCCTCGATGCCGACGCGCGTGGCGCGCACGACGAGCGGCAGCGAGCCGACCGCGCCGGCGATCACGGCGCCGGTGAACGAGAACACGATGTCGCCGCCCGTGAGCCAGTGCCACGCGCGCCCGATCGCGCTGTCGGTCCCGAACGCCACGAGCAGGTAGTAGCCGAGGACCGTCGGCGGCAGCACGAGGGGCGCGAGCGAGAGCGAGTACAGGAAGTCGCGCGCCGGCAGCTTCTTCCAGGTGAGCGCGACCGCGATCGCCGTGCCGAACACCAGCGCGAGGAGCATGGACAGCGTCGCGACCTGCAGCGACAGCCATAGCGGCGCCCAGCTCACCGCGCCTCCTTACTCGGGGATCCGGACGACGAACACCGCCCCGAGGTCGCCCCGCTGCTCGACGTGGATCGTGCCGCCGTGTGCCTCGGCGGCGAGCTTGCAGAAGTAGAGGCCGAGACCGCGGTTCGCGCGCGCGGAGGCGCGACGCGCCTCGACCTGGAAGTAGCGGCCGAAGATCCGCTCGCGCTCGCTCGCCGGCACCGGCGGCCCGTTGTTCCCGATCGAGAGCTCGACGCCCTGCTCGTCGCGCTTCACCGCGATCAGCACGCGCCCGCCGCGCGGCGAGTAGCGCGCCCCGTTGTCGATCAGGTTCTCGAGCACGCGCGCGAACAGGTCGCGATCGAGCCGCACCACCATGTCGGGATCGACCTCGACATCGACGGTGAGGCCCCGGACGTCGAACTGCGCCTTGTTGCCGCTCCGCGCCCGATCGACGAGCTCGATGATCCGCACCGGCGACAGCTGCGCCTTCAGGATGCCGTCCTCGAGCTCGTCGACATCGAGGATCGTCGCGACGAGACCGAGCGCCTTGCCGACGAGGGTCGTCGCGTCGTCGACGTAGGTCAGCGCGGTCGGCGAGACCGCCGGATCCTCGGTCAGCTCGTCGCGGAGCAGCTGGAGGTAGCCCTGGATCGCGGACAGCGGGCTGCGCAGATCGTGGACGACGAGCGAGGCGAGGACGCGCTTCTTCTCGCGGAGCTCGCGGACACTCTCGCTTTCCGGAGCCGGCGGAGCCGGGGGGGCGGGTGTGGCGGGCTCCGCCATCACCCCTTCACCTGGTTACGGCCACCCTCCTTGGCGGCGAACAGGTGCGTATCGGCCTGCTTGATGAACTCCAGCGCGTCCTCGATCTCGCCCCGCAGGCTCGCGACCCCGATCGACACGGTCACGGGGATCACGGCGTCCTCGAACTTGAACTCGGCGACCTCGACGAGCTTCCGGATCTTCTCCGCGAACTGCATCGCGTTGTAGTGGTCGATCTCGGGCAGCACGATCGCGAACTCCTCGCCGCCGTAGCGCGCGAGCACGTCCTCGCGCCGGATGCGGGTCTTGATCACGCTCGCGAGGTGCTTCAGCACGTGGTCGCCCGCGAGGTGGCCGAAGCTGTCGTTGACGCCCTTGAACCGGTCGATGTCGAACATGATCAGCGACAGGTCCCGGCGGTAGCGCAGCGCCCGCCCGATCTCGCGCTCGAGCGTCTCGACGAAGTAGCGGCGGTTGAACACCTGGGTGAGGCCGTCGACCGTGGTGAGCCGGTAGATCTCCTCGTGATAGGCGTTCTCGATGTTGTTGCCGCTCAGGAACTTGAAGATGCAGCGGCCGACCTTGATGAAGTCGCCGTCGCGCAGCACGTACTCGTCGATCATCTCGTCGTTGACATAGGTGCCATTCGTGGACCCCATGTCGCGGAGCATGATCGCGTTGCCGGTGTTGATGATCTTGCAGTGATTGCGGCTGACCGCTTCCTGGTCGATCTGGATGTCGGCCTTCGACGAGCGGCCGATGATGATCTGCGGGCGGTTCAGGTTGAACTTCTTGCCCAGCTCCAGGCCATAGATGACGACCAGGCACGCTTCCTTGGCCACCGGTCGGTCGCTGATCTTCGAGATCGCGGTGACGACGGTCTTGTTCCGGCCGGTATCACTCACCCGCCAAAAATCCTAACATGAATCGTAGGTTTCATCGGTCGGAGTCCGTGCAATCGAGCTTGTCATCGGCCGCACGCCGGCACAGCAGGGCATCGGTCAGCTGATAGCCGCCGCGCACGAACCGGTACGACTGCAGGAGCAGTCTCCCGCCGTGTAGGTTCCAGTAGCCGCGCACGTCGCTCATGTTGTCGTCGCCCTTCTGCGCGAGCGGCTCGAGCGCGGCGCCGGCGAAGGTGCCCGCATAGCGTGCGCACTCCCCGGCGGATCCCACCGGCGGCGCCTTGAACACGTTCCAGTAGCAGTTGCCCTCCGCGGTGCACATCGCGCGGTCGACGACGATGCTCTCGGGCGTCCCGTCGCCATCGAGATCGCGATCGGCGCGATCGAGGCGAGGCGACGTTCCCATCACGCCGTCCACCCCGGGCCTGGCACAGCTGCCCACCTGCACGGTGGGCGTGGGCACCTCGCGCGGCATCGTCACCTGCTTCGGCGCGCCGCAGGCCGCTACGAGGATCAGCGATAGGACGACTCGGGCCATCGCGGGGTGCAAACCCTACCTCGATCTGGCGAAAGATTCTTGTGCCTGCGCGCAGATGACGCTACTACCCAAGACCATGCGACGCAGCCTCGCCCTGCTCACCGGCGCCATGGTGGTCGCCGGCGGTGCCGCGATGATCACGAGTGGCGACGCGGACACGAAGGCGCCCAAGGCGCAGATCGCCGGCGCGGCACTGGCGCCGGGCGAGTCCCGCGGCGCGACGGCCGAGGAGGTCGCCGCGTTCCAGGCGCTCGCGGATCAGCCCGCACGTGACGTGCCGGCTGCTGCCGCCAGCGCGCCGTCGCCGGCGGCCGTGGCACAGGCGTTCGGGGTCGATCTCGACAGGATCGAGCGCGTCGGAGATCGGTACGAGGCGCCGCTGAAGGGCGGCAAGCGCGCCGTCCTCACGCTCGATCCCGACCTCCAGCTGCTCGCCGAGAAGCTGCTGAACCAGTCGCGTGCGCCGCGCGGCGCGATCGTCGTGCTCGCTCCCGATGGCCGCATCCTCGCGCTCGCGGGCCGCCGCACCGAGGAGCCG
>JAEUJX010000629.1 GCA_016794545.1 Myxococcales bacterium
GAAGCGGAAGGTCGTGCCTCGGGCGTCCACGGCACTCGCCAGGTGGAAGGGAGCGTCCAGGCCGCGCACGATCATCGCGTCGATGCCAGCGCGCCCGCGGATCACACCCGAGCGCGTGACGAACCGCGCGTCCTCCGCGAAGCACGCCTCGAGCAGCTTCGCGCGCTCGGCCGGATCGCGCTCGGCGGCGGCGCGGATGTACGTGCGAACGGCGACCTCGACCGGGCTCATGCGCGGATGGTAGCGCGGCGCCCGACCGGCTCATCCGCGGACGATCGCGCGGCGCCGCCGGACGATGACCGGGATGAGCACGAGGAGCGTGCCGAGCGCCTGGCGCCCGCCGGCCGAACAGCCGCCGTCGCCGCCCGCGAGGTGGAACGTCCCCGACACGGGCTCGCTGGTGTTGCCGGCGCGATCGATCGACCACGCCTCGACGAGGTACGTCTCCCCCTTCTCGAGCGTGAAGCGGTTCTGGCAGTACGTGGTCCCGAGCTGGCTCGGAAACCAGACCTGGAGACCGGACGCCCCGCTGATCGCGCTGCCCGGCCAGAGCACGGCCTCGCGTGCCTCGCCCGTCGACGGCGTGAACCGCATACCCATCGTCGCGATGTCGCCACCGGCCGGCGCCGCGAGGTAGCCGCGGATCTGGTAGTCCCACGCTCCGCACGAATCGTTATCGTCGCGGCCGAGCCAGTCGATCGCGAAGTCCTCGAACACCGGCGACGGCGGCGCCTCGCGGTCCGGTCCGGCTCCCGTGGTGAAGGTCACCGGCGGCCGGTTGTACAGATTCGCCGAGAACCGGATCGTGTACTGCGTGTCCGGGGCGAGCTCGGCCGCGAGTCGAAGGACCCGGATGTTCGCCGCGGTCTCGATCGGGCCACGGATCGGAGCCTGATCCGGGCCGACCAGATACGCATCGTCGCCGTAGCCCCAGAAGTAGATCGCGCGAAGGTTCGTGGCCACGGCCGGGTCACCGCCCGCGGGCAGCGTCCCGACCTCCGCCGGGCACGAGCACGCCTCGGCGCTTCGAGCCTCGAGCGCCAGAAGCGCGGCGGCGAGCAGTGCGGCACGGACCATGCCCGATCCTTCGCATGACCTCCGTGCCGGAGGAGATCAAGCCGCGTGACAAGAGCGCGAGGTGCGCGCCGCAGGCGGTGTGCACCGCAGGCGCGGCGCGTGCGCTACGTCGCAAGCGCGGCGCGTGCGCCAGTCGCAAGCGCGGCGCGTGCGCCACGTCGCAGGCGCGGCGCGTGCGCCACGTCGCAAGCGCCGCGCGTGCGCCACGCTCCGACGAAGGCGAGACGCTGCTGTCCGGCCGGACAGATCGTGTTGCACGAATTGCGCAGAAACTAGGTCGGACCTAAATACCAAGCGCGGCGCGTGCGCTACGTCGCAGGCGCGGCGGCCGGCGTCAGCGTGTTCTCGGTGGCGGCGGCCGCGGCGGCAGCCTTCGCGCGCTTCTTCTCGGCGGCCTTCCGCTCGAGGTCGGTCCCGACGTAGGGCTCGCGCGTCCCCATCACGATGTCGAACCACGGACGCGTCACGCACCAGTTTGCGTGCTGGTTCGGGCCCATGTGGTGGTCGACGTGCCACGGCAGGTGCTCGCGCGCCCACTCCGGGTCGAGGTGCGCGCGCTTGTGCTTCCGGTAGTAGTTGATCGTGCAGTAGATGACCGTGCCGGTGAAGAACGGCGCGACCGGGAACAGCGGAGCGAACGCGGCGGCCGTCGCGACGAGCGCGAGCGCTTCCTTGCTCTGGCCGTTCCACTTCGACGTCACCGGCTCCTCGTAGTCGGGATCGACGAGCTCGTTGCGGCGGGCGTTCTTGTGGTGATCGTGCCAGTGGAAGGACCAGAACGAGTCCTTCTTCTGCCCCAGGCCGTGCAGCACGTACTTGTGGACGAGCCACTCCGTCGCGTTGGCGGCGAGCAGCCCCAGGGGGATTCCGATCATGACGTACAGCCTCCGCTTGAAATAATGACTGAATAGTCACATTATTTGCGCGTCGTGTCCAGCCCGAACGCGAGAGGCCGGAAGTCCCCGAGACTCCCGAGGAAGCGCCCCGGCCCCGCGGGCGGGAAGCGCGATCGCAACCGGCGCGAGACCGTCCAGACGCTCCACGATGCGGCGCTCCGGCTGTTCCTCGCGGGCGGGATCGAGGGCGTGACGATCGACGAGATCGTCGCGGCGGCCGGCATCGCGAAGGGCTCGTTCTATCGCTCCGCGGCGGACAAGGCGGATCTGGTCTCGCAGATCATGACGCCGGTCGGCGACGAGGTGATCGCCGCGCTCGACCGGTGCGAGCAAGGGCTGCGCGTCGCGCGGGCGGACACGCTCGCGGGCATCTACGTCCAGCTGGCGTCGGACCTGTCGGTCGTCGTCGCCCGGCAGGCGCGGCTGGTGCTGTTGTACCTCCAGGAGGCGCGGTCGCCCGCATCACCGGCGCGGCGATCGATCCACGCGATCGCGGAGCAGCTCACCACGCGCGCGGTAGCGCTCACGCAGACCGCGCGCGCCCACGGCCTCATCCGCGACGTCGATCCGGAGGTGTCCGCGCTGACGGTGCTCGGCGCGATCGACACGATCCTGTTCGAGCACCTGAGGCAGCGTCGGCTGCCGGCGAGCCGCGGGGCGAGCGTCATCAACGAGCTGGTGACGATCGTGCTCCGCGGTATTCTCGCGCGCCCATGATCGAGATCGTACGCTGCACCACGGCCGCGCCGGACTTCGTGGAGCTCGTGCGCGGCCTCGATGCGGATCTGCGCGACCGCTATGGCGCGATCCAGGACTCGTACGCGCCGCACAACAAGGTGGAGCGGATCGAGACCGCGGTCGTGGCGCTCGAGCACGGCCGCGCGGTCGGCTGTGGCTGTTTCAAGACGCATCCGCACGGCGAGGCCACCGTCGAGCTCAAGCGCATGTACGTCGTTCCCGTTGCGCGCGGGCGCCGCATCGGGGCACAGATCGTCGGCGCACTCGAGCAATGGGCCCGCGAGCTGGGCTTTGGAGCGGCGGTGCTCGAGACCGGCGACCAGCAGCACGAGGCGATCGCGCTGTACACGCGATGCGGCTACACGCGGACCCCGAATTTCCCGCCCTACGATTCCCTGCCGGCGAGTGTGTGCATGCAGAAGCACCTATAGCGGAGCGTGCGCGGGCGCGCGGCGACATGTGGCACCTCGCTTGCTCTCGTGAGTGGTCATGACGAATCCACGAGAGCTCGAGAACGAAGCCGATGATCGCGACCTCGAGATCGGTCGCCCCCATGGTCCTCGTGAGGACGAGGAGAAGCGCGGCGAGACCGAATCCTCCGGCGTCGCCCGCGCCGAGGAGGAGGAGCACGAGATCCGCGACGAGGACGTCCTGTTCGATGACCAGGACCTCGCCGACGACGGCGACCTCGACATCGAGCCCGACGACGACCGCATCTAGTCAGGGTTCGCCGGGTGGACGAGGCCGGGATGGGAGGGCCGCGATCCAGTCGGAGATCTGCTTGCCCGTCGCACGGAACCGCGGCGTGTCGGGCGCCGCGCGGGTGTAGATCGCGAGCGCGTCGGTGGCGAGCGTGCGAGCGAGCGCGAGGTCGCCGCGTGACTTCGCGATCGCCTGCGCCCTCGCGAACCGCAGCTGCGCGAGGCCGAGCGGGCTGATCTCGCGGGCGTCGGCGTCGGCGTCGGCCTTCTCGAGCTCCTTCGCCGCGGCGGCGGCGTCGCCCTGCGCGAGCAGCGCGACGCCGAGCTCCTGGCGGGCCGCGATGATGTTCGGGTGCCTGGGGTTGTACTTCTCGAACATCTTCACGGTCTCGGCGAGCGCCTCGCGCCGCTGCGCCGGGGTCGCACCGCGCCGGCCCCCGGCGAGGTCGGCGAGCTCGGACTTCGCGTCGAACGCGATCTCGTCGTCGCCCGAGGCGGCGGCCGCGTCGAGCAGCGGCCGCGCGCGATCGGCGTGCTCGAGCCCGAGCTCGGCACGCGCGACGTAGAGCTGCAGCCGCGCGATCAACGCCTTGTCGTCGGGGGCGACCCGCGAGAGCCGCGCGAGCGCGTCGCTGCACTCCTGGGCGCTGCGCGCGTACTCGCCGAGCGCGTTGAGCCCGTGGCAGAGGTACGCCCGCATCTCGAGCGTGCGCGGGTGATCCGCACCGTTCTCCGCACGCGCCAGCTCGACGCCGCGCTCCAGCCACTTGATCGCCTCGACCAGCTCGCCGGCCTCCGAAGCGGCGAGCCCGAGCGTGGTGACCAGCCACTCGGTCTGCTTGTGCGCGGCCTCCCGCTTCACCGCGAGCGCGCGCAAGCACTCGAGGCGCGTGCGCACCTTCCCGGTGAAGTGGTTCGACATGCAGGTGAGCTGCTCGATGAACAGCGACACGTCCGTCGCGCGACTCCGCGTGGACAGCGCGTTCGCGACACGCGCCCAGCGCTCGAACTCCGCGAGCTCGCCGGCCCACAGCGCCTCCTGGGCCACGCGCGCCGTCGCGTCAGCGGCGAGCCGGTCCTCCCCCGACGCGAGCGCCGCGGCGAGGGTCTCGTCGAACGCGGCGAGCGCCGGTACACCACCGTCGCGGTCGGCGAGCGCGCGCCCGCGCCAGAACAACGCCTGCGCGAGGATCGGCGTGTAGCCGGTCTCGCGCGCCTCGGCGATCACCCGATCGACGAGCGGCAGCACGCGCGCGACATCGCCGACCGCGTAGAGCGCCGTGATGCGCGACAGCTCGCCGTCGAGCGCCATGAGCTTGCTCGCCACGGTGGGCTCGGTCGGGCGCCGCACCACCTGCCGCAGCGCCTGCACGTCCGCGCACTCCGCGACCGCGGGCAGGTTGCCGACGGCGTCGCCGGCGCGGCGCAGCACATCCGCGCTCGCCTCCGCCATCACGTCGACGAGCGCGCCGAGGTCGGCGAGCCGGTGGCTCAGGCACGCGGAGCGCAGGTCGAGCGCCTCCGCGGACTGCACGGCGCGCACGCGCGTCGCCTCGCACGACTCGCGGTACATCGCCTTCCACTCCCCGGCGTAGGCCTCGGCGCGCGCGGCGAAGGCCACCGCCGCCGTCGCCGCCCACGGCGCACCGACCTTCGCGGCCGCTCGATCGATCGCCGCGCGCCTGTCCGCATTCCAGCGCACCGCGACCTCGTCATCGCCGGTCCCACACGCCGCGACCGGCGCCGCCGACGGCCGGAGCCGGACCGTGATGATCGCGGCCGCCGCCGCCACGCCGAGCAGCGCCGCCCCACCGAGCGCGATGTTGCGCCGCGTGCGCGCCGGATCCCGATCGAGATCGCGTAGCAGCGCCTCGACCGACGGATAGCGCGCCCCGCGCTCGACCGAGAGGCCGCGGTTCGCGACGCGCCCGAGCCACGCGGGCACGTCGGTGTTCTCCGGCACGGGCACGCGCTTCTTCTGCTTGAACGGCTTCTGCCGGTAGAGCGCCTCGTAGAGCGTCGCGCAGAAGCTGAACTGGTCGCTGCGCTCGTCGGCGTCGGCGCCGCGGCCCCGCTGTTCGGGCGGCATGTACGCCGGCGTCCCGACGACGTGACCGTGCTGCGTGACCACCTCGAGCGGGCGCAGCGTGCTCGAGCTCGTGCTCGCCCGATCGAGGTCGCTGCCGCTGTCGCCGGGGTCGCCGCTCGTCGTGTCGCCCGACATGCCGTCGACCGAGTCGACGGAGCGATCGCCGAGGTCCCGCGCGAGGCCGAAGTCGACCAGCTTGACGGTCCCGGTCCCGCTCACCACGATGTTGTCGGGCTTGATGTCGCGGTGAACGATGCCGGCGGCGTGCGCGGCGGCGAGCCC
>JAEUJX010000654.1 GCA_016794545.1 Myxococcales bacterium
CGAGCCGTCGCTGACCGTGAACGTGAACGTCGCGGTGGTCGCGTTCGTCGGGTTCGCCGGCTGCGTGTTGATCGTCACCGTCGGCGCGGTGAGGTCGATGGTCCACGTCCAGGTGTCGGAGCCGACGTTGCCGGCCGCGTCGGTCGAGCGCACGGTGAACGTGTGGCTCCCGGCCGCGAGGCCGGTGTAGCTGCGCGGCGAGGTGCAGGCGGCGAACGCGCCGCCGTCGAGCTGGCACTGGATCGTCCCGTCGCTGACCGTGAACGCGAAGCTCGCGGTCGTCTGGTTCGTCGTGGCCGCGGGCTTCGTGGTGATCGTGACGGTCGGCGCCGCCGTGTCGATCGTCCACGTGTAGCTCGCGGTGCCGGTGTTCCCGAGGGCATCGGCCGAGCGCACGGTGAACGTGTGGCTGCCGTTCGCGAGGCCGGTGTAGTTGCGCGGCGAGGTACACGCGGCGAACGCGCCGCCGTCGATCGAGCACATCGGCGAGCCCTCGCTGACCGTGAACGTGAACGCCGCGGACGCACTGTTAGACGGGTTCGCCGGCCGGTTGACGATCGTCACCGTCGGCGCCGCGGTGTCGACCGTGAACGCGCGCATGTCGCTCGCGCTGTTGCCGACGGCGTCGGTCGCGCGGACGACGAACGTGTGCGCGCCGTCCGCGAGCGCTGCCGTGGTGTGCGGGCTCGTGCAGGCCGCGAACGCGCCGCCGTCGATCGAACACTGCACCATCGTCGGGGCGCCGGCCGTGGTGAACGAGAAGGTCGGCGTGGCGTCGTTCGTCGGGTTCGTCGGGGCCGCGGTGATCATCACCGTCGGGGCCATGGTGTCGACGGTGAACATGCGGAGGTCCATGCCGGCGTTGCCCGCCGCGTCGCGGACGCGGACGGTGAACGTGTGCGCGCCCTCGGCGAGCGCGGTGTAGGCGCGCGGGCTCGTGCACGGCGCGAAGGCGCCGGTGTCGAGCGCGCACTCCACGACCGTCGGCGAGCCCGCGGTGGTGAAGGTGAACGACGCGTTCGCCGAGGCGACCGGGCCGGCCGGTCCGCCGGTGATCGTCACCGTCGGCACCATCGTGTCGATCACCCAGGTGTACGTCGCCACCGTGCTGGTGTTGCCGACCGGATCCTTCGCGCGCACCCGGAACGTGTGCATGCCATCGGCGAGCGCGGCCGACGTGAACGCCGACGTGCACGCGACGAACGCGCCGCTGTCGATCGCGCACTCGAACCGCGCGGTCGCATCGTTCGACGTGAAGCCGAACGTCGGCGTGCTGTCGTTCGACGGGTCCGCCGGCTGCGTCGTGATCGTCACGGTCGGCGCGGTGCCGTCGACGGTCCACGTGCGCGTCGCCGGCGACGGGTCGATCGTGCCGGCGGCCGTCCGCGCGCGCACCGTGAACGTGTGCACGCCGTCGGGGAGGTCCGTGAACATCTGCGGCGCGGTGCACGGCACGAACGCCGCGCCGTCGAGCGAGCACTCGAACGTCACGCCGGCCGCGGGCGAGCCGAAGGTGAACGACACGTCGGGCGTCGTCGTGGTGCCGCCGGCCGGGCCGAGCGTGATCATCGTGTCGGGCGTCGACGAGTCGACGGTCCACTCGTGGCTCGCGGGCGTCGGGTCCACGTTGCCGGCGGCGTCCACGGTGCGGACCGTGAACGCGTGCAGACCGTCGGTCACCCCGAACGAGCTCGGAGAGGTGCACGGGGCGTACGTCGCCGCGTCGAGCTTGCACTCGAACGTCACCGGGCCATCGCCCGGATCGGAGCCGGAGAACTCGAGCTGCGGCATCACCGTGTTGTCGAGCTCCGGCGGTCCCAACACCATCTGCGTGTCGGGCGGCGTCGCGTCGACCTTCCACGTCGCCTTGGCCGGCGTCTCGTCGACCATCATGTTCAGCGCCGCGGACACCTCGAAGGTGTGCTCGCCGTCGCCGACGGTGACCTCGATCCCCGACTGGCACGCCGACGGCGTGCCGCCATCCACCGAGCACACGAAGCCGTTCGCGTTGCTCGTCGCGTGGAAGGTGAAGCTCACCTTCGTCTGGTTCGTCAGCGGCTTCGGCGACGAATCGAGGACGGTGTCGGGCGCATCCTTCGGTCCTCCGTCATCGCTGCAACCCGCAAAGCTTCCGACGACGACCACAACCAGAGCAGACAGATGGCGCATGGGGCGCGCGTTCTAACAGAACAGGTCGGTCCTTTCACCACATCAGATAGGCAACGGATTGTACTGCCGAAATCGATGTGGGCCGGCTGACACTCGCCCCGCTGAGCGTAACTCAGGTCACTCCCAGGAGATGTCCATGGAGTCGTCGTCGCCGATCGCCTTCTCGAGCATCGCGAGGAGCTCGGGGTCGCCGCCGTTGTCGCTCATCAGCTCGAGCGTGTCGCGGTCGATGAAGTAGTCCTGGTCTTCATCGTGCTCTTCCTCGAGCTGCTCGACCAGGAACTTGAGCTGGGCGTCGCTGATCGTTCCGATGTCGTCACCGGTGTCGATCCGGATCAACCGAGGCATGGCGGCGACTCTATCACTTCTGCTCGTCGCACTTCGCGACGGCGTCGAGATCGGTGGCTGCGAGCGCGCACTCGACGCGCTGCTTCGCGGTCTTGTTGACGCACACGTCGATGAACTCGGCCGACTTGGCCTCGATCACCTGCGCCTTCTGCTTCGCGAGCTCGGCCTTGAGGGCGTCGGTCGCGCCGCTGGCAGCGCCGGCCTTCTTGAACTCGAGGTCGACCAGGTGGTCGAGCAGCTGCTTGCACGAGTCCTCGGAGGGTGCGTTCTTGCAGCCCGCGCCGAGGAGCACGGCCGCGATCAGCCAGCGGTTCATGCCGTCCAGTCTATCACCGCTGCGCGGCCAACTGCGCGCGCAGCGCGGCGATCCGGGTCTGCACCGTCGGAGACGGGTGGAGACCCGACGCGCGATCGAGCACCTCCCCGGCGGTGCGCGGTGCGCCATCGGCGGCCCACGCGGTGGCGAGGTGCACGAGGATCTCTGGCTCGTTCGGCGAGAACCGCGCGGCCTTGTCGAGGACCCGTACCGCCTCGCGGCGCTTGCCCTGCTTGAACCGCAGCCAGCCCCAGCTGTCGAGGATCGCCGGATCACCGGGGGACAGATCGCGCGCACGGGCGAGCCAGCGCTCGGCATCGGCCAGCCGCTCGCCTCGGTCGGCGAGCATGTACCCGGCGAGGTTCAGCGCGGTCGTCGAGTCGGGATGCTTGGCGATCAGCGGCTCGAGGATCGCGAGCGCTGCGGCGTGCGCCTTCAGGTGATCCTCGAGGCGCGCTCGCGCCAGCGCCTGCGGCAGCCCATCGCCGAGCCCCGCGAGCAGCGCGCGCGCGCCCGCCGCGTCACCGGCGTCGGCGCGCGCGTAGGCCGCGACGATCGCGAGGTCGACATCCTTCGGGCGCTGCTCCCGCGCGGGGGCGATCGCGGCGGCCGCGGCCGTCGGATCGCCGGTGGCGAGCAGCAGATCGCCCGCGAGCCGGCGCGCGTCGCGGAACTGGGCCGAGTCGGGCGCGATCGCGAGCAGCTTCCTGACCGCGTTCGCGGCATCGGCGACGCCGTCGAGGTCCGCGTTGACGAGCACGCCGGCGTCCGCGTCGATCGCGGCGATCCGCGCGGCGATCGCGCGCGCCTCGGCGAGGCGGCCGAGGCCCTTCGACAGCCGCGCGATCGCCGCGAGCGCCTCGACGTCGCTGCGATCGTCATCGAGCAGCGTCAGCAGGTCGATCGCCGCGGTGCGGTCATCGGCCTCGCACAGGAGCCAGTACAGCTCCTCGGCGATGTCGAGCGCCTGACCGCTGCGATCGAACGCGCTGCGCGTCTGCTCGATCGCCTGATCGATGTGCCCGGTGCGCCGCAGCGAACGTGCGAGGTCGAGCCGCGCGTCGATGTGATCGGGGTCGCGCTCGATCACCGCGCGCAGCTCCTTGATCGCGGCCTCGAGATCGTCGCGCTTCGCGTGGTGCTGCGCGAGCTGGTAGTGGCCGTCGACGGAGTCGGGGATGCGCTCGACGAGCTGCCGCAGCACGGCCTCGCTCTCGCGCGGCGACTCGAGCTTCGCGAGGCCGAGGTAGCCACGTTCGTCGTCGGGCGCGAGCTCGATCGCGCGGCGGTACGCCTTGATCGCCTCGCCGCGCTTCGAGGTACCCGCCAGATCGCCCGACATCAGCCAGACCTGCGCGTGGTGCGGCCACTTCGTGCGGGCGGCGGCGAGCGTGTCGGCGGCGGCCGCCTCGCGCTTCGCCTTCGCCTGCACGCGCGCGAGCTCGACGGCGATCATCGGCTGATCGGGCGCCGCCGCGAGCGCGAGCACGAGCGCATCGGCCGCGGCGGGCCAGTCGGAGCGATACGCCGCGAGCTTGCCGTCGAGGTAGTGCGCGTACGCCTGGTGCGTCATCGGCGGCAGCGGCTTCTGCACGGCCGGCTTGCCGCACGCCGCGAGGGCGAGCACGAGCGGCGCGACGATCGACCGCATCAGTTCAGCTTCAGCGTCAGGCTCAGGCAGTCGGGCTCGGACACGATCACGGTGTCGCCGTCCTTCAGCACGGCCTTGCTGATCCGCCCGTAGCGCACGTCGTTGACGTACGTGCCGTTCGTGGTGCCCTGATCGATCGCGACGAGCTGACCCTGCTCGTAGCCGATCCACACGTGCTTGCCCGACGAGCGTGGGTCGTCGATCACGATCTGCGCGAGGCCCGGCTGCCGGCCGATGAGCAGGCCCTGCGTGGTGAGCCCGAACCGCTGGCCCATCAGCCGGCCGCGCGTGCAGGTGAGGATGCCGACCGTCATCGAGCCGAACGCGGTGGCCGCGATCGGCTGGCTGCCGCTCGCGCTCGCGCCGCCGATCGCGATGGTCTTCGCGACCGGCGCCACGCCACCCGGCCCGGGCTGACGGCCGGGCACCATCATCGGTCCTCCGGGCGGAGGCTGATGCGGATAGCCCGGCTGCGGCGGTGGCATGCCCGGAGGCCCGCCGTGCGGCATGCCCGGGTGCGCGCCGTGCGGCGGATGGCCGGCGTGCGGCACGCCGTGCGGCGGGGACATCGCGGGGTGCATCCCGGGCGCCATCCCCGGCTGCGGTCCGCCCGTCTTCTTGCGCCGCATGAACACGACGAGCCCGCCGATCACGCCGATCGAGATCAGCGCGACCGCGACGCCGATGCCGGCGCTGCTCCCGCCACCACCGCCGCCGCTGCTCGACGCGGAGTCGCTGCCCGCGCTCCCCGAGCCCTCGGCACTGCCGGCCGCGACCGGCTTCGGCTTCTGCTTGCCCTTGCCCTCCTTCTTGAGCGCGCGCGCCTGCTTGGTCATGCGCGGCGCCTCGGAGTGCGTCGGGAACAGCGTCATCACTTCCTCGAAGTTGACGATCGCGTCGTCGAGGTAGCCGGCCCACAGATCGTCGAGGCCCTGGCGCCACAGCTTCGTGGTCTGCGACTCGACGGTGTTGGCCTTCGCCTCGGCGAGGAACTTCTTCACCGTCACCGACGCGACGATGAAGTTGAAGCCCTGGACCTCGCCCTTGCTGCCGAACGTGGAGAGACCGATGACCTCGCCCTTGTCGTTGATCGTCGGGCCGCCGGAGTTGCCGTGCGTGATCGACGCGCTGATCTGGATGATCGGCTCGCCGGCGCCGGTGCGCTTGATCGCGGAGACCGCGCCCTCGTTGATCGTGGCCTCGAGCTGCGACTTCTCGTCGAGCAGGCCCTGCATGTCGGCGGCGCCCGGGTAGCCGATCGCGAGGACCTTGTCCTGGATCAGGACCTTGTCGCTGTCGGCGATCGGCAGGTTCGGCGCGTCCTTCGTGTCGACCTTGATGACCGCGACGTCGGTGCCCTCGCCGGGCTTGCCGTACGAGACGATCTTGTAGTTGAGCTTCGTGCCGTCGGGCAGCACGATCGCGGCGTTCGGCACGGCGGTCGCGCCGTTCTGCAGCGTGCGGACGAGCTCGAGCTTCTGCTCGTCGGACATCGCCGCGAGCTCCTTGCCGTACTGCTTCTGGATCTTCGCCGCGAGCTGCGAGAACGCCTCCATCTTCGCGTTCTCTTCGCCCTTCTTGATGTCCTCGACGACGTGGGCGTTGGTGACGACGAAGCCGTCGGCGCTCGCGAAGAAGCCGGAGCCCATGCCGCCGACGTACTCCTTGAGCTCGTCCTTGCCGACGCGGAACGTGACCTCCCAGAAGCCGAGGACGCGGACGACCGAGCCCTTCGCGAAGATCGACGCGCGCTGGTTCGCGCTGGGCCCCTCTTCCGCGCGCGCGATCGGTGCGGCGAAGACGAGCAGCAGCGCTGCGATCGCCAGCACGAACCTCCCTCGGGCCATGCCGGGCATCTTACTACAGCGGCCTCGCTACAGCGGGATGTTGCCGTGCTTGCGCGGGAGGTTGGCCTGGCGCTTGTTCTTCAGCGTGCGGAGCGAACGGACGATGGTCCACCGGGTGTCGCGCGGGCGGATGATCTCGTCGATGTACCCGAGAGAGGCCGCCTTGTAGGGGTTGGCGAACCGCTCGCGGTACTCGTCCGTGAACCGGACCCGGGCCTCGGCGCGCGCGGCCTCGTCGGTGATCTTGTCGAGCTCGCCGCGGAAGATGATGTTGACGGCGCCGTCGGGGCCCATCACCGCGATCTCGGCCGCGGGGTAGCTGACGTTGACGTCCGCGCGGATGTGCTTGGACGCCATGACGTCGTAGGCGCCGCCGTAGGCCTTGCGCGTGATCACCGTGATCTTCGGGACCGTCGCCTCGGCGAAGGCGTAGAGCAGCTTCGCGCCGTGCTTGATGATGCCGCCGTACTCCTGGGTGGTGCCCGGGAGGAACCCCGGCACGTCGACGAAGGTGACGATCGGGATGTTGAACGCGTCGCAGAACCGCACGAACCGCGCGGCCTTCGTGGACGCATCGATGTCGAGGCAGCCGGCGAGGTGCATCGGCTGGTTCGCGACGATGCCGGCGGGTCGGCCCTCGAACCGGGCGAACCCGCAGACGATGTTCTTCGCGTAGTCCTTGTGGACCTCGACGAACTTCCCGTCGTCGACGACGGCGTTGATGATCTTCTTGATGTCGTACGGCTTGTTCGACTCGAGCGGCACGACGGTGTCGAGCGCCGCCTCGGCGCGGTCCGGCGGGTCCTGCGTGGCGCGGACCGGCGGATCCTCGGCGTTGTTGCTCGGCATGAACGAGAGCAGCTCGCGGAGCCGCGCGATGCACGACAGCTCGTCGGGCTCCGTGAAGTGAGACACGCCGCTCTTGCTCGCGTGCGTCATCGCGCCGCCGAGCTGCTCCTTGCTCACCTCCTCGTGGGTCACCGTCTTGATGACCTCGGGGCCGGTGATGAACATGTACGACGTGCGATCGACCATCAGGATGAAGTCGGTGATCGCCGGCGAGTAGACGGCGCCGCCGGCGCACGGGCCCATGATCGCGGAGAGCTGCGGCACGACGCCCGAGGACAGGACGTTGCGGAGGAAGATGTCGGCATAGCCGGCGAGCGACTCCACGCCCTCCTGGATGCGCGCGCCGCCGGAGTCGTTGAGGCCGACGACCGGGCACCCGATCTTGGTCGCGAGGTCCATGACCTTGCAGATCTTCTGCGCGTAGGCGCCGGAGAGCGAGCCGCCGAACACGGTGAAGTCCTGCGCGAACACGCAGACCGGCCGGCCGTCGACGGTGCCGTGGCCGGTGACCACGCCGTCGCCGAGGATCTTCTGCTCCTGCATGCCGAAGTCGGCGCAGCGGTGCGTGACGAACTTGTCGAGCTCGACGAAGCTGCCCTCGTCGAGCAGCGCCTCGATGCGCTCGCGGGCGGTCAGCTTGCCCGCCTCGTGCTGCTTGGCGATCCTGGCCTTTCCCCCGGCGAGGGCCGCCTTTGCTTCCATCTCCTCGAGGCGTGCGATCGGATCTTGGCGGGTGCTCACTAGAGCGGCGTATACTTCCAAGGTGGCGAACGTCAAGGGAAGCGCGCTCTCGTCGCGCGTCCTGTGGGTCCAGCTGAACCACGGTTCGGCGGGCCTTCAGCGCCTGCTACCCCAGTGCTCGCCCGAGCTGCGTTCGGCGATCGAGATCGGGATCAACAAGGCCAAGTGGTACCCGTTCGACCAGTTCATCGAGCTCATCTCGACGATCGACCGGCTGTTCGGCAAGGGCGACCTCTCCCTCGTCGACGAGCTGGCCCGCTACGGCGCCGACGCGAACCTGACGACGATTTACCGGCTGTTCTACAAGGTCGGCACCACGCACTGGATCCTCGGTCGGGCCGTCCGACTGTGGAGCGCTCACTACGACAGCGGGTACCTCGAGGTCATGACCCGGGGGCCGAAGACCGCGGTGCTCCGGATCCGCGGGTTCGACACCCCGCACAAGGTTCACTGCATGAGCGTGCTCGGGTGGGCGCGCCGGTCGATCGAGCTATCGGGCGGGACCCATGTCGTCTCGACCGAGACCAAGTGCCGGCTCTCCGGCGACGAGTTCTGCCAGCTCGAGTCGACCTGGCAGTAGTCCCGCGCAAGAAATTAGGTCCGACCGAATTAATGCGCGAATTGCGCATCACGTTCTGTCCGGCCCGGACTAGCCCTCAGGCCCGAGATGCATGCGGCGCTGCGCGGCATCGAAGCCGGCCTCCGCCTCGGGCTCGGGCTTCATCAGCGACACGACGATCGCGACGACGAACGCGAGCGGTACGGTGATGATGCCGGGGTTCTTGAGGGGGACGATCGCCTCGTCGAACTTCAGGAGGTCCTTCCACACCGTCGGTGACAGGAGAATGAGGACGAGGGAGCTGACGGTGCCGGTGACCATGCTCGCGACCGCGCCGCGCGTGGTCAGCCTGCGCCACATCATCGACAGGAGCAGGGCGGGGAAGTTGGCGCTCGCGGCGATCGAGAACGCGAGCCCGACCATGAACGCGACGTTCTGACCCTTGAACACGAGGCCGAGGAGGATCGCGAGGATCGCGAGCCCGACGGTGGCCCAGCGCGCGACCCGGAGCTGCTCGTACTCGTTGATCTCGCCCTTCTTGATCACGTGCGTCCACAGGTCGTGCGAGAGCGCGGCGGCGCCGGACAGCGTGAGGCCGGCGACGACCGCCAGGATCGTCGCAAACGCGACGGCCGAGATGAAGCCGAGGAAGCCCGTGCCGCCGAGCACCTCGGCGAGCAGCGGCGCGGCCATGTTGCCGCCGGCGTCGACCGCGGTGATCGCCTTGCGCCCGACGAGGATCGAGGCGCCGAAGCCGAGGATGAACGTGACCAGGTAGAAGAACCCGATCAGCGACGTGGCGTAGGCGACGGAGCGGCGCGCGGTCGCGGCGTCGGGCACCGTGTAGAACCGCATGAGGATGTGCGGCAGGCCCGCGCAGCCGAACATCAGCGCGATGCCGAGCGATACCGCCTCGAGCGGGTTCGCGACGAGCTTGCCGGGCGCGAGGACACCGGGGCCGTACTCGGTGGCGGCGGCCGCGAACAGGTTCAGCGGGTTCATGTCGAACTCCCGCAGCACGAGCACGGCGAGCAACGTGGCACCGAGGAGCAGCAGCACCGCCTTGATGATCTGGACCCAGGTCGTCGCGATCATCCCGCCGAACAGCACGTAGGCGAGCATCACGCCGCCGACGATCAGGAGGGCGAGCTCGTACGACAGCCCGAACATCAGCTTGATGAGGTTGCCGGCGCCGACCATCTGCGCGATCAGGTAGAACGCGACGACGGTGAGCGTGCTCGCGGCGGCGGCGATGCGCACGGGCCGCTGCTTCAGCCGGTACGCGACGACGTCGGCGAACGTGTACTTGCCGAGGTTGCGCAGCGGCTCCGCGATCAGGAACGTGATCACGGGCCAGCCGACGAGCCAGCCGACCGAGTAGATCAGGCCGTCGAAGCCGCTGGTCGCCACGAGGCCGGCGATGCCGAGGAAGCTCGCGGCGCTCATGTAGTCGCCGGCGAGCGCGAACCCGTTCTGCACGGCGGAGATCCGCTCGCCGGCGGCGAAGTACTCGCGCGTCGAGCGCGTGCGGCGCGCCGCCCAGTAGGTGATCGCGAGCGTGATCAGGACGAAGCCGAGGAACCAGGCGATCGCGTCGACATTGGTGTCGCCGAGCTTGCTCACGGCTTGTTGATCCGGGCCGCGGCGATCGCCGGGTCGTGGTGCTTGTTCGCCCACCGCACGTAGATCGACGTGAGCACCGGCGCGATGACGATGACAACAGCGCCGAGGATGATGCCGATCGAGACCGAGTCGTCAGCGATCAGCGTACCCGCCGTGTCCTTGCCGAACGCGACGAGCAAGATGAAGCCGAAGTAGGCGACGACCATGATCGCCGTGAGCACCGCGCCGATGCGCCACCGCCGTCGGATCAGCGCGGCGAGCGCCGCGTCGTGGTCGGTCATCGGCGACGAACATAGCGCGAACCGCGCGGTGATACGCGAGCGCCGCGAGCACGACGCACGCGAGTGGGATCGCCAGAGCGGCGCTCATCGCACGGAGAGGCGCACGCCCGCGAACACGCTCGGCCACGTCACCACCGTGGTGCCACCGTCGCTCGTCCACGTGCGCGCGCGCACCGGGTGGAAGTTCGCGCTCTCGTCCATCTCGTCGCTGACGTAGACGTTCGCCGCGGCTCCGCCGAACACCTCGACGCCGCCGACCGGCACCGACACCGACGCGCGGAGCTGGTTCAGCTGGCCGAGGTTTCCGTTCCACACGTCGGTCCACCACGCCATCGCGTCGACGTCGAGCCCGAGCCCGCCCGACAGCCCGGCGTGGAAGCCGAGGCCGACGCCGGGCAGCACGTGATCGTGGTCCGGCGACCAGCCGAGGCTCCACACGTTGTGGACGTGCCGGGTGCCGTGGCGCAGCGCGATCGATGACACGCGCGTGGTGTCGGCCGACGCCTCGACGGCGACGCGGCCGTTCTTCGCGTAGTTGACGAGCCCGATCGGATAGGCGTCGTCGCCGTCCTCGGTGATGTTGATGAGGCCGACCTGCAGGCCTCGCATCTTCCCGGCGACATTGACGAGACCGATCTGCGCGCCGTGCACGCGATCGGCGACGTTCGCGACGCCTGCGATCTGCGCGCCGTAGACGTTGCCCTTCGCGACCGACGCGACGCCGCCGATCTGCAAGCCGGCGACATTGCGTCCCGATGCCGCGGCGACGCCGCCGATCTGCACGCCGCGGAAGTCGTGCGCGGTGCCGGCAAACACGCCGCCGATCTGCACCGCGTTCGCACGCCCGGCGATCGCAGCGACGCCGCCGATCTGCGCGCCGTACGCGTGATGGTGCTGGATATCGGCGAGGCCGCTGATGCTCATCACCGTCGAGGCGTCGGTCATGCCGACGAGCGCGTGGAGGCCGAACCCGACCTCGACGTGGGCGCCGGCGACGCGATCGACCGCCAGCGGCGGCACCAAGCCGATCGTCGCCGCCATGCGCTGCTTCGGCGCGCGCCTCGGCCCGCGCACCGGCGGCGTCTCGCGCGGCGGGATCACCGGCAGGCCGGCGAGCACGTCGGCGGTCTGATCGCGCACGAGGTTCGTGGCGATGTACGCGATGAGCTCGATCCGCTCGCGCGGATCGGCGGGCAGCACGACCAGCCGCTCGACGAGCGAGCCGGCGGCCGGCTCGTACGCGATGCGCGCGGCGCCGTCGATGATCGCGACCGAGAGTCGGCCGCGGCCGGGCGCGAACGCCGTCGGATCGCTGACCGGGATGCCGAGCTCCGCGCTGATCGCGGCGCCCAGCGCGCCCGCATCGAGCTCGGCGGTGTTGACGACCTCGAGGCTGACGGACGGATCCGCTGGCGTGGAATCGACCTGCGAGGGATGCTCGATGGGCTGTGCGGCGACGGGAGCGGCAGCGGCCGCGAGAGCCGCGAAGATGACTGTTGGCGAACGCATGCCGGTTGGTCCCCGCACCTCCCCGATCGTTCAACCGAAACCGGAGGTTGGTGACGGTGAGATCAGTTTGAACGATCCGGGGGCGACCGGGGACCAAGAACCGTTGTCGACCTCCTGCGCGTTCGCGGATTCCGGTGCAGCTCCCGTGAGCGGGGACACCGAGCCGTCGCTGCTCGCCCGCGTGGCCGAGCGCGACCCTGCCGCGATCGACGAGGTCTACCGCGCCCACCACGCCGCGCTCCGCGCGTTCGCGCGCCGCTACATCGGCGAGCACGAGGCCGCCGAGGACCTGGTCCACGACGTGTTCGTCGCGCTGCCCGACGCGATCAAGCGGTTCCGCGGCGACTCCTCGCTCCGCACGTTCCTCTCCGCGATCGCCGTCAAGCGCGCCTACAAGCACGTGCGCTCCGCGTCGCGTCGCCGCGCCGCGATGACGAGGCTCGCCGACCAGCCGCACGCGCCGTCGCCTCGCCCCGACGCCGCGGTCGCGCAGCAACAGCTCGCCGCGCTCCTCTACGCCGCGCTCGACAAGCTCTCGGACGATCACCGCACGGCCTTCGTGCTCTGCGAGATCGATCAGCTCACCGCCGGCGAGGCGGCCGCGCTCACCGGCGCGCCCGAGGCGACGATGCGCACCCGCCTGTTCCACGCGCGCGCCAAGCTGCGCGCCCTGCTCGAGGAGGTCCCGCGATGAATGACCTGCTCGCCAGCGCGGTCTCCGCCGCGCGCACCGTCGCCGACGATGGCGCCGACGACGGGGCCGCCACGCGGCTCCGCATCCGCGAGTCGCTCGCGAAGCGCACGTCGAAGAAGCGCCTGTGGACCCTGCTCGCCGCCGCGCTCGGGACGATGTTCGCCTCGACGGCGTTCGCCCTCCAGGCCGGCTGGGATCCGCCGTGGTCGTCGAAGACCGAGGTCATCGCCCCGGCCGCGCCGGATCCGGATCCACCGGCGACACCAGGCTCTCCGCGCGGCGGCCGCGTCTCCGCGGAACCGTCCGCGCCCGAGACCACGGTCCGCTTCGAGACGGTCCCCCTTCCGTCAGCCTCGGGGGCGAACCAGGCGCTCGCGGATGAAGCGCCGCTGCCGGCGCCTCCGGTAGCCGCGGATCCGCCCGCCGGCGATCCTCCCTCGGCTGAACCGCGCATGTCGCGATCGCCCGCCGCAACCGAGTCGTCCGCGCCGCCGCCGCGTACCACCGTTGCACCGCCGGTCCAACGCCCGACCTCGCGCTCCGAGGAGCCCGCTCCGTCAAGCGCGGTCGATCGCACGCCCTCGTCCGCGATCGGAGCCGGGCCCTCCATCGAGCCACCGCCCGCGCGGGCCGCGGATCCGGCGCGCTCCGTCGAGCCCCCCGAGGCCCCCGTCGCCGACGCCGAGCTCGCCGCGTACCGTACCGCGCACGCGCTGCACTTCCGCGGCACCGATCTGTCGGCCGCGCTCACCGCGTGGGACGCGCTGCTCGCGAAGTTCCCCTCGGGCCGCCTCGCCCCCGAAGCGCGCTTCAACCGCGCGCTCCTGCTCGTCAAGCTGAAGCGCTGGGCCGATGCGCGCGCGGCGCTGGCACCGTTCGCATCCGCGCCCGCGGGCAGCTATCGCCAGCGCGAGGCGCACGAGCTGCTCGAGGCGATCGCGGGCCGCTGATTCCCTGATGGTCCTCGGCAGGCACGGGCGCTGAGGCCGCTCACGCGATGGTTCTCTCCACCACGAGGTCGAACTCGTTGCCGCGGCGGTAGATCCAGCGGCCGGCGTGTACGGGTGCGATGCCCATCGCGCGCAGGCGCGTGGCAAGGAGCTCGACGAGGTCCGCCGAGAGCTCTCGGATCGGTGGACCCGCCCAGATGAAGATGCGCGTGGTGGTCTCGCCCGCGGGCACGGTGTGCGTCCGCGTGATGTCGAGGAGGGTATCCGGAAACTCGGCCAGCGTGCCGATGACCCACTCCCAGTGGTTCTCGATGTCGGCGTTGACGTCGCGAAGGCCCAGGCCCTCTGCGATGACGTCGAGCGAGGCGTCGGAGACGAACCAGAGGTCGGTGATCACACCCCCTCGTACACCGGAATGGTGGGGGGCGCGCGAGCGTTCGATCCGGGTGCGCGCGCTGATCCTGGTTCCCTTGTTCGCGGCGGCGACCGCCCACGCCGACGTCGAGCCGGCGCGCGAGGACATCGTCGACATGCGCAAGGGGCGGATGCCGTCGCGCGTGGCGGCGCTCGGGTGGACGGAGCAGGGGGCGTTCGTGGTTCGCGAGACCGACTGCGGCTATCAGGACCTGAGCGACCAGCCGAACTGTCAGGTGACGATCTATGTCGCCGAGCGCGGCAAGACCGCGGCGTTCCAGCTGTTCAACGGGTGGTGGGAGATCGGTTGTGGACGGGACGGTGATCCTCCACCCGAGTGCTGGACGATCACGACGGAGGCGGCGAGCGCCTTCATCAAGGCCGAGCGCGCGCTGATGGAGAAGCTCGGGCCGCTCACGGCGGGGACGGCCGCAAAGCGCGAGCTGCCCGGCGGCAGGTTGTCGGTCGTGCGCTACGAGGACCAGCCGGCGGATCGGCGGAAGGCCGCCATCGCGCTCGTGAAGGGCGGCCGGTGGAAGCCGCTCGCGATCATCTCGAGCGTCGAGACCGGTTCGAACACGTTCCTGCGCAACGATCCCGCGATCGAGCGCGTGGAGCGGTCGCCGGATGGGGAGTCGCTCGCGATCCTCACGTCGTCGTCGTTTGCCGACAGCGACTTCTACTGGACGAGCCGCACCGTCACCGTGTTGCCGATGCCGCGTTAGTTCGCGAACGAGAACATCAGCGGCACGAGGAACGTATCGCCGGCCTGGTTCTCGGGGAACCGCATGCGGCGCGTCTGCGCGGCCACGCAGTCGCCGACGGTGCCGAGCGAGTCGCCGAGCACGCCGGCGTTGACGACGGTGCCGTCGGGCGCGGTCTGGATGCGCAGGCGGATCGTGCCGCGCAGGCCCGGGTTGCGGTTGAGCTCGCGCTGGTAGCAGGCGCGGATGATGCCGGCGCGCGCCTTGATCACGCGGTCGTTCGCGGCGGTGCCGGTCGAGCCGATCTGCACGCGGACCTCGGGCGGGCGCGGCGCGGGGATCATGCCGTCGTCCCACACCTGCTCGAGACGCTCCTCGAGGTTGATCGCGAGGCGGCCGACGACGGCGCGCGAGCCGAGCAGCTCGAACGGCAGCGTCTTCCTGGTGCCGAGGACGGTGACGTCGAGCGTCCCGCGGAGCGGCCCCATCGAGGCGCCGACGCGCGAGACCTCGATGAGGTAGTTGCCGCGCTTGATCGACTTCAGCGAGAGCGACTCCTTGTCGGAGGCCGCGGCGTCGGTGACCGTGACGTCGGTGCGGCCGCCCATCCACGACACGCGCTCGCCGTTCGGCGTGACGATCGAGACTTCGAGATCCGAGCCGGCGGCCCACTTCGCGTGGACGACGAGGTCGCCGCCGAGCTTGGGCTGCGCGGCGGGGACGGTCGCGGCCTTCTCGGCGTTCGCGCGCGCGGTGTCGTCGGGCAGCGAGCTGGCGAGGATGTTCGCGTCGCCGTCGCGGCCGATCGAGCGCAGGCAGCGCAGCGCGGCGCCCGCGGTCGTCATGTCCTTCGGCGCGATGGTGGAGAGCGCGATGCGGTGGGCGCACGCCTGCGAGAGGCGGCCGGTGGTCTCGTACGCGCGGACCATGCGCTCGTGAAGCGCGGCCTTGTCGGCGTCGAGGTCGACGAGGCCGGCGAGCGTGCGCAGCGCGAGGTCGCGCTCGCCGTCACGGCCCATCAGGTCGGCGATGTAGCCGAGCGCCTGGGGATCGAGCTCGTCGCGCTCCCGCCACTTGGCCGCCACCTCGCGGGCGCGGTCCAGCTCGCCCGCGTACGCGAGCGCCTGGACGAGCGCGCGGTGCTTCTCGCGGCTGTCGGGGCTCTTCGCGAGGGCCGCCTCCGCGTTCGCGACCGCCTTCTGGATGCCGGCGCTCACGCCGTCGTACGCGGACAGCGACGGCACGCGCACCCAGGTGCGGCGCATCGCGACCATGCCGTTCGCGCGGCCCCAGTCGCGTCTCGCCCCGCCGAACGGATCCATGGTGCCGGCGCCCGTGGCGCCGCCGAAGTCACCGCCGCCGCTCCCCTTGCCGAGGACACTGGTCGCCGGCGCCGACGGCTTCTTGGCCGGCGCGGGATCGGGCTTCTCCTCCTCCTCGCTCTTCGCGCTCTTCGCGTCGTCCTTGTCCGCCGACTTGGTGCGCGGCTGAGCGGTCGTGGTGGTGTCCGCGGCCGCGGTCGGCGTCGCGACGGGCACGGTGCCGGTCGCGAGCGACTCGTCGATCGCGTCCTCGCCGGTCCACTTCGCGCTCGGCTGGCCGCGATCGACGCCGAACGCGTCGAACATCGCCTGCGACTCGAGGACGAGCAGCGACGTCTCGCGGGACATCACGCCGTAGCCCTGCGAGAGCGCGACGATCTGCGTGCGCGCCGCCGGCTCCGCCGTCCGCTCGAGCTGCTCGATCGCGAGCGTCGCCCACAGACGCGGCACGAAGCCGTTGCCCGTGGCCGACGAGACCTTCAGGTCCAGCGGATAGCGCTGCTCGAACGGCTTGCCGCCGACCGTGCCCTTCACCACCACGTCGCCCTTGACCTCACCCGTGATGCGCGCCGCGAGCAGCACCTCCTGGCCCGAGCGGATCGTCGGCAGCACCGTGGGCGCGACGTCCGCGAGGCCCGCCGGCAGCTCGACGGTCGCGCCCGCGAGCGACGCCCCGTTCGTCGACTCGAGCGCGGTCAGCGCCGCGATCGACGAGGTCTGCCCCGGCAGCCACGCGAGGTAGCTGCCGCCACCTCCGCGCGCGGCCGCGGCGAGCAGCGCGGAGTCCGCGTCGCCGCCGATCCCGATCGTCGTCACGTGCACGCCGGCCTGCGCGAGCGGCGCGAGCGCCTTCTCGACCTGGCCGGTCTTGCGGAAGCCGGTCGACGCGAAGCCATCGCCGATGTAGAGCACCCACGGCTCGCGATCGCCGCCGCCGCGCAGGCCCTCGGCCGCCGCGCGGATCGCCGCGACGAGGTCGCTCGCACCCGCCGGCTGCTGCACGGCGAGCCACGCCTT
This sequence comes from Myxococcales bacterium, assembly GCA_016794545.1. Taxonomy (GTDB): domain Bacteria; phylum Myxococcota_A; class Polyangia; order Haliangiales; family Haliangiaceae; genus JABFXX01. The sequence continues at coordinate 16,995 of JAEUJX010000654.1, forward strand.
CGCATCGGTCACGGCCGCCGCCGACGGCGCGCGGAGGTCGCCGAGGCGCGTACACTCGGTGTCGCACGCGGCCACGGTGAACCGGTCGCGCCGGTCCATCTGATCGATCATCGACTGCACGAGCTCGCTCGCCCGCGTGAAGCGCTCTCCCACCATCGACTGGCTCGCGTCGACGACGATCGTGATGTCGCGCGGCTTGGTCTCGCGCCAGCGCGGCAGCTTCGGCTTGAGCGCCAGCACCGCCGTCGGCCGCGCATCGGCCGCGACCGCGCGCTGCGCTTCGACGACCTTCGGATCGATGCCGACGTTCTTCTTCGCCGCGAGCTTCTCGTCGGGGCCGACGGCCGCACCGCCGGCGAACGTCCACGCGCGCAGCTCGGCGTCGCCGTCGGCCGCGCGGTAGTCGATCACGAGGTCGCCCTTCGGGACGAAGCCGCCCTGCGCGAACGTCAGCGCCGTCACGTCGGTGCGCGCGGCATCCGGCGTCAGCGCGTAGCCCTGCGAGTGCACCATGCCCGGCGTGGCGCCGCGGATCTCGACATCGACGGAGAAGTTGTCCGCGACCGTCGAGCCATCCGTGGAGTGCGCGAGCGGATAGGTGTACTGGCGGAACGGACCGCGCGGAGTGACGACCTGCGTGTACGACAGCTTGATCGTGCGCGCGCCCTTCGCGGGGATCGGGAAGATCTTCAGCTCGAACCGGCCGCCGCGCTTCCAGTCGAGCAGCGCCGGATCGCGCCAGCGGCCCGGCACCCAGATGATCTCCTCGGCGGGCCGGGCGATCTGCACCGGCGTCGCCTTGTCGATCACGCCCTGCCAGATCTTCGCGGCGCGCTGCTTGTCGAGGAACGCGCCCTCGAGGAAGCCGCCGTCGACGTCGAGCTGGAGCCCGTCGATCTGCGCGTCGGCGGGCAGCGGGAACTTGTACACGCCCTCGAGCGTCTCGGCGCTGTCGTTGCGGAACACCTCGGTGATCTCGGTGCGCGCGATCGGCCCGACGATGCGGACCTTCACGTCGTGCTTCGCGAGCGCGAGGTTCCAGTCGCGGTCGCGCTTCTCGCCCGGCTTGTACGCACGCAGCGAGCCGACGCCCGCGGTGGTCTCGTCGTCCTTCGGCTGCGCCGGCTGGTCGAGCTCCGACCACGCGGTCTCGCGCGCCAGCGACGGCGCGGAGCTCACGGTCAGCGCCCCGCGGTCGATCACACCCTCCTCGCCGGCGTGCACCTCGTCGCGCGTCCCCGACGTCGTCGTCAGCGCGACCGCGCCGCGCGACACCTGCACGGAGGTCAGCGAGTCGGTCGCCGTCAGCACGAACTTCGTGCCGATCACGTCCACCGTGCCGGCCGGTGTCGTGAACGACGCGGGCCGCTTCTCGACGTGCGCGACGTCCGCGGACACGCGGCCCGCGGTCATGCCGATCTTGCGCGGCTCCTTCGCATCGAACGACAGGAGCGTGCCGTGATCGAGCACGAGCACGGTGCCGTCCTGCATCTGGATCGACGCACGCGTGCGCTCGTCGGTGCGGATCGCCGTGCCCGCGGGCAGCGCACCGCCCTTCGCGAGCGGCGTCCACCCCGCACCGATCAGGACCTCGACGCCACCGGCGCCATCCGACGCGGCGCGCGCGATCTGCACGACCTTGCCGGCGCCGTCGATCTTCGCGACCGGCTTGTGATCCGGCGAGACCACCGGCACGTCGTCGCTCTGCCGCAGCTTCCAGATCCCGAGGCCGCCCGCGATCGTCGCCGCGGCGGCTCCCGCGACGAGCACCCACGAGCGCACCTTGCGCTTGCTCGCGATCGACGACTCCGCACCGCCTTCGGCGTAGCTGCGCGGTCCGGCAGAGCCGGACCTTGCGATCGGCGTGACGTCGGCCGCCTTCTTCTCGGGCGTCTTCTCGGGCGTCTTCTCGGGCGTCTTCTCGGGCGTCTTCTCGGGCGTCTTCTCGACCGGCTTGGCCTCGGCCTTGGCCTCGACGGGCTTCGCCTCGGTCTTCGGCGCGGGCACGGCGTCGAGCGCGGCGAGCAGCTTCGCCTTCAGGTCGCCGGCGGGCACGTGGTCGCTGCCGGCCTGCGCGACGCGGCCCACCAGCTCGCTCGCCTCGTGGCGCGCGTCGCGGCAGTCATCGCAGCTCGCGAGGTGCTCGGCGTGCCGCGCGATCGCGGCGGAATCGCCGGCCACGATCTCGGCCAGCTCGTCGTTGACTTCATTGCACGTCGACATCATTCGGTCTCCTGCTCGGGCATCACCGTCCGCAGCTTCGCGAGGGCGCGGCTGATCCGCTTGCGCGCGGTCGGTTCGTCGAGGTTGCACGCCACCGCGATCTCGCGATGGCTGAGGTCGGCGACGTAGCGCAGCACCAGGGCCTCGCGCTCCGTCGGCTTGAGCTTCGCGAGCGCGTCGCGCACCGCGCGCGAACGCCGCCGCTGCGCGAACACGTCGCGCCCTTCGTCATCGATCGGCACCACCTCGAGCAGCTCGCGCTGCTTGCGCCGGGTCTCGAGCATGTGCGCGCACACGTGCCGCGCGATGCCACACAGCCACGCCTTGATCGAGCCCTCCGCGCGGTAGCTCGCCATGCCGCGGTGCGCGCGGAGCAGCGTCTCCTGCGTGGCCTCGTCGGCGTCGGGCTGCGACCCGAGCAGCGCCATGCACGTCCTGCCGATCACCGCACCGTGCGTCTCGGCGCAGGCCGCGATCGCATCCCGATGCTTCCCCGCGGTCACGAGCTCCGCGATCGGATCGGCCTTGTCCACGACGGCGAGTGCCTCCATTGCATCCTCCACGTGCGTCCCCAACGTCAGTCCGTGACCGACGATCGACACGATTTCACAACTTCGTGAAATCAGCCGCTAATGAATGCGCGCGTGATCGCGAACGCCAGCGCCGCCATCACCAAAGCACCTACAACCAGCATCCACGGCTGGAGCCCGCCCTTCTTCGTCGACTGCGTGGACGGACCACGCGCCGACGGCTGCTGGCCCCATCCGGGATAGCCCGGCGCCGGTCCCGGCATCGGCGTGTGCCTGGGCTGCATCGGGTTGAACGGGGACTGCTGCGGCGCCTGCGGCTGCATCCCGAACGGTGCCTGCTGCCCCGGTTGCGACTGCATCGGGTTGAACGGTGCCTGCTGCCCCGGCTGCGACTGAATCGGGTTGAACGGTGCCTGCGGGTGACCCGGCAGCGGCGTACGGATGACACCGGGCTGCGGCTGTGGCCCCATCGTCGGCGGCTGCATCGTCGGCGGCATCGGCTGCGATGCGGCCTGGTTCGTCGGCGACTGCGGCATCGGTGCCATGCCGGGAGGCGGACCACCGGGCTGCGGCACGCCCGATGCCGGGTTGCGCAGGTGCATCGTTCCCGGCGCGGGAGCCTCGAAGCCGGTGGCTCCCGGCGCCTCCTCGGGCGGCATCTCGGGTGCGCCGCTCGGCATCATCGGCGGACCGCCGATCGACTGGAGCTTCGGGTTTTTCTGCCGCACCGTGCTCGGGAGATCGCCGAGCGGGGGATGCTTGCCCTTCGCCGCGGTCATGCCCGGCAGCGCCGGCGGCGCGGTCGCGGGCTTCACGCGCTCGGGCGGCGGCGTGCGGCGATTCGTCGGAGCGACGAGCCGCGTGGCCTCCTCGCCGTCGTCGAAGCCGGAGTCGAACCTCTGCGCGATGCCGAGCGGGCCGCGGCCCGCGATCGTCGCGACCTCCTCGCTGTGCAGCGGCGCGCGCGCGGTCGTCGGCTCGTCGGTGCCGCGCTTGCTGCGCCCCGACGACGCCGGCATCGGCGGGGCGGCGAGCTGACTCGAGTCGCGCCGCGAGCCGCGCAGCAGCTTCAGCTGATCGCCGGTGAGCTGTGCCTGCCGCGTCTCCTCCTCCTCGAACGCGTCGATCACGCGGCGCGCGGCGGCCATGCCGAGGCCGTCCTTGTCCTTCTGCGAGAACACGTCGGCGGTGCGGATGCGGATCACCGTGTGCTCGTTGCCGCTCGCCTCGGAGTCGGCGAACGGCCCCGACGGGCGCAGCGGAGGGGACAGCATCTGCTGGCTCTCTCTCGCGACCTGCTCGGCGGTGTCGATCAGCTTCGCGAGCTCCGTCGCCGGATCGCCGACGGTCGTCTCGAGCGAGTAGCGCAGCGACGTCAGCTGCTGGCCGAGCTGGCCCGCCGTCGGCCGCCGCTTCGGATCGCGCGCGAGCGCGGCCATCAGGATCTTGTCGAGCTCGTGCGAGAGCCGCGGCTCGACCTCGCTCGGCCGCTGCACCTGCGCCTCGCGCACCGCGCGCAGCGCCTCGAGATCGCCCATCCCCGAGAACAGCCGCCGGTTCGTGACGAGCTCCCAGATCAGGATCGCGACGGAGAACACGTCGCTGCGCGGCTCGATGTGCTCGTTGCGCGCCTGCTCCGGCGAGATGTACGCGAACTTGCCGCGCACGCCGCCGGTGCCCGTCTGCTCCTGCTCCGCGCGCTTCGCGATGCCGAAGTCGGTGAGCTTGACCTCGCCGGCGCGCGACAGCAGGACGTTCGACGGCGAGACGTCGCGGTGCACGAGCGACATCGGCTTGCCGTCGGGCGCCTTCGCCGAGTGCGCGTGCTCGAGCGCCTCGCAGATCTCCGCGCCGATGTGGAGCGCGAGGTCGAAGGGCATGCGACGTCGTTTGACCTCGAACGACTTGAACACCGCGCCGAGGTCCTTGCCGTCGACGTACTCCATCACCAGGAAGTACTGACCGTCGTCGCCGAGGCCGACGTCGAAGATCTGGACGATGTTGCGGTGCTTGAGCAGCGACAGGACCTTCGCCTCGGCGATCAGGAGCTCGACGAACCGCTTGTCCTGCGAGAGGTGGGGAAGGATGCGCTTGATCGCGACCGGCTTCTCGAACCCACCGGCCGCCACGGCCTTGCCGCGGAAGATCTCCGCCATGCCGCCGACGCCGATACGATCGAGCAGCTCGTAGCGCGTCACGAGAGGCCAAATCTACCACGCCTCCTCGTCGGCAAGTACGATGCCTTCCGTGGAGCCCTTCGCCTCGCTCGTCGACGAGATGTTCGCACGCGGGGTGGGCTCCGGCGCGGCGCTGTCGATCGGCGAGGCCGGTCGCGAGGTCGTGCGGATGTTCCGGGGGAGCACCCGCCGCGTGCCGACTCCCGGCGCGCCGGTGACCGCCGACACCTGGTGGGATGTCGCCTCGCTGACCAAGCCGATCGTCACCGTGGCCTCGGCCATGGTGCTCGCCGGCGAAGGTCGCCTCGACCTCGACGCGCCGATCCGCGAGTACCTGCCGGACGCCGCGAGCACGGGCACCGTGCTCCAGCTGCTCGGCCATGCCGCCGGGTGCGCCGCGCACGTCGAGTTCTTCAAGCAGCTGCGCGCGCAGCCACCCGCCGATCCGCGCGCCGCGCTCGTGGCGATGGCGTGCGCCGTTCCGGCGATCGAGCCGGGCACTACCGTCACGTACTCGGACCTCGGCTACATCCAGCTCGGCGCGATCATCGAGCGCGCGTCTGGAGCACCGCTCGAGGCCGCATATGCCGAGCTGGTCGCCGGTCCGCTCGCGCTGTCCGCGCGCTACGGCGCCGAGCCCGCGCTCAGTGTCGCGACCGAGCAGGACGAGCGCGGCGTGGTGCAGGGCGAGGTCCACGACGAGAACGCGTGGTACGGCGGCCGCGTCTGCGGTCACGCCGGTCTGTTCGCGCGGCTCGACGATGTCGCCGCGTTCGCGCAGGCGATCCTCGATCTGTGGCACGGCATCCCGCGCGGCCGGCTGGAGCCCGCGCTCGTCCGCCGCTTCCTCTCGACCTCCGCCGCGCCGGCGGCCGGCGCGACGTGGCGGATCGGCTTCGACACGCCGTCCCACACGCCCGGGATCTCGCACGCCGGCGATCGCTGGCCGCGCTCGAACAGCGCTGGGCACATGGGCTTCACCGGCGTGTCGATGTGGCTCGATCTGGCAAACCAGCGCTGGGTCGTGCTGCTCACCAACCGCGTGCACCCGACCCGGTTCGGCGAGAGCCCCGAGGCCATCAAGGCGCTGCGTCGCGCTGTCAACGATGCGGCGATCGACCTGCTCGAACGGCGCTGACGTGCCTTTTCGTCACCGCGCGCGGCACCCGTGCACGCACATCTGCGGCGTTACGCGCTGGCGTGCGCGTTGCTCGTAGGGCACGCATGCTGAAGACGCTGCTCTCGTCCTCGATCGTGCTCGCACTGCTCTGTGGCCCGGCGCTCGCCGACACCCGGCCCGCCGCTCCCGCCGCGCCGGCGTCGTCGATGCGCGTACAGGTCAAGATCACCGACGGCGCCGAGCAGCGCACCTACGAGCTGTGGCTGACCAACGATGGCTGTAGCACCGTCGAGGAGCGCTCCGGCGATCGGCTCGACGAGGTCAAGCTGTGCG
>JAEUJX010000665.1 GCA_016794545.1 Myxococcales bacterium
TCACGTTCGCGATGCTCGGCGGCTCGGCCGGCGCGCTGCTCGCGAACCCGTTCGTCGTGATCCCGATCGTGATCCTGTTCGTCGCCATGGCGGCCTCGCTGTTCGGCGCGTTCGAGCTGAACCTGCCTGCGTCGTGGCAGGCGAAGCTCAATCAGGTCGGCGGCAAGGGCTTCGGCGGCGCGTTCGCGATGGGCCTCGTGGGCGGGTTCATCGCCGCGCCCTGCACGGGGCCGTTCCTCGCCGGCCTGCTCGCGTTCGTCACCACCACGCGCGACGTGTTCGGCGGCGGCTCGCTGCTGTTCGTCTATGCGCTGGGCATGGGCGTGCTGTTCTGGGTGCTCGCGGCCGCCGCGATGTCGCTGCCCAAGAGCGGTCGCTGGATGGACACCGTCAAGTCCGTCGGCGCGATGCTCCTCCTGTTCGGCGCGATCTACTTCCTGCGCCCGCTCCTGCCGTGGCTGCGCACGATCGCGTCGCCCGAGAAGTGGTTCCTCTGGGTGTCGCTCGCGCTGATCCCGGTCGGCCTCCTCGTCGGTGCCGCGCACCTGTCGTTCCACGGCTCTGCCACCGAGAAGGCGCGCAAGGGGCTCGGCATCGCGCTCGTCCTCGCGGGTGCGCTCGGCGCGTGGACCTGGAAGCTGACCCCGAAGCTCCACCTGCCCTGGATCACCGACGAGAAGGCCGCGTACGCCCAGGCCCGCGCCGAGAACAAGGGCGTGATGGTCGACTTCGCCGCGACCTGGTGCACCCCGTGCGAGGAGCTCGAGCTGACCTTCGGCGACGACGAGGTCTACCGGGCGATCACGTCGAGCTTCGTACCGCTCAAGATCGACGTCACCGAAGGCACCGCCGAGGACAAGGCCTACCAGGAGAACTACGGCGCGAAGACCCTCCCCGCCGTCATCTTCCTCGACACCCGCGGCAACGTCCTCGGCCGCGTGAAGACGCTGATCGAGCCGGACGAGATGCTCGAGGTCGTCCGCCCTGCCGCCCGCAAGATCCGCTCGGCCGCGAGCGAGAGCGCCCGGAACTAGCGTCCCGGACGCCCGGCCTGCGCCGGACGGCAGCGCCGCGCGAGATTCGAATCTCGCATGCGCCCCCCTCTAGCTCCACGCAGACCGCGTCCCACGCCCGAATCACGCGCAATCGCATTGCATCTTCCCTCGCGTTCCTCCCTAACCTGGGAGGGGACGGACGGGGCGAGCCGGACGCCGGAGCGTGCGGAAGGCTCGGGCTCCTTCAGAGGAGCCGGAAGTTCGCGCGCAGGACGAGCAGGGCCTCGCCCTGGATGCTCTGGTAGTGCGTCGTGGTGTCGTTGACCGTGGCGCCGCCGCCGTTCTTGAAGAGGTAGCCGTACGAGACCGGGAACGCGACGCCGATGTCGAACACCTTGTTGAGGTGCTTGCCGAAGCCCAGTCGGCCCTCGAGCAAGAAGCCCTTGTCCGTGATCTCGTCGTTCGACAGCGGCGGCATGACCTGCTGGCCGGTCCCGAGGCCGAAGAACAGATTCGTGGCGAGCTCGAGGTAGGCGCCCTTCCCCGCCTTCTTCTCTTCCTTGGTCGGGCTTCCGACGTCGAGCTCGAAGCGGAGACCGACGCCGAACTGCGTCCAGGTCGCGAGCCGGCTGCCGTTCGTGAACTGGTGGTGCTGGATCACGGCATCGAAGAACAGGAACTGCGCACCGATGCTCGCGCCATAGGCGCCGTGGGGTGCTTCCTCGAAGAACGCCGCGTTGTCGTTGCCCGCGTCGCCGGAGAGGCGCTTCCCGAACACGCCGCCGCCGTTGCCTTCGACCCAGAGCTTGAACACGCCCGCATCGGCGACCGACGGTGCGAGGGTCGCGAGAGCGGCGGCTGCGAGGAGGACTGCGCGCATGGTCTGTCGATTGTCGCCCATTTCCGGGTAGGGTGCCGTGGCGTATGCTTCACCGGATGCGGTTCGTGATCTTGCTCGCACTCCTCGCGGGCTGTCGCGACAAGGGCATCAGCCAGCTCGAGGCCGTGCGCGACGAGCTGTGTGCGTGCAAGGACGCCGCGTGTGGGCAAGCGGCGATGGCCAAGGTGCCGTCGGTCGAGGTCTCGAATAGCCGCCGGTCGCAGGCGATCGCGCGCGAGATGCTGGATTGCCTGGCCAAGCTGACGGACGCCGAGCGGCCGGAGACCGGGCCGGATACGACGGCGACGCCGGCGCCCTAGTCCGCCCTGGTCCGCCCTGGTCCGCCTCAGTCCTCGGGATCGGACTTCGGCGCGGGGCCGGTCTTGCCCGACGGTCCGAGCTCGGGCTCGATCTGCCAGTCCGCCTCGAGTGGACCGGCGCGCTCGTCGAGCTCCTTCTCGAGGATCGTCCTGGACTCGACCTCGTGGGAGGCGTGCACCACCTTCGCGCCTCGCACGACGCCCGGCATGATCAACGCCATCGCGGGTGTCACGACGACATCGGCGTCCGACTCGTGGCCGAAGAACGACGTGTGCTCGTAGTAGCGGACGGCGTAGCGCAGCAGCACGGCGACCGTGGCGGCGATCGGGACGGCGAGCACCACGCCGACGAAGCCGAGCAGCTTTCCACCGGCGACCACGGCGAGCAGCGCGCCGGACTCCGAGAGGCCGACGCGATGGCCGACGATCTTCGGCGTCAGCACGCCGGCCTCGAGGACGTGAAGCACGATGATCACGGCAGCCACGAGGCCGAGCGTCTGCAACGAGCCGCCGGCAGCGAGCGTGACGGCGGCCGCGATCGCGGCGCCGACGAACGTGCCGATGAACGGGATCACGGTGAGCGCGCCGACCAGAAGGCCGATCGGCAACGACAGCGGCATGCCGACGATGGTGAAGCCGATCGCGTAGAGCACCGCGAGGATCGCCGTGACGATCGCCTGACCGCGGATCCACCCGGCCACCACGCGATCGATCTCGCGCGTGACCTCCTTGATCTCGGAGCGGCGCCGCGGCGGGATCATGTGGCTGATCCGCTTCAGCAGATTCGGCCAGTCCACGAGGAAGTAGAACGAGAACACCGGGACGAGCAGCGCCTCGGCCATTACGGCGAGCACGCTGAACACGCCGCCGACGGCCGCCGAGGCGAGCTTCGCGAGCGGCCCCGACGAGGCCCCCAGCGTCTCCCTCAGGTGATCGGAGCGCACGTACTCGCGCCACTCCTTCGGCACCTCGATCCCGAACGTGTCGTGGACCCAGATCGACAGGTTGTCGACGTAGGTCGGCAGGTTCACGACGAAGTCCGAGAGCTGATCGGCGATCGCCGGCAGCGCGAGCGAGATGCCGGTGACGACGACCGCGATGAACGACACGAGCAAGAGGCCGGCGCCGACGGAGCGCGACATCCCCCGGCGGACCAGCATCTCGAGCACCGGGTTCAGCAGGTACGCGATGCCGAGCGCCGCGAGGATCGGGCCGAGGACACCGGCGAGGTAGCTGAGCACCAGCCAGCCCGCGACGATGAAGATCAGGATGAGCAGCCAGCGGAGCATCGCGAGGACGCTCGCCAGGTGCGGAAGCTGTGGACCCACCGGTGACACCCGCGGCTGGCGTAGCACGAGTCGCGGGCCCGAGGCGAGCGCGCGCGAGCCGTCTGCTCAGGGAAGCATCGGCGCAAGCTCGATCGCGACCTCGCGGCGCTCCGCCTTCACGAGGGTCAGCTCGAGGTAGCCCGAGAAGAAGTCATCGTGCCGCAACTCGAACCTGTGCACGCCAGGATCGACCGCGACGCCGCCGCGCAGCGCGGACAGCGGCGCGACGTAACGACCGTCGACGAACACCTGCGCGTCGCGCACGTTGCTCTTCACCTTCACGATGGCATCCGACGACGACACGCCCGTCGGACCGACCTTCGGGCCACACGCCGCACCGGCGGCGAGCGCCGCGAGCAGCACGAGCCGGGTCACGGCGCCGACCCCAGCGTGACCTCGACGACGTCCCCGGTGACCCGGACCTTCGCGGTCGTGTCGGCGGTCGGCGCCTTCTTCGCGATCGTCGCGATCCGATCGATCGACTCGGTGGTCGTCACGCCGATCACCCACCCGCTCGGCGAGAGCCGGCGCAGCACGGCGCGCTGCACGCCCTTGGCCCCCGACAGATACTTCTGCTCCGCGGCGACCAGCGCGAATGGGGTGCCCCGCACGAGCCGGACCAGCACGACCCCCGCCTCGGCCAGGGGCGTGTCATCCCCCGTGAAGCCGCCCGCCGGCCCGAGCGTCTGCTTCGGCGGCGGCAGCACGTCGGTCGACGCGGCGATCAGGGCGTGCTCGATCGCGTGCTCGACGATCGCGGGCTCTGTCCCGCGTGCCCCGACGGTCGCCCGCCCCTGCCCCACGATCTGCTTGCCGCGCCGCTCGAGCAACCGCACGTGAGCCGTGACCAGCATGCCGTTGGTCGGGATCCCGCGCAGGACCACCGGCGGGCCGACGCTGACGCCCGCGATCGCCACGAGCTCCGCCTTGGCATCGGCGCCGAGCGCCTCCGCCTCCTCGTCACCGAGCGGCAGCTCGCCGTCGGCGCGGGCCGCAGGCCCCGAGGCCGGCGCCCGCTTGATGCTCATGCCGCCCGTGCGCAGCGCCCCCGACAGTGCACCGAGACCCGGCA
>JAEUJX010000735.1 GCA_016794545.1 Myxococcales bacterium
GCCCGGCCGGTGGAACGTGTGCGTGAAGCCGCCGGCGGTGTAGTGCCGCTCGAGCACGAGCACGCGCCTGTCCGCGTGCCGCGCCAGCATCGACGCGGCGGTCAGCCCGCCGAGGCCGGATCCGATCACGATCGCATCCCACCCCTTCGGACCCGGGTTCGGGATGCCCTGCTGCTTGTACGACCGACCGATGCGCTGACTCATGATCTCCTCCTCACGATGCGAAACCCGGCGAGCTCGTGCTCGACGGATGACAACTGCGACAGCGAGCGGCCCATCGACAGGCGGCCCGCGAGGTGAAGCGAGGCGAGGCCGTGCGCCCCGGCCCACAGGATGTGCGCGATCGTCAGCGCGTCGCCCTCGAGCACGCCGGCCTCGACGGCGGCGCGCACCGCATCGAGCAGCACGCCGAACCCGCGTGCCGCCTCGCGTGCGAGCTCCGGCCACTCCGCCTCCGTGCCGCCGCCGCGCAGCTCGAACATGATGCGGTACTCGTCGCCGTGCTCGGCGGCGAACTCGAGGTACGCCTTCTTGAGCCGGCGAAGCCGCGCCTCGGGATCCGCGGCGCGCGCGACCGCGGCCTCGAGCGCGTCGGCGAACCGCCGGAACGCCTCGGTGCGGACCATCGCGATCAGCTCGTCCTTGCCGGCGAGGTAGCGGTACGGCGTCATCGCGCTGACGCCGAGCGCGTCGGCGAGCGCGCGCATCGTCACGGCCTCGTAGCCGTGGGCCGCGAACAGCTTCGTCGCCGCGTCGGCCGCGCGGCGGCGGAACGCGGCGATCTCGTCGGGCTGGAGCGCGGTGCGGGTCATGGCCTATCGTTTACAACGTAAACTTTACGCTGTAAACGATAATGTGTGGGGCTCAGAGCAGCGGCTCGGTGATCTTGAAGGCTTTCGCCTTGATCCAGTCGGCCGCGGAGATCTCGCCGGTGACGCGGTCGCTGTAGCTCAGCATCGCCTGGAAGTCCTGCGCGAGCTCGCCGACCGCCGCGCCGTTCTCGATCGTCACGATCGCCTCGGAGTTCGAGGCCGCGCTGCGCGGGTCGAGGTTGTACGAGCCGACGACCGCGAGCTTGCCGTCGATCAGCATCGTCTTCGAGTGCAGGGTCTCGGTGCCGCGGTACTGGTAGACCTCGATGCCGGCGCCGAGCAGCTCCTTGTAGTAGTTGAGCGACGCGTAATACATCCACCACGCGTCCGTGCTGCCGAGCGAGTTGGTGACGACGACGACCTTCACGCCGCGCGCGACCGCCGCCTTCAGGTGCTTGCGCAGCCGGCGCGGCGGCACGAAGTACGAGTTCGCGATGTAGATCGACTTCTGCGCGGTGCGCGTGAGGTTCAGGTACGAGAGGTAGCCGAGCGGCGTCTTCTGGCTGCGCGGATCGCTCAGGACGGGGCGCGTCTTCGCGGTGCCGACCGACGCCTGCGGGGGCGTGTACTGCGGGTCGTCCGCGATCGAGCCCTGCCGGCACGCGAAGCCGTACTTGTCCTGCTGCGGGCAGCCCGCCTCGCGCTCCCAGCCGGCGAACTCGTCCCAGTCGTGCAGGAACATCCGCTGGATGTCCGTCACGATCGTACTACTCCACCGGTGCGCCGAGCGCCGTCTCGACCGCGTCGGCGAGCTTTGCCGCGCCTTGCTCGCTCGGGTGCACGTCGCAGCTGCCGTCGGGCATGCCGATGAGGAGCCCGCCCTTGCAGGGATCGCCGGCGAAGGCCGCCATGCCGTCGGCGACGATGCCTCCGTATGCCTCGACCTTGTGCGCGAGCGCCTCGTTGACCTTGTCGATCGCGTACTGCGCCGTCGAGTCCCCGGGGTACGGGTTGTAGATCGTGAGCGCGACCAGCGGACCGTCGTAGACCTTCCGCAGCTGCGCGAAGGTGAACGCGAGGTTCTTCTCGTAGTCGTGCATCGTCGTGACGAGGCCGCCGAGGACACACGACAGCACGCGCCCGCACTTCTGCTCGAGCAGGAAGATGTCGTTCGCCCCGAGACCGATCGTCACGAGCTTCGTGCTCGGATTCGCCGCGAGCAGCTCGACCGCGGCGGCGAGCTGCGTCCCGGCATACTCGACGTGCAGCGGATACTCGAGCCGATTCTCGCGACACTTGTTGTCGGCACCGCGCGGATCGACAAAGCCGCCGGACGCCTCGCCCGGGCACGCCAGGTTCGCCACCGACAGGCCCCGGCGCTCCCCGAGGACCTCGGGATAGCCGCGGACCTCGTCGCGGGTGAGGTCGACGCGCGGGTCGTAGCCGAACGCGACCGAGTCACCGAGCGCGACGTAGCTCGGCGCCTGGTCTTCGGAGAGTGCGGCGGACGCACACCCGCTGAGAGCGGCGCAGATCGAGAGGAGGCGCAACATGACGCTCCGGTACGGGGCACGATCCGTGCCGGCTCCGCGGCGCGAGAACCCCGCGTGATCGCATGGCGGCCCCCGGCCGTTGGGTCTGCCTGGCAGCAGCGGTGGCCGGCGCGCTAGGCTCCGCGCGTGCCTCTCTGGGTGATCGCTACTCTCGCGCTCGCAGCGTGCTCGAAGGCGCCGCCGTCGCCGCAGCCTCCTCCCTCTCCTCCTCCGTCTCCTCCGTCTCCTCCGTCTCCTCCGTCTCCTCCGTCTCCTCCCGTGACGGTCGCGAAGGCCGGCGTGCCCGCCGACGCGCTGGACCCGGAGCTCGCGCTGCCGAACCGCGCGCTCACGAGCGGCGAGGTCGCGCTGCTGCGGCCGCTGTTCGAGGACAGCATCGACTACACGCGCGTCCGCGTGATCGACAACTCGTTCCCGCTGCAGCCCGAGAACGTCTACATGACGCCGCGCGGTCACATCTACGCGCCCGGCCCGCTGTTCCAGGCGGACTTCTCGGCCGCGCGCTCGAGCCTGCGCGAGGTGTTCGTCCACGAGATGACGCACGTCTGGCAGTACGAGAACGGGATGGACCTCGTCGGCGCGGCCAGCGTGGAGTTCATCAAGAACCGCGGCAGCTACGAGAAGGCGTATCCGTACGAGCTCGTGGCCGGCCGCGACCTCACCGAATACGGCATGGAGCAGCAGGCCTCGATCGTCGAGGATTACTTCGCGCTCACCGCCCTACGCGGCTCTGCGCACCGCATGACGAACAAGGGACTGTCACCCGCCGAGCGCGACGCGCTCTATGCCGCGGTGCTGAAGAACTTCCTCGCAAACGCGCGCTACGCCCGCGGTCTCGACGCGAACACCGTGGCCGCGCAGCACGCGCGCGACTCCGAGAAGAAGCAGCCCGGCCCCGAGGCCTGCAAGGAATCCGAGCAGGAGCACGGCGCCACGCACCTGTGCAGCTGGCGCTTCACGCCGATCCGCTGATCACGCCGAGGCGGTGCGGCCGCCGACGACGCCATCGAACGCGGTGCCGGCGAGCTCCGCGGCGGAGCGCGTGGTGTCGCGCGCGGTGCGGGCTGCGCTGCCGACGACACGTTCGGCGCCGGTCAGCGTCTCGGCGAGCGCATCGTCGACGCGCTGGGTGAGCTTGCGCCCGATCTTCAGCATCGAGACGAGCGCCTTCTCGGCGATGTCGAACCCGCCGTCGGCGATCGTACGCAGCTCCCCGCGCACGTCCTGCAGGACCGCGAGCGCGGTCACGTGCGTGCGCTCCACGACCTCGATCGCGAGCTGCGCGACTCCCGGCACGAGCCCAGCTCGCGGCTCGCTCGCGATCTTCGACGGTGACGACGACGTGATCTTCGTGTTGGTGGTGTCCATGCGATCGACGGTATGCGACAGCCCGTGTCGCAGCCGGCTCCCTGAAGAAACGCCATGCGCACGGTTTTGGTGCGCGGGAGTGTGCGCGCGCGATTCCGAAGCGCGTTACGGATCTGGCATGAAGAAATTCCTGGTCCTCTATCGCGCGTCGCAGTCGGGGTTCGAGCAGATGATGAAGTCCACGCCGGAGCAGCAGCAGGCCGGCATGCAGGCCTGGATGACCTGGATGACCGAGGCCAAGGCCTCGCTCGTCGATGGCGGTGCGCCGCTCGCGAAGGCCGTCAAGGTGATGAAGGGCGGCGACGTCACCGCGAGCCCGAACGACCTCGGCGGCTACTCGATCCTGCAGGGCGAGTCGAAGGAGGCGGTCGCCGCCTCGCTGAAGAACCACCCGCACTTCCTGATGCCCGACGGCTGGATCGAGGTCGTCGAGATCATGCCCGTCCCGGGCATGTGATCCGAGAGGCGTCCCGTCCGTACGCCCCCAACGGGGCGGTACCTTCGAGACCTGTCGGTGTCGCGAGCATGGACGCGTCGAGCACGCGATCGCTCGCCTCGAGCACCGGAGAGTCCTCCGCGGCCTCCGACGACGAGGCCGTCATCTCCAGCACACGATCGACGCCATCGCCGGGCTGCACGATCTCCAGATCCAGCTTCGGGACATCCCTCAGCGCAGGCGGATCCCGATCCGCCAGCCGCCCGGCACGTACACCGCGCGGCCCCGGCGCACGTTCCAGGTCGGCGCCTGCCAGGTGCTCTGTGGCGCGGGCGGGATGCGCCATGCGCCGGTGACCCAGACGTACGCGCGGCCGTCCCACTGCCAGCTGCCCGGCGTCCACACGGCGGTCACCGTCGGCGCGGGTTCGCGCGGGACCTCGGGTGCCGCCGGCGCGGCCGGGGGCGGCGTCGGCGCGACCACGGTGAGCTCCTTCTGGATGTCCTCTGCCGGCACATCCCACAGGCCGGCGATCCAGTGGAACTTCGTCTGCTCGTAGATCCAGTAGCCCGGGATCCAGCGCGCGTTCTTGCTCGGCTTCGGCGGCTTCACCTCGGCGCGCGGCGGCGGCGGCGGCGGCGCGGTGACCTTGCGGTCGACGTACGTGACCTTCCCCTGCTTCTCGAGCCCGTCGAGGTGCGCGCGGTACGCATCCCAGTAGGCCCTGTCGGCGTCGCGATATGCCTTCCAGCCCTCGCGCGTCATGTCGGTGCGCACGCCCCACTGCTCGACGACGAACACCAGGCCCTCGAGGTCGCTCGGCTCGTCGGTCCACACCACGAGCTGGATCTTCCCTTCGAGCGGCACCGACTCCTCGCTCGAGTACCAGGTCATGTCGATCACGCTGCTCTTCCAGCAGTCCTTCGGAATGCCCTCGCCCGCGACGAGCGTGCGCGGCTCGACCGTCGCCGGCGCCGCGGACGTGGCGCCACCGCCGCCCTTGCCGGGGGTGCCGGTCGTGCCGCCGCCACCACCGCCGCCTCCCGGGCCCGCCGCGACGACCGTGCCGCCCTTCACCTTGCACGCGTCGTTATCGTGCGAGAACCCGAACGCCGACTCGTCGCTCGACGGCGAACCGTAGCTGCGCGTCGTCGTCATCCGGTAGTTGCCCTTCATCGCGTGCTTGCCGCACGCGTAGACGCGCAGCTTCTCGCCGTACTTCGCCTTCAGCGAGCTCGCGTCGAACTTCCACGGTCCCTGACCGCAGCGCTCGGTCGGCTGGTAGGTGCGGGTCTCGCGCACCTGGTACGGCGACTCCGGCTTCATCGCCTCGATCTCGGCCTCGCGCTTCCGCCGCGCCGCCGCCGCTGGGTCCTCCGGCTCCTCGGTGTGCTTCTTCCCCGAGCCGCCGCAGCCGACTATTCCAAGCATGATCAGCGCCCCGATCCGCGTCATCGTCGGGGTTCCTCGCATCGCGCGTGCCATGGGCCAACCGCGCGAGACCACGAGACGGCTCCGATGTCGGTGAAGCGTGGCGTTCACAGATCGGCGAGGCGCGGGCGAGTCTTTCGGCCAGGTTGCGAGGGGGTCTCGACGTGCCGACGTTCACGATCATGTCCAAGACCCTGCCCGTGCTCGCGATGCGAAACGGTGTGCTGTTCCCGGGGGTGACCCTGCCCATCACGGCAGGGCGCGCCCAGACGCTGCGCGCGATCGAGGCGGCGATGCGCGACCCCGAGCATCGCGTGCTCGTGCTCGCCCAGAAGCATGACTCCGAGGACGTGGGCCCGGACGGGCTCCATGCGGTCGGAACGATCGCGCGCGTCAGCAACGTCCAGCGCGCGGGCAACGTCGTGCGCCTCGTGCTCGAGGGCGTCGAGCGCGCCGCCGCGGTGCGCGTGGTACCCCACGATGGCTACCTGCAGGCGACGTTCGCGCCGCAGTCCGATCTCGAGCCGGTCAATCCGAAGGATCCGACGTTCCTCGCGCTGCACCGCGAGGTCCGCGAGAAGAGCGGTGCGCTCGCGGTGAAGCGCGGCCTGCCGGAGGACGCGGCCCTCGCGATGATCGCGCAGATCACCGGCGCCGGGCAGCTCGCGGATCTCGTCGCGGGCTACCTCGACGTCCCCGTGGTCGAGCTCCAGGCGCTGCTCGAGACCTTCGCCGTCGAGGACCGGCTGCGCCGCGTGCTGGTGCACGTGCAGAAGCAGATCGACGTGATGTCGGCGCAGGAGGACATCCAGAGCAAGGTCAAGGAGGAGATCGGGGGCCGGCAGCGCGAGGCGTACCTGCGCGAGCAGCTGCGCGCGATCCAGAAGGAGCTCGGCGAGGGTGACGCGGCGGGAGAGGCCGCGCTCGACGAGCTCAAGGCGAAGCTCGACCAGCACCCGCTGCCGCCCGAGGCGCGCAAGGAGGTCGACCGCGAGCTCGCGCGCCTGGCGCGTGCGGGGTCGCAGTCGATGGAGTCGCAGATGATCCGCACGTACCTCGAGACGGTGGCCGAGCTGCCGTGGGGGACGCGCGATGACGAGAAGCTCGACGTCGCAGAGGCGGCGAAGATCCTCGACGAGGATCACCACGGCCTCGCAGATGTGAAGGACCGCGTGCTCGAGTTCCTCGCCGTGCACCAGATGGTGAAGGGCCAGGGCAAGAAGGGCCGCATCCTGCTGTTCACGGGCCCGCCCGGTGTCGGCAAGACGTCGATCGCGAAGTCGATCGCGCGGGCGATGGGACGCAAGTACGTCCGCATCGCGCTCGGGGGCGCACGCGACGAGGCCGACATCCGCGGCCACCGGCGCACGTACATCGGCGCGCTGCCCGGACGCATCCTGCAGGGCATGAAGCAGGCGGGCAGCAAGAACCCCGTGTTCCTGCTCGACGAGGTCGACAAGCTCGGCGTCAGCTACCAGGGTGATCCGGCGAGCGCGCTGCTCGAGGTGCTCGACCCGGCGCAGAACGACTCGTTCACGGATCACTACCTCGGCGTGCCGTTCGATCTATCGGAGGTGATGTTCATCGCGACCGCGAACTTCGTGCAGAACATCCCCGGTCCGCTGCTCGACCGCATGGAGGTCGTCGACTTCGCCGGCTACACCGAGCGCGAGAAGCTCGCCATCGCGAAGGACTACCTGCTCGGCCGCGCGCTCACCGATGCCGGCCTGACGCGCGACCAGCTCGAGATCACCGACGACGCGATCCGCGCCGTGATCAGCTCGTTCACGCGCGAGGCCGGCGTGCGTCAGCTCGAGCGCGAGCTCGGCCGCCTCGCCCGCAAGGTGACGCGCCGGATCGCGGCGCGCGAGGTCGAGAAGGTGACGCTCGACGCGGGCGACGTGCGCCCGCTGCTCGGCCGGCCGCGCGTGCACCCGGAGAAGGCGAACCGCGAGGACCAGATCGGCATCGCGACGGGCATGTACTACACGCCCGCCGGCGGCGACATCATGTTCGTCGAGGCCGCCCCGATGCGCGGCAAGGGCGACCTGATCCTCACCGGCCAGCTCGGCGACGTGATGAAAGAGTCGGCGCGCGCCGCGTGGACGTTCGCGCGCTCCCACGCCGACTGGCTGTCGATCGACGACCGCGTGTTCGAGCGCGACGTCCACGTGCACGTGCCGGCGGGCGCGATCCCGAAGGACGGCCCGTCCGCCGGCATCGCGATGGCGACCGCCATGGTCTCCGCCCTCTCCGGCCGCCCTGCACGCCACGACGTCGCGATGACCGGCGAGATCACGCTCTCCGGCCGCGTGCTCCCGATCGGCGGGCTCAAGGAGAAGGTGCTCGGCGCCGTCCGCTCCGGCATCACGCACATCGTGATCCCGCGCGACAACGAGGCCGACCTCGACGATCTGCCGAAGGACGTGCGCGACAAGCTGACCGTCCACGTCGTCGACACGCTCGCCGAGGCGCTGTCCGTCACGCTGCGCGACACCACGCTGCGCGACGGCCGGCTGTTCTTCGGGGAGGCGCACGGCGCCGGCCCCGCTGCGCTGGCGCATTGAAAGAGGGACGGTCTCAACTTGGACAACTTGCGGCGTGGAACCTCGCGAAATCAGTAGGCCCACGGGGACGAACTGAAGTTGCTCCGTGATGACTCGGCGTCGCCGGCGACGGCTCGCTCGAGCGCAGTGCGCCATGCGGCGGGGTTCTGTTGGCTGCCGCGCCGAGGACGTTGAGTCCGGCCCTCCCGGCCTAGTGAGTTCGGTGACTTGCCGATCTCAAGTTGAGCAAGTTGAGACCGTCCCTGCCTCACAGCAGGTAGCCGCGCGTCAGCAGCATCTTCGCGCTCACGTCGAACGCGGCGCGCGGGCCGACGTGGAAGTGGAACGCGTCGGCGAGCCGCGTGATCACGTTGAACGCATAGCCGACGAGCAGGGCGTCCTCGATCTGCGGGCGCGAGAGGCCCAGCGCGAGGAGGGCCTTCATGTCCGCCGCGGTGACGGCTTCGTGCTGTCTTGTCACCTTGCGGAGCAGCGCGAGCGTCGCGCGCAGCTGCGGAGAGAGCACCGCCTTGTCGAGATCCGCGAGCGCGGCCTGGACCGTGGCTTCACCGAGCACCTTCGACGCGACCGCGCCGTGGGCGGCCGTTCAAAACTCGCACTCGTTGGTCTTCGAGACGAAGGCGGCCATCAGCTCGCGCTCGCCGACCGACCAGTCTGAGGGACCGCGCATGATCTCCTGGAACACCGGGTTCATGTGCGCGCCGAAGAACTCGGGGCGGTAGGTCAGCGTCTTCACGACATCGGGCACCGGGTGCCGCGACATCACGCGGATCATCGCGAACAGCGCCTTCTTGCGGAGCGTGTGCCCGCTGTTCAGCACCTCCAGCCTCACGAGCGCACCGCCTCGTCGAGCGCCGCGAGCGCGGAGTCGAGCTGGCGCGTGGCCTGGCCGAGCGCGGTGCACACGCAGAGCTCGAAGATCTCGTCCTCGGAGAGGCCGGCGACCTTCGCGGCGGCGACGTCCTCGTCGGTGACCTTGTAGGCGTGGCGCGCGACCTTGTCGATCAGCGGACGGGCGCCCTCGGGCACGCGCTTCTGATCGTTGTCGAACGCCGCGCGGCGCGCGTCGCCCTTCGATCGTCCGGGGCCGTGCAGCGCTCGCTCGACCACCACGGAACGCAGACGATGTGCGGCCTCGCTCATCTGGCGAACGTACCCTACTGCTTGACGAAGATGCAGCTCGACAGGATCGGCACCGCGCCGCCCGCGCAGTTGCCGAGCACGTCGACGTAGCCCGCCGGCGGCGACCACAGCTTCGTGTTGTCGCGGTTGATCGCGACGTAGACGTCCTCGGTGCCGTCGCTGACCTTGTAGACCCAGAACCAATCCTCGACGAGGACGTTCGTGCGCGAGCCGCGCCGCAGCGCCGGGTGCTGCGCGCGGGCCCTGCCGGCGCGCTGCGCGTTGGTCAGCGACTTCTGCTCCTCGGCGGAGAGGCCGGTGAAGCGCTGCATCTTGCGGTTGTCGGGATCGATGCCGCCGGTCGTGCCGATGTCGTCGCCCTGGTAGAGCATCGGCACGTTCATCGGCGACGTGAACAGGTAGGTCTGGGCCAGGCGCAGGCGCTCGTAACCGCCGCCGGTGCTCTGCGCCTCGGTCAGCGCGCGCACCTGATCGTGGTTGCCGAAGAAGTTGCCCATCACCGCGCCGGGGTAGCCGCCGGCCTGGCCCATCGTCGGCTGGCTCGTCAGGTACGCGGTGTCGTTGGGGATCGAGAAGTTCGCGAGATCGCGCATGCTCGCGGTGAACGCGAGCAGCGAGTTCTTCGCGTTGTAGTAGTAGCCCTCGTCGACCTGGCCCTGCACCATGTCCTTGCGGACGTGGTAGCGAGCCCAGCCGCCGAGCGACTCGCCCACCATGTAGAACACGGCCGCTTCGTCGGAGAGGTCGTGGTTCGTGACCGTGGTCTCGACGTCGGCGATCACGGCGGCCTTGAGCGCGCGCACGAACTTGTCGTCCATGTGCTTCAGCGCGTCGGCGCGGAAGCCGTCGATGTCGAACTCGTGGACCTGCCAGACCGCGTGATCGACGACGGCCTTCACCGCCGCATCGTTGCCGCCGTAGTCGAAGTCTGGCATGTCGGTGGTGAACCAGCAGCCGATGCGCGCCTCGTCCCAGCGATTGTCGCAGGCGTTGTACGGGAAGAACCACTCCGGGTGCATCTGGTAGAGCCGCGACTCCTTCTGCACGTGGTTCGCGACGAAGTCGGTGATGACGCGGATCCCGCGCGCGTGCGCCTCGTTGACCATCTCGCGCAGCTCGTCGGCGGTGCCGAACGCCGGCTCGATCGGCGTGGCGTAGCCGTAGTGCTCGGTGTGCGTGTAGCCGGTCGCGACCGGGTGGTACGAGTGGTAGCTGGAGAACCGCCGGGTGTCGCTGAGCCCCACCGCCGGCTGCGAGTTGTGGGAGTTGATGATCGGCGAGCTGATCCACAGCGTGTTGATGCCCATCGCCTCGAAGTAGCCGTCCTTGATCTTCTGCGTGATGCCGGCGAAGTCGCCGCCCTGCCACTGGCTGCGCGCATCGGTCACGCGCGCGAGGTCGCCGACCGAGTTGTTGATGTTGTTGAGCGGATTCCCGTCGAAGAACCTGTCGGTGAAGATCTGGTACATGATCGAGTCGCGCCACGAGAACTGCGCGTACTCGACGCCGCTGCCGATCCACAGCGGCACGAACAGCGGGCGGAGCACCTGGCCGCCGTCGGTCTGGAGGCGGAACAGGAAGCTGTACTTCGACGGCGGCACGCCCTTCTCGTGGAACGTGAACGTCTGCGTCGCGGCGTCGAACTTCGCGCTCGCGTCGAGCGGCGTGCTCTGCAGGCGGACCTCGCTCCGGTCGAGCGCGAGCTTGCCGGCGCCGGTGTACTTCACCGAGACGGTGTACGAGTCCGTGCTGGTCCGCGTGCACAGCGAGAGCTCGCCGTGCGGCGTGTACGACTCGCAGGTCGACGGCACCGGGTCCTCGCAGACCTCGACCGCCGGGTTGCAATCGCCGCCGCCCCCGTCGAGGTTCGGATCGTCCGCGGCCGGGCAGGCCGCGAGGGCGACGAGCGAGAGGACGGCGAGGCGGCGGCGGACCACGGCGCGGGAAATAGCACGTGCCGTGCTCGATCCGCGGACGATTCACGCGTGTCGTCTCGCGAGGTTACGTCGACCGCTGCCTCCTGCCCTGGGGCCTCGTGTTGCCGATCGCAACGCGAGCGCGGGATAACCGGGGATGCGCGCAACGCCCCTCCTCCTCGCGAGTGCCCTCGCCGCCTGCTCCGGGACCGACGCCGCCCCGGCCAAGCCTCCGCCGAAACCCGCGGCGAAGCTCACGTACACGAGCGACTGCTCGCTGACGCACCCGGTGGCCCGGAACCCGTGTGAGGGGCAACCCGCATCGACCCGGGGGCTCGCGCGCTGTGCCTCGCTCGGCGTGAAGCGCGGCGATCGCTGCACCGCGACGTCCCCCAGCTGTTACGTCGAGACGGCCTGTGGCGACGGCCGCGCGGCCGTGTCGGACTACTACGTCTGCGTCGCCGAGACGCCGGGCAAGTGCCTCACCCGATCCACGGCGCAGCTCAAGACGGACATCCGGTACCTGAGCGAGGCCGACGTCCGCGCCGTCGCGCGCCAGGTCGAGTCACTCCGGCTCGCGCGGTTCCGCTACACGGATCAGGACGGCGGGCAGCCGCGGCTCGGCTTCCTGACCCAGGACGCCGCCGGAGCGGAGTTCGTCTCGCCCGACGGCCGCACCGTCGATCTGTACTCGCTGCTCTCCGCATCGATCGCCGCGCTCCAGGCGCAGGACGCACGCATCCGCGTGCTCGAGGAGCGCTGCGGGATCAGCGCCGCGCCGTGACGACGATGGGCATCCCGCCCGACGGCGCGAGCGTGATGCCGCGGCGGACGAGCTTGACCGGCGTCCCCGGCGCCGCCGCGAGCTCGACCCGCGCCAGGATCGTCGCGAGGACGATCCGCATCTCGTAGGTGGCGAACGCCATCCCGAGGCAGCGCCGCGTGCCACCGCCGAACGGGAAGTAGTGCGTCGGGTCGGGCTTCTTGCCGACGAACCGCCCCGGGTCGAACCGCTCCGGCTCCGGCCACAGATCGGGGCGGTGGTGCACGAGGTAGATGCACGCCGCGGCGACCGCCCCCGCCGGCAGCTCGAAGCCGCCGATCGTCGACGGCTTCTTCAGGTGTCGCGCGACGAGCGGGATGATCGGCGTGAGCCGCAGCGTCTCTTTGATCGCGGCGTCGAGCAGGACGAGCTTGTCGACCTGGTCGGGCTCGATGAGCCCGCCGCCCGCGACCTCGGCGACCTCGGCGCGCACGCGCGCGTACCAGGCCGGATTCGAGAGCAGGTGGTGGATCGTCCACGCGAGCGTCGTCGCGGTGGTCTCGTGACCCGCGACCAGGAGCGTGAGCATCTCGTCGCGGAGCTCGTCGTCGGTCATGCGCTGGCCTCGCTCGTCGCGCGCGTCGAGCAGCATCGACAGGATGTCCTCGCGCCCCTCGGTGCCTTCGCGCCGGCGCCGCGCGATCAGCTCGCGCACGACACGGTCGGTGTCCTCCATCGCCTTGACGATCGACGCCCACGGCAGCAGGCGGCCGAGCCCCTTCGACGCCAGCTGCTGGATCTTCGGCGCGTGCTCCGGCGGAGTGAGCAGGAGCAGGGCCGTGCCGAGCCGCGACGTCGCCAGCGTGGTCCACCGCACGAGCGCCTCGCGCAGCGGTGCGAGCCGCGCCTCGTCCTCGACGCCGAAGATCGTCCGCATGATCACGTCGAGCGTGATGCCCTGCATCGGGTGCTGGATCGGGAACTCCTTGCCGACCGGCCACCGCGCCACCTCGCGCGCCGCCGCGTCGCGCATCGCGATGCCGTATGCCTTCATGCGCTCGCCGTGGAACGGCGGCAGCATGAGCCGGCGCTCGCGCAGGTGACGCTCGCCATCGAGGAGCAGGATCGAGTTGCCGCCGAGCGAGGACTTCAGGATCACGTTCGCCTCGCCGGCGCGGAACACCTCCGGATCGCCGGCCCAGATCTGCTTCACCGCGGCAGGATCGGAGAAGAACACCATCGGCTGCTCCATCCGCGGCACGCGCACCGAGAACGCGACGCCGTAGCGCGCCGAGAGGTCCTGCAGCATCGGCAGCGGCTCGCGGAGCCAGCGCACCATCTGGAGGATCGGTCTGGTGTCGGGACCGGGAGGCAGCACGCGTCAAGCATCGCACGGGCGGGTTCGCCGCGTCATACTCGGCTCATGCGCCTCTGGCCGTGGCTGATCCTGCTCGTCGCCGCGTGCGGCAAGAGCGAGGAGCGCGCCGCGTCGAAGAAGGTCCCGACGATGGTGAGCGAGGACCCGCCGTGCGATCCGCGCACCCCGCGCGTCTGCGTCGGGAGCGACGTGGTCGCGTGCGAGCCCGAGGGCAAGCTCGGCCGCGCGCTGCGGGCGTGCCGCACCGGCTGCGAGCGCGGCCGGTGCAAGGGCACGTGCAACGACGAGGCGGTCAAGCTGATCTACGTCGTCGACTCGTCGAACCACCTCCTCAGCTTCGATCCGCGCCTCCTCCCCGGCGATCCGTTCAAGCTGGTCGGCACGCTGGACTGCGAGCGGTCCGGCAGCCCGTTCTCGATGAGCGTCGATCGCGACGGCATCGCGTGGGTGCTCTACGAGGACGGCGAGCTGTTCAAGGTCGACATCCAGGACGCGCGGTGCGAGGCCTCGAGCTTCCGGCCCGGCTCGGCCGGTGCGCGCAACTTCGGGATGGGGTTCGCGACCGACACCCCGGGCGCCGACACCGAGAAGCTGTACATCGCGGCCGACGACTCCTCGAACGCGCTGTCCGCGATCGACACCGCGCGCGACGTGATCCCGCGGCCCGTCGGGCGCATCGAGGCCGCGAACAACCCGAACCCCGAGCTCACCGGCGGCAGCGACGCGCGGCTCTACGGGTTCTATCCGCAGTCGGCCGGCGTCGCGTTCGTGCAGGAGATCGACCGCGGCTCGGGGGGCGCGCTCGGACCGCGCTGGATGCTCGGCGACGCCCCGCTCGGCGACGTCAACGCCTATGCGTTCGCGCGCTGGGGCGGCAAGTTCTACATCTTCGTCACCACGTTCGACGACAGCGGCTTCAACAACTCGACGGTGCGCGTGCTCGATCCGGCCACCGGCCAGTTCGACACCGTCCGCCAGAACCTGCCGTGGCGGATCACCGGCGCCGGCGTCTCGACGTGCGCGCCCGAGAAGGACGCCGCGCAGCCGTGATCACCGCAGCGCCGCTCGGATCGCGTCGCGCAGCGGCGACGCCGGCGCGCGCGCGCCGAGCTCGGCCGTGAACGCGGAGAGCTGTGTTTCGGGCGCCGTGCGCATGACCACGCCGGACTTCGCGAGCACCGCGATGCCGCGCTCGGTCTCCGTTCGCCAGCTCGCGCGCAGCCGGGGCTCCCACGCGCGACACGTCTCGGCCACGATCTGGCGATCGTTCGGCGCGAGGCGCGCCCACGCCTTCGCCGAGATCACGAGCCCGCCGATGACATAGCGATAGCGCAGGTTCGTCATGAACCGCGCCTTCGCCCCGGTGATCGCGAGCTGGTAGAGCGGCGGCACCGCCCACGCGCGCGCCTTGCCGCTCCCGATCGCGAGCGCGAGCGCACCGTCGAGCGGCGCGCTCAGCCACGGTGCCGCGGCCTCGACCGCCTCGGCGAGCGTCTTCGCCGGCTCCATCGCGAACAGCTGCGCGAACCCGAGGTCGGCCCACATCACGAACTGCAGGTCGCGCTTCGCGAACAGCGCGCGCACCTCGTCGCCGAGCGCGGCGGTCGCGCGATCGACCTCGGCCGCGTCGCGGAACATGCCCGGCGCGCCCCACGCGGCCATCTCGGGCACGAGCGCGACGAGGCCGGTCTCGGAGAACCCACCGCCGTCGAGCTTGCCACGCGCGATCTTCGCCACCATCTCGGTCTCCTCGCCGAGCTGTCCGCCGGAGCTCCACGCCAGCGTGACGCGACCGCGCGTGCGCCGCTCGATCTCCGCGCCGAGCGCGAGGATGTCCTTCATGTAGCGGCTGCCATCGATCGCGAGCGTGCCGAGCTTCAGGGTCACCGGCTCGCGCCGGTCCGCGACCACGCTGCCGCACAGCACCCCGACGATGGCGACCGCGACGAGCACGCGCATGGGATCGAGAGTGCGTGGAGCGGCGCGGTCCGACCACGGCAATCGGCGGCAGGACAGGCACTTGTGCGGATGCGACCTCGTGCGCCTGCCCTCCTCTTCCTCGTGATGCCCCGCCGCGTTCACCTCCCGGTCGTCGACCTCCCGCGCCGCTACGTCCTCCGCGGCATGGCCGCCGCGCTGGTCGCGGGCCTCGCCGGGTGCCGGATCCCGCTCGAGGATCCCGAACCTCCCGCCGGCGCCGGCAGCGGCCCCAGCCCCGACGCGGGCGCGAGCGCCGGCAGCGACGTCCCGCCGCCGAGCGGGCCGGCGTTCGAGCGCTGCGGACCATCGCTGTGCCTCGATCTCGCGCACCCCGACAACGCGGCGCTGCGGAGCGTCGATGGCGCGAAGCTCGTCGTGTTCGAGAACCGCCGGCTGCTCGTGATCCGGCTGACCGAGGACTCGTTCCTCGCGCTGTCCGCGGTGTGCACGCACACCGGTTGCACGGTGCGCTACTCCGCGCTGCGCGAGCAGGTCGAGTGCCCGTGCCACGGCTCGACGTTCGACCTCGGCGGCGGGGTGACGCGCGGTCCGGCGACGGCGCCGCTCGCGCAGTTCGCGACCGCGTTCGACGCCGCCGCGCAGACCGTCACCGTCGCGCTCGCCTGAGCCGCGCCGATCACGCGTCGTTCGCGGCGAGCACGACGGGCTGCCGGCGACTTCCGACGAGCCGGTAGCGCGTCGCGATCTCGCGATAGTCGCGCTGCGCGGCAGGATCCGCGTCGACCTCGCGCGTCAGCGTGCCGACCAGCTGCACGGTCGCACCCGCGGGCACGTAACGCACCCTCGACTGGTGCGGGCCAGACGCGGGGTGCGCGCGGAGGTCGCTGTTCGCGTCGTGGCTCGGGGCGCGCACGAGGTAGAGGTCGCGCGGCGCGACGCGCACGATGGTGTTGCCGACCGCGACCTCGAGGTCGCCGCCGACCAGATCGCGGTGCACCACCCGCCATCCGCCGCCGTTGCGATCGTCGTGCATCGAGTACACGACGAGCTCGTAGAGCGCGCAGGGCACGCCGAGCCCGGGCACCGTCGCGAGCGTGCCGCGCGCGCCCATCACGCCGGAGATCTTGCCGAACACGCCCTCGGCGAACCGACCCTCGTCGAGCTCCGGCGCGGAGTCGAACAGCTTCTCGAGGTTCGCGCCCATGCGGTTCAGCGTGGCGAACAGCGCGCCGCCGCCGACCCCGAGCGTCGCGAGCATGGTGATCAGCCAGAACACGGCGACCCATTGTACGCTGCGGACGTGCGGCGCGCCGTCGTGCTGGGATACGGGATCCTCGCGTACGCGAGCTTCCTCGTGACGTTCACGGCCCTGTTCCTGTTCGCGGGGAACATCGGGGTGGTCCGCGGCATCGACGAGGGGCCGGGGACCGCGACGGGGGCCGCGCTCGCGATCGACCTCGGGCTCGTCGCGCTGTTCGGCGCGACGCACAGCATCCTCGCCCGGCCGGCGGTCAAGCGGCACCTCCCGCCGGAGCTCGAGCGCTCCACCTACGTCGTGGTCGCGAACGCGACGCTCGCGCTCGCGATCTGGCAGTGGCGCGCGATGCCCGACGTCGTGTGGAGCCTCGCGGTGCCCGCGGCCGTGTCCTGGCTCGTCGCCGGTGCCGCCGTCGCGCTGGTCGTGTGGTCGACGTTCCTGACCGATCACTTCGACCTGTTCGGGCTGCGCCAGGTCTGGCTGTATGCCCGCGGGGTGCCGTACACGCCCGTGCCGTTCGTCGAGCGCTGGATCTACACGCGCGTGCGGCACCCGATGATGCTCGGCGTGCTGATCTGGTTGTGGGCCGTGCCGGTCATGACCGTCGGGCACCTCGTGTTCTCGCTCGGGATGACGGTCTACATCCTCGTCGGCGTCGCGCTCGAGGAGCGCGGTCTGGTGGCGAGCCTCGGCGCCCCCTACGCGGCCTATCGGCGCCGTGTCCGCGCGTTCCTGCCGTTCCCGCGCGGCTGAGGACCGGCCTCGCTCCACACCGGCGTTCGCCAGCCCCTCGGCGCCCCGTGCCGCGGGTAAGCTCGCGGGGTGCGAAGCCCGTGCGCGCTCGCCGTCGCCCTCGCGGGCTGCGGGTTTTCGGTGCCCTCGGGCAGCGCTCCCGGCGATGCGCGAGCGGATGCGCCGCGTGATACGTCGGACGCGCCCGTCGACATGGCCGTGCCACTCGGACCCTGGGGCAACATCACACCCATCACGGAGATCAGCATCGGCGGCGCCGAGGACGATCCGACGCTGACCGCCGATCTGCTCGAGGTCTACTTCAACCTCAACGGCGACATCTACGGGTCCACGCGCGCCAGCGTCGCCGCGCCGTGGCCCATGCCAGTCCCGATCGACGCGGTCAACAGCGCCACCGCCTCCGAGACGACGTGCGAGGTCAGCCCCGACGGGCTCGAGCTGTACTTCTCGAGCAACCGGCTCGGCGGCGCCGGCGGCTACGACGTCTACGTGTCGGCGCGACAGAACCGCGGCCAGCCGTTTGGCAACCCGGTGCGCCTCGGCGAGCTGGCGAGCGCAACCGACGATGTCACGCCGACCACGTTCACGACCGGCGCGCTCGTGCTGTATCTGAGCTCCGTGAGGACCGGTACGCTCGACCTGTTCCGTACGACCCGCGCGTCGCGCACGGCAGCCTGGGCGATGCCCGTGCTCGTCGCGGAGCTGCAGACCTCGGGCACCGAGACCGAGCCGACGCTCACGCCCGGAGACACGCTGATGATCCTGTCGGGCGACGGCCCGGGCGGCCGCGACCTCTACATGACAACGCGCACGTCCCCGAGCGATCCGTGGGACACGCCGGTCCCGATCGTCGAGCTCAACACCGCCTTCTCCGAGGAGGATCCGTGGCTGTCCCCCGACGGCCGTACGCTGGTCTTCGCGAGCAACCGCGGCGGCAGCTACGACCTGTACATCACGACGCGCTGATTCATTGGATCCCCATGCTCGGACCGCTGCCCTTCGGGCTCGCGTTCACGACGGTCGCGGCGACCATCGGCGACACCTGGCCCGATGCGTCGAGCCACGCGAGCTTGATCTTCTGATCGGGCCCGATCGCGCGCGTCCCGTTCGGGAGCACCGTGCAGCTGCCGCTGAACCACAGCGCGATCGTGGTCGTCTTCGCGGCGGGGTCGCCGCGGTTGATCTTGCCCCACGACAGCACCCCGCCCTTCTTGTCGTACGCGAGCAGCGCGACGACGCCATCCGGCGGCTGGCCGGTCACCTCCGCATTCACGTTCTGATAGGTCCCACGCCGGCTGTTCGCCGAGCGGTACTGCACCGTCCGCACCACCGGCGCCGCGGGCGCCCTCGCATCGGGGCCCACCTCGACCTTGATCGACGTCTTGCCCTTCCCGTCCTGCAGCGACCACACACCGCCCGCCGGCGGCTCGTACACCGCGAGGCCCGGTCCGATCACGCGGACCTTCGCCTTCGCCTTCGACTTGCCGGTGAATGTCCACGTGGGCGCCTTCGCCGCGTCCTCCATCTGCATGACGACACCGCCGCCCTTCGCGAGCTTGGTGCCGTCGGCGGTCAGCGGCGCCGTCGGGATCTCCGGGCGCGCGCAGGCGCCGGCCTCCGCGGAGGACGGAACGAAGGGACCTGCGGCGGCGAGAGCGAGCACCAGTGCGAACGAGCGGGTCATGGACCCACTCTACCGCGCGGCCCGGCCGAACCGAGCTACGCCAGCGGCCAGCGGAGGTGCGAGACCGCCCGCGCGCCGAGCCCGAGGCGCGCTCGCGCGGCGGCGTACGCGACGTCCGCCTGGCGTCCCATCTCCGCGAGGTCGTCCGCGTCGACGCCGAGGCCGTGCCGCGCGCGCTCGAGGATCGTCGCGCACTGCTCGACGCCATCGATCCCGACGCGCCTCGCCAGCTCGCGCGGCGACTCGTCGTCGGTCGCGCGCCAGCCCGCGTCGCGCAGACCGACGAGCGCGAGCTGCCACGAGTTCGACACCTGCTGGTCGACGGTCTCCTTCCAGAACGGACGCCGCAGGTGGCGCACCACGAGGGCGCGGCGCAGCGGGCGCAGCGCGAGCACGATCAGCTGCACCAGCAGCGCGGCCGCGGCGAGCACCGCGAGCCACGTCACGACCGACGGCCCCGCGGCGTCCGCGCGGGCCTGGCGCTCGATCGTGCTCGCGTGCGCGACCGGCGGTGGCCCCGACGCCTGTGGCGTCGTCGCGACGGCCGGCGGCGGTGAGGGAGGCGGGATCGCGTGGTCATCCACCGGTGGAGCGGCCGGCGGCGCCGGCGTCGGCGCGACCGGTGGGGGCGGCGGCTGCGCGACCAGCGGAGCCGGCGACGGCGCGACAGGCGCCGGCGGCGTGATCTGCGGCCTCGGCTGCCCCGGGACGGCCGGCGACGCCGGTGCGGGCGACGTCGTCGACGGTGCCGGCGAGGAGCCCGGCGATCCCCACCCGGTGTCGGGCGGTCCCCACCCGGTGCTGGGCAGCTGGGCGGTCGAGCCCGGCGCGGACGGCGCCGGCCCCTCTCCGTGCCCGTGGCCCTGGTACGAGTACGTGCGGCTCGGCGGCACGTACGGAGCCTCGATCGCGTACGGCCCCGCGGGCACCTCGACGGTGGGACCTCCGTACGGCGTCGGCGTCGGCGTTGGCGTCGGCGCCGGGTATGACGGCACGGAGCCCCCGTACGCGTACGCATACGCGCCGCCGCCGTCGCAGACGTCGCAGTCGATGCCGCGGATCTGCGGCTGCTCGAGCTCGTCGGTGCCGCGCCCGACGTCGAAGTACTCCTTCACGCGCGCGCGCTCCGCCGGTGCGTCGTAGCTCACCGGGCAGCACGGGCGGCCCGACACGGCGTGCGGCCGCGCGATCGCGACATGACCGCCGTCGAACGACTCCGCCTGCCACAGCTGTGGCGCGAGCCAGATCGTCGCGCCCGCGGCGATGCCGCCGACCAGCACGGTCCACGCGGCGCGCGCCGCGTGGCGGCCGGGCGCCTCGCGCAGGAGCCGGGCGGGCAGCGCCGCGGCGATCGGCTCGATGGCGACCGCCTTCCACAGCCGGATCCGCCGCGCCTCGCGGGCGCGCAGGTAGACCACGAACAGCACCGCGATCCCGCCGAGCAGGATCACGCCGGAGCGATCGGGCGTCGCGTTCGCGCCTGTGCGGTCGAGCACCGACAGCATCCACAGCACGGCCGGGAACCAGAACGCGACGAGCGACGCGCGATCGCCGAGCGACAGATACGCGCACAGCGAGGCCGGCGCGAACGCCATCCACAGCCGCTTGTCGACCAGCTCCGCCGGGAGCACCGCGGCCATCCAGCACGCGGTGAGGAAGATGCAGATCACGGCGACGATGCTGCGCACGTCGCGCAGCGCCAGCACGTGTCCGAGCACGGTCCCGACGACGGCGCCGATCCAGAGCCCGCGCAGGGGCACGTCGTCCATGCGGATGATCTGGTAGAGGGCGAGCCCGCCGAGGAGCATCAGCCAGTACATCACCAGGACGGGAGCTGCGAGCCGGAGGCGCTTCACGGGATCACCCCCAGCACGGTCTTGCCGTCGCGCGACCGCGCGACGTGGTGGCCCGAGTAGCGCGACCAGTCGGTCCAGCCGACGAGCTGACTGAACAGCATCCGATCGGACCACATCTTCTCGACCCGCTTTCGCTCGCGAACGCGCTCGGCGCCGCGGTTCTCCGGTGCCCCCGACGGGAATGCGTGCGTCGTCGCGCTCGGCTCCGGCAGCGACGGCTCCGGCGCCGTCCACACGCCCTCGGGAACCACGACCCACGCCACGTCCTCCCCGCTCCGATCGACGACCGTGCGGCGCGGCCGGGCGGTCACGACGATCTGCCACGCGCCGCGCGCCGCGAGCAGCTGGTCGAGCGCGACGTCGCTCTGCCAGGTCGCACGCATCCCGACGCGCAGCGCCTCGTGCTGCGAGCGCAGGTACAGCACGCGCTCGAGCTTCCTGATCGCGCCGTTGTGCGGGACGGCGGTCACGAGCACCACGCGCGTGCCGCGCGCCGCGAGCGCCTTGCCGATCCCGAGCCACACCCGGACCATCGCGTCGAGGAGCTCGTCGGGCGCGCGCGTCGCCAGCATCGCCGCTTCCACCGGAAGCTCGTTGTCGAGCACGAG